>QHYQ01000531.1 GCA_003224175.1 Acidobacteriota bacterium
CTGGTTGAGAGAGTGCGGCAGGGCGGCTGGGACCCCGAGCATGACGCCGGCGATCGCAGAAATCGCGACGCCCTCGCAGCGCGGGGATACTGGCAAGCGTTCCAGTTGGTGAAAAAAGGAGTGGAGAAAGTGATCGCGGGTGAGAACGCCCCCGCGCTGGCGCGCACCGTGCACAACGACTGGTATCGCGAATTGTTCCAGCCCTGCGTCAGCGCCGGCCTGATGGAAGCGGGGGTGCTGGCCGGATACAGGAACATACCCGTGTATCTGCGCGGGTCGCGCTACATTCCGCCGAGGTGGGAGGCGGTGCGCGACGCCATGCCGGCGTTCTTCGACCTTCTGGAAAAAGAACCCGAGGCTTCGGTGCGCGCGGTGTTGGGACACTGGCTTTTCGGCTACATTCATCCGTACCCGGATGGGAACGGCCGCATGGCGCGTTTTCTGATGAACGTTATGCTGGCTTCGGGCGGCTATCCTTGGACGGTGATTCGCATCCGGGACCGCAAGTCTTATCTGAGCGCCATGGACCGCGCCAGCATTGAAATGGACATCCATCCGTTCGCAGCCTTCATCGTCCGCCGCGTGCAATGGCGCCTTGAGCAGCACGACCTGACATTTCTCGCGCCCCAAGAGGCTTTTGTTCCCGAGCGCGACATTGTCTTTTTCTACGGGCACGACGGCGAAGCGTGGGTGCGCTGCGCCATCAGCAGGGAAGCCCTGGACGATCACTTCCACGGAGATGGTAAGGATAAACTCGAAGTGTTCCGAGCGAACCGCCAAGTCATTGAGCAGGAGGTACGCCGGAAATACATTGCCGGCGACACCGAAGTGGACGGGTCTATTCTCATTCGCGCGGACGATCTGCCTGAGGGAATATCGGAGACAGGAAAAGGATGAGGCAGAGAGGCCCCGATCCAAGCGGCGCGTATCTGTAGCGGCGACTTCACGTCGCCATCTTCTCGCTTTGTAGGGGCACGATATCGGAGATTCCGGGCAGCAGCCGGAATATCGTGCCCTCCGTCCTTTTTTATCGTAGCGGCGCCCTTCAGGGTGCCATTTCTTTTCCTTGCGTGTTTTGCCCCTCGGATCTTTGCTCTACGTGGTGGCACAGCCACACTTGGCTGTGCGTATTTCTCTGCTCGGATCTTCTGATCTTGTAATGGCGAGGCTTGTTTACCCTGAGCGGAGCCGAAGGCCCCGCCCTCTTTCCGCTCTTGATATGTTCGCGTGAGTGCCCATACGCGGTTTTGGGTGGGGGGATTTTGACTCTTCCATCATTATTCCTCTCCCGGGACTCTCCGCTTTCCCACAAAAGGGCTCTCAAACCGTACCATCCGCACTCCAATCCGCCACCGTGCTCTAGAGTATGCTAGGTTGGTAATTTGCATTTCCCTATCATCTCCTGCCACAATTCACCCACCAAGTTTTCCGTGGGGTTCCCAATGAAAATCCCGGAAACTCCCTCGACCGTCGAGCAGCTTGACCTAATGAAGCGGCTTGAACAGCATGCAGAAGGCCAGGCGACATGGCTGCCGGACACCACCCCGTTGGGAACGAATTCAAAAAAGGCTTGCCGCCAGCTTCACACTCAGATCATTAAGATCGTAGACCGCGTTTTTGCATCCATTCTCGACAGAGTCACCGCTCGCGAACTCGATACGTTCACGATGCACGACCGCAGGCACGGCCTGAAGGTTGCCCACCTAATGTGGCATATCCTTTCTTCGGAGAGGCGCGCCACGCTCACGCCGCCCGAGATCGGCATGCTCGTTCTCTCCGCTCACCTACATGACGCTGGTATGGCACTGAGCAAGGAGCAGAGAACTGCCAGACTGGCCCCTAATTCGGATTTGTGGGAGTTTGCGGAAGTCAACGACACCGTGAAGCGAAGCCTAGATAATTTGCGGCTAAGCGTGCAGGACTCAACCCTTGCCGAGCCGAAAAGACGCAGAGTAGAGGCCGAGCTCTTTCAGGCAGAGGAGGCGCTGCTCGCCTTGGACACGCGTGACCGCCACGCAAGGCGCGAAAGATACGTCGAACTTATTTCTGAAATCACCCAATATCACGACAAAGACAGGGCGCGAATACCAGATATCGAGGAATGCCTGAGCTTCGACGGCGATTCTTTCAAGGAAAAGCTGGTCGAGGTGTGCGTTAGCCACAATCAGGATGCAGATGTCTTGGTAGAGCAGGACAAAGAGAATTTTGGCCACCCGAGGTTTCCACGAGACTATCCGGTAGGATCATCCACTACAGATCTGCAGTTGGTCGCGGCGGCCCTGCGCCTAGCGGACATACTGGACTTCGATCGTGAACGAACCCCCTCCGTTCTTTTCCACTACCTGATACCTGGATCGCTGAGGCTGGGGGACGAGATTCGAGTTGGATGAAAACAGAGTCTATGAACTGCTTATGGGAGGTGCGATATACAGAAACCCTCTCGTCGCAATCCGAGAGCTTGTCCAAAACGCGGTAGATGCCTGCAGCTACCGCGACGCGTTGAGCAAACTGCACGAACCCTATCTACGACCAGACATGGAGAATCGCATCACTATCCAGTACGAAGAATCGGGTCACGCGAATGGCTGCCCAGTTTTAAGGGTGACGGACACCGGAACCGGCATGGACAAATGGGTTATTGAGCGCTGGTTCCTTAAGGTTGGGCGTTCCTTTTATTCGTCCACAGAGTTTGCCCGCGACCGCCAGGAATTCAGGAAGAAGGCTGTCGATTTCGCTCCTGTTTCTGAGTTCGGAATTGGCTTCCTCTCCTGTTTCCTCTTGGCTGACCGAGTTGAAGTTGAGACTGCGATGTGGGAGCCAGTTCGAGGAGATACGCGCAAACGACATTTGGAAATCGACGGCCCCACCAGATTAATCCGAATTCGCGAGACCCCGAACGAAGGGATTAGTCGCTTCAGGGGCACACGCATCACATTGCATCTGTCGCGCGGACGGAGGAAAGTCGCAAAGGATTCTTCCGAAGGGCCTCCGAACTGGCATGAAGTTCAACGCTACTTGAGAAAGACATGCCTAGCTGTGCCGTACCGCCTGAACCTCGAACACACATTGGGTGGAAGCACCACAATCGAGACAATTGACCCGATTCCATTGCGCGTCGAGTTCCCGCCCCCATATTCCGAAAAAGCCATCCACATTCCCATCTCAAACGAAGAGCTTGGCATAGTAGGCGAAGTCGCTTTCGTTCCAGCCCCATACAGTAAACGACTTCAGAAGGAGATGATGCAGGAATCGCCGACTTCAGTCAGCGAGAGCGAAAGAAACAGTAGCGATTCATTTCTGCTCAGAGGGGGTTTCAACGTGGGAAGCGTTCCGGGCATTCCTTATATATACGATGGATTCTCGGGCGGTGTGGTGAGTCTGGAATGGAAGGCAAGTGAGAACCGCCGCTATTTGGCCACTGATCTCGGTCGAACTGGCATAGTCCGGCATAACGAAATCGGGTCCAACGTTGCCCAAATGTGGGTCCGATTCCTTATAGATCACCGAGCAGAATTACCGCCGGGCTGTCTACTAGATATGAGAATAGGCTATGAATTGACCCGAAGAGAGATTCTGAGCCTAGATAATTACGTCTGGCTTGACAATTACGATCTGCTCGAACTCTATGACTTTGCTCGCACAGGATGGCAACTTTACTTATCCCAGTCAAGCAAAGGAGCAGATCTATTGGGAGATTGGGAATCTGGCAATGATATTGCGATTCTATGCCCGTCCGAAATCTACTTGTATGGCTGGATGCTGAATCTCATTTTGCCACGCATAGTCGCGAATCGTAACATGGACAATAGAGGAAATTTCTACCTGCCTGCGCCTGTCCGTGACTGGCGAAGGGTCCTCCAGTCGCGCACCGGCTTCGCCTCCGCTCCTGCCCGTTGGCCTAGACTTGCCAACTATGTTGGCAGTGTCTCTTCGATCTTGTACAGCAACTGGGGCTCCCGTCAGAGCCCTCCAAACACGAGATATGCGGACCGTCTGACTAGTTTCACAAATGAAGAGCTTCAACAACTCACTGGCTTGTTCGATAGGCTCCTAACCGACCGATACTATCAACGGCCTTGCCAACTTAGCACTCAAGACGCAGAGCTACTAGATAGGGCTTTGAGTGCAGTTGGGGACCTTGAAATCACCTCAGTGTACGGATCCCACCGACTGGATACCTTTGCGAAAAAACCCATCTGAGATAGATGGATGAGGTGGTACGGGCTATTTTCTTTTCCCGTGACCATTTCGATCTTCCCCCGTACGTCGGCCAGGCCCCAGCCAGTCTGTTGCATAGTTCTCAGAACCAATTTGAAACGCCTCTCCCTATCCGACAGAATCAAAATCACTTAAAGTAATCCTTGACATACGTTACCAATTGTGATATAGTAGTGGTATTAGGTCGGCAAGATTCCTCGCCTTCCAGCCATGTGTGCCCTTCGCGCAGTCCTTCTAAATTCTCCAGTATCGTTGTGCCTCTTGCCGGTTACCCTCCCCAGCAGGACCAACGAGACGATCTTCCATTCTCCGTACACATTTCCAAGTTCCGTATCCTGTAAGTCCCGTGTTTGCCACTCTTACGAAAACTGCCGGGGGTACACCCAACAATTCCCATTCCGATACTCGCCGCTCATCACTCGTCACTTGTACTCAACTCCTTTCCTATCACAGCGTTGCGCACTCTTTTGCACACTGCAAAATTCAACTCTTTTCTTTTCAAACGATT
>QHYQ01000532.1 GCA_003224175.1 Acidobacteriota bacterium
AACGGTTGCAAAAGCTGATTCAGGAGCGCATCCAGGTCGTCGCCGATACGCGCAAGGAAATGGAAGGGCTTGTGGCGCAAAGAAGGGGACTCGAGAAGAAGTCCGCTGCAGGGAAAACCACCAATCCGCCTCCGCAGCCTGCCCCGCAATAGCCCTTCCTGCATGGGCGGTCCTTTTTGCGCGCAAAATCAACAGAAATCCGCGTGTCTGAGCGTTGTTACAGACACACGGTTTGAGGATATGAAGAGACGGGGGCAGAATCCAGTGATCTTCAAAGGCTTAGCTGAAGCAAAGTGGCGCGCCTGAGAGGATTTGAACCTCCGACCTCTGGTTCCGGAGACCAGCGCCAGATCTATATCTTGTTGGTTCGCTCGGTACTTAGCCGCACCTGAGCGTACCCAAGTGGATCGTATTCGGCAGTTATCTTTCCCAAATCTTTCCACAATTTCTCAAGCCGCGTCTCGAACACGTCCCGTCGATGCGAGCATTTGAGTTCTCTCTCTCGTTTGCTACTCGGATGCTGCGGTCGTATGGCTAAGTGCGTCAAAAACCCTCTGAGGGGTTTTGAACGGGGCTAGCGACCATCTCAGCGAGCGTTCTCAACGTTGCAATCCAGAATTTTGAAAACGAATCATTTCGGCCCAGAGGCAGTGCGGCTGAGGCCAGTTTCCGAGGACCCCGTTTCTGGACCGAAACGGGTTCATGTCTATAATCACATTTCTCCTCGCCACGTGGTTCAATGTTCTAGAATTGCAGCCAAAACGGTGGAGCGAACGATGGCCGGCGACGTTACAGTGAGGCCCAGTCTTCGGCTCTGGTGGCTCGTTCTCGAACTACTTGTGTCCCAGATTTTGCTAGGCCAAGTAACTAGGCCTCAATCCGGGTCTTCCGCTCCAAACGAAGTCACTGCTTGGTTCGAGAGTGCTGCAATACCATTAGATAGCACAAGCCCAGAGAGCGGGCTGGATGATCTGCGTCCGTTGCAGTCAACCATTGGGAATGCACGCATCGTTGCCATGGGAGAGGCGACTCATGGTACCCACGAATTCTTCCAATTGAAGCACCGCATGTTGGAATTTCTGGTCGAAAGAATGGGCTTCACTGTTTTCGGAATCGAAGCGAACTGGCCTGAATCCTTGGCAGTCAACGATTACGTCTTAAACGGTAACGGTGATCCGGCGAAGGCACTCGCTGGTTTGTATTTTTGGACTTGGAACACGGAGGAAGTACTCGACATGATCCGATGGATGCGCAGGTATAACCAAGACTCGAGCCACACGAAAAAGGTCAAGTTTTTTGGCTTCGATATGCAGGTGGCCCATGTGGCCGTGACCAATGTCGAGGTCTACCTTCAAAGGGTTGACCCCGACGAAGCCAAAGTTGCGTCCGCAATCCTTGCTCCGTTAAGTGATGCTGCCGGAGAACGGGAATACACGAACAAGTCCGAAGACTTCCGGCACAAGACTGCTGAGGGCATTAAGTCCATGTTGGCCCGGTTCGACAGCGTGAAGAAGGTGTACGTGGACTCATCATCGTTCGAGGAGTGGATATTAGCTCGCCACAATCTAGAGATTGTGCGACAGGCTGAGGAGTTGTGCGCGGCGGGCCCGACAGGCTACTTTTCAGCTCGCGATCGTTCGATGGCAGAGAACGTGAAATGGATTCTTGATAATGAAGGCCCCGGGTCAAAAATCATGCTTTGGGCTCACAATGGACATGTCTCAACGCTCCCTCTCGGAGCCGGCGAACCAATGGGCATGTCCCTCCGGAGGAGATATGGGACGGAAATGGTGGTCTGTGGCTTTTCCTTTGACCACGGTTCCTTCCAAGCATGGCAGAAAGGCAAAGGGCTTCGCAAGTTCACGGTAGGTCCCGCGATTCCCGGTTCATTGGATTCGGCTCTCGCAGCCACCGGGATTCCAGTCTTCGCAATTGATCTCAGGGGCGCTCCGTCCACAGGAGCTGTGGCAGACTGGCTCAGTGCCCCGCAACTCATGCGAAGTATCGGAGCAGTTTACAACGAGACTCCGCCTGGTGCGTTTTTCACCTCTGTGAATCTTCACAGCTTTGACGTGATCTTTTTCGTGAACCGCACTACAGCGGCACGGGAAAATCCTA
>QHYQ01000533.1 GCA_003224175.1 Acidobacteriota bacterium
CAGGCAAAAAAAAGGCAAGAGGTGTAACCACAGATGAACACTGATGAACACCGATTCGCAAACGAAGATTGTAAAAGGCAAGGAGGGGACACCGCCACATTTTCTGTAAGTGTTGATTTCAGGAGACTTTAAGTCCAATGAATTTGCAAGTGCGGATTCCAAAGGGCTTGCCGACGCGTTTTTCGCAAGTGCGGATTCTAAAGGGCTTGCAAGCCCGGACTTGCGGGCGAGCGTTACGTTGCAAGAGTCGGTCGCTGAGATGAGGCACAGCGTCATGAGGTAACAGTCGGTCGCTTCTGCAAAGCTCTTGGCAGGCTTTGCAACTCATGTTACCTCGGCAGGAATAGCTGTCAAGCGGAGAACTGCGCTACGACGAAGAAAATGCGCAAAACTCGCAATGACGACGCGCTAAATAAGTCTGTCGTCCGGCTTTTTTCACAAATCGAGAGCAATGTGGGCTTCTACGGCGGGAGGCCGATGCGGCGCAGCAGGTCTTGGAAGCGCGGGTCGGAGCGCAGGCCGTCGAACCGGGGGTCGATCTTGGCGAAAGCCAGCCAGCCCGAGCGCTCCTGGTACGCCTGTTCCAGCCAGACGAATGCCTGCTCTTTCTGGCCAAGCCCAATACAGACAAATGCGAAGTCGGTGGCCGGAACGAACCTTCGCCTGCTTTGCTCCTTCAGCTCGCCAAGCAGTTTCAGTGCCTCTCGCCGCTCTCCCCCCACCGCATAAGCGTGCGCGAGTGCTGCTAACGCTTCCGGACCGCCGCCACCGAGAGTGACCGCTCTCTTCAACTCCGCGATCGCTTCACCGTGCAAGCCCTTTTGCTGGTAAGCCTCTCCCAACCACAGGTGGGCACGGAAGAAATTCGGATCCAGCTCAAGTGTCCGGCGGAGTTGTGCAATTCCTTGGTCGAGCCGGCCTGCGCGGCTTAGAAGGTCACCGAGATGAGAGTTGATGATGAGCGAGAGCGGATCGATCTCTAGGGCTTGTCTATCTTCCGCTATCGCGTCTTCGAGCCTACCCGTGGCCCCCAAATAAACGGCACGATAGAGTCGAGCAGACGCATCTCTCGGGTTGAGTTGAACCGCCCGCTGGGATTCCCTATCTGCCGCCACCCAATCCCAATCATGGATACTGGCGTGCGCGAGTGAAGTGTGCGCTTCGGCCGTTTCGTCTAGATCCAGGGCCTTCCTAGCCGCCTCTTTAGCTTTCGAGAGGGCCTCTTTCGGTGGAAGGTTCTCGTGGTCCAAAAGCGCAATGAAGGAATCGGCCAGCCCTGCGTAGGCTGGCGCATAGGCTGGGTCTTTTTGGATTGCCTGCTCAAAATAGCCGAGACCCTTCCTCGCCGACTCTTCGGTTCGCCTGTTCCAGTGATAGCGGCCTTTTAAGTAAAGCTGATAGGCTTCTGTGATGACCGGGCGCGTCTCGCCGAGGCGGGCTTGCTCCTGCGGCGTCAACTTCACGCGGATCTCACGGGCAATGGTCTTCGCCACATCGCTTTGCAAGGCCAGGATGTCGTGCAAGTCGCGTTCGTAGCTTTCCACCCACAGATGGCGATCCGTCGGCCCCTCGATCAACTGGGCGGTGATGCGTACCTTGTCCCCCGAGAGCTGCACCGAGCCTTCCACCACCCCGTCTACGTTTAGTTCCTTGGCAATCTGCGGCATCGGCTTCTTCGTGCCCTTGTACTGCATTACTGAGGTCCGGGAAATCACTCGCAACGCGCTGATCCTAGAGAGATCCGTGATGAGCGCTTCGGTCATCCCATCGGAGAAATACTCCTGCGTCGGATCGCTGGAAAGATTTGCGAGCGGCAGCACGGCCAGCGATTCGAGGCGTGGCGGAGCGGTCCGGCCCAGCAGCCGGTCACGTGCTCCGCCCACATTCAATCCCACAAGCACACCTGCGAGCAGCACCACCACGAGAGACGCTGCTATGATCGCGTACCGGCTATAGTGCTGCGCGAACTTACGCGGTGTGGTTACCGGCAAAACCGCTGAGGGACTCACCAGCCGCCGCAGGTCTACCGACAATTCCTTTGCCGACTGATAGCGGTTCTCAGGCTCCTTGTCTAGGCACTTGAGGATGATTCGCTCCAGGTCCGGCGAGACCCTGGCATTCAGCGCACGCGGTGATACAGTCGGTTGATGCAGGATGACGTCGGCCAGCCGCGTGGCCAATTCTTCGCGGAACGCCCGCTGGCCGGTGGCCATCTCGTACAGCACTGCGCCAGCCCCGTAGATGTCGCTGCGGGCGTCAGCCGGCTCGCCCCGTAACCGCTCCGGAGACATGTAGGGCAGCGTCCCCGCCAGGGCTGCCGTGCTGCTCAAGTTATCGGTCGTGGATATCTCACTCTCGGGTCGCAGGAGCTTCGCCAGCCCGAAGTCGAGCACCTTGGCCTGCCCCTTCGGCGTCACTAA
>QHYQ01000328.1 GCA_003224175.1 Acidobacteriota bacterium
CGACGTTTGCTTCCTGGGAAGGAGCCGCCGTCCAGGCGCTCAGCGCCAATCCCACCACTAATGAGATGGTCTGGCCGGAAAGCTCGTCAATCACCACGTAGCCTGGATCGGGATCGGAAGGCGCGGCTGCCACCACGCGCTCGCTGGCCCACAGCCCGATGGCTGCGAGAGCCAACAGTAAGGAGAACTCAGAAACCAAAGTGACAGGACCTGCTTCCGAGCGGGTCAGCGCGGCAGTGCCTGAGACGAGCACGACGGCAACCGCAGAGCCCCAGGTTCCCGGCGCCAGCGGCAGATACCCGACGCCGAGGCTGGTCGCGAGGGCAAGCGCAAAAAGGGGCCGTCCAGCCTCAGTTCTCGTCGTCATCACTTTTTCGCTTGTCGGGTTCAGGCGTTTCTTCTCCTTCTTCGTCGAAGAGCGGTTGGGAAACGACGTATTTCTCGGAAGCCCAGTTACCCAGGTCCAGCAGCCGGCAGCGCTCGCTGCAAAAAGGGAAATCGGGATGGATCGCGGAATCCACCGGCTTGCGGCAGATGGGGCACTGATGCTTCATCGCGGTGCTGCTCTCGATTAGATTCGCCCTTGTTCGATATTAGGCTGAAAGAAGCTGCTAAGCCAGGATACGCAGCGGCGTAGCGGTGGAGATTTGCCGTGCTGGGTGCACTGGCAGGGGCGCGACGGGACGGGTCAGCGTCTCTTGTATCGCAACGACGCGGCCCACCAGATCGTAATCAATTGACCTTGTGATTTCGACCGTGGCCATATCTCCAGGACGCGCGGGAGTGCGATCTGGCTCCGGCTGGATGTCGGTAACGTAGATTTTGCCGTCAATTTCCGGGGCCATGCCTTCGAAGCGCGCTTCCCAGGCGAATCCCGCATCGCCGGATGGCCCTTCGATCAAGGCCGGGAGGTTTTGGCCGACAAAGCGGCGCAAGCGCCGCGCGGAAATTCTGCGCTGCAGCTTCATCAAACGATCACGGCGGTCCGCGATCGTTTCGGCATCGACTTTCCCGTCGAGCGCGTGGCTCGCGGCGTTTTCCACATCCGAATATGCAAAGACGCCCATCCAGTCAAACTCAGCCGCGCGTACAAAATCGCAGAGTTCGCGGAAATCCGCTTCCGTTTCGCCCGGGAAACCTACGACAAAGGAGGTGCGCAGCATGATATCGGGGATGGTGCGGCGAATGCGTTCCAGCAGGCGCAGAAATGCCGCGCCATTCGAACCGCGTTTCATTTGCGCCAGCACGCCCCGCGCGGCGTGCTGCAGAGGCATATCCAGATATTTCACCAGCCGCGGATGTTCTGCCAAGGTATCGAGCAGGCGCTGGGTGACACGATTCGGATAAGCATAAAGAAAGCGCACCCACGCGAGGCCCTGGACTTGCGCCAGGCGCCCGAGCAGTTCCGCAAGGCCGTCGCGCAGGCCGAGGTCTTCGCCGTAGGACGTGGTGTCCTGGCCGATCAGCGTGATTTCGCGCACTCCGGCCGCCGCCAGATTCTCCGCTTCGCGCACTACAGATTCAAAGCGGCGGCTGCGGAAATTTCCGCGAAGCTGAGGAATGATGCAAAACGAGCAGGGATGATCGCAGCCTTCGGCGATCTTGATATATGCGGCGTGACGCGGAGTGGAAAGCACGCGCGGCGATGCGTCGTGATAGAGAAAGGCGGGCGAACTCGGGGCGAGCTCGCGGAGTTCGCCCTCGATCGCGGCGAGGATGTGTTCCACCTCGCCGGTGCCGATCATCGCATCCACTTCCGGAATCTGCTGTCGGATCTGCTCGCGGTAACGCTCGACCAGGCATCCGGCGACGACCAACTTCTGGGCGCGGCCGAATTTCTTGTACTCGGCCATCTCGAGGATGGTGTCCACGGATTCCTGCTGCGCCGCCTCGATGAAGCTGCAGGTGTTCACGACGAGCACGTCGGCTTCATCCGCGCGCGAGGTGAGTTCGCAACCGCTGCGCGCGAGAATACCCATCATGACCTCGCTATCCACGAGGTTTTTAGGGCAGCCTAGACTGATGAATCCGACCTTCGGCATGAGTTTCTCTTCGGCAAAGAAAGCAATTCTAACACACGCGATGGGCGGCCCCGACCGGCGCAACCCACCGCGCCGGCGTGCCCACCAGGAGATTATTTGCTAGGCTGAAGCCCCGTCACTAGGAGGCCGCGTACACGCGCCGAAAATATCTGCGCGGCTCGGTGCCCGTGCTGCGCGAAAGGAGCGGCGAAGAAGCCGGCGCTAGGCGATATCTTCGCGTTTCCGGTCTTCCCGCTGCTCTGGCCGCCGCTTTGCTTCCTGCAGTAAAACTCTGAGCGCCCGCAACGCATCGTTCAGGGCGATGCGTTCGGTAAGGTCCGTTTGCTGCGGGTCCGTCAGCCGCGCCGCGATAGCCTGTTCTGCGATATTGACCTTCGGCGGCAAGAAGTCACGCGGCGCCAGAAATGCATCCAGCACCGATTGCTGCCAGGAATATCTAATTTCGTCGCTCATTGCCGAAGCCGCGTCTACCAATGGCTGATCGGTTCGAGTCTTATTCGTCAAAGGCCGCGAAGCCTACCATAAGAACTAGTACTATTTCCGTTCCGTTTGGAACGTCCGCGGTTCGCGCCTGGTTCGCGCTCTGAGAGATGATTTTATCTGTTCGAGCAAGCCTGTAAACCGCGAAGCCTCCACGCACTGGCCGCCAAATCTCGCGGCCATGCAGAGATCGGTGAAGCGAAGGATAGGCGCGGTGATTTCGCCGGCAGGCAGCGAGGCGGCGAACTCCACCGGAGTCTGCGAAGGCGATTTGCGCCATCCGGCCGTCTCGAGCAGGCGCAGCATGCGTTGATAAAAAAGCGAAGCGGCTTGGGCGGGCGGCGCCGCGAGTCCCATTTTAAGCCGGCAGGCAAACACCAGGCGCTCGCGCAAGCGAGCGTTACGGCTGAGCAGCATGGCAATCGGGGCCACCGCCAGCATGATCAGCACCATCCATAGCGGTATCGCGCTTGCGGCGTCCGCCCAATTGCGCAGGCGCTTGGCGCCGGCCGAACGGGCGTGTTCAAATTTCTCGCGCATGCTCGCAGTCCAGCGCCTCGACACGCGCTGGACGCCTTGGGCCAGCGTGAATTGGTGGATAAAGTCGTAATTCACCACCCAGTCGTTCCACTGCAATTGGAACCAGTCCCAGTAGAAACCGAGTTGCGCTCGGAACCCGCCGGGATGATCGTCGCTCGGCGGCGTGGGGTCAAAGGTCATCCAGCCATAGCCGGGGAAAAATACCTCCACCCAACTATGGGCGTCGCTCGCGCGAATAATGTAATCGCCGCCTACGTCGTTGTATTCGCCGGGAAGGAAGCCGTTCACGTAACGCGCGGGAACGTCGACGGCGCGCATCATCACCGCCATGGCTGCGGCAAAATATTCGCAATGCCCGGCGCGTTTCTCGAAGAGGAAGTAGGCCAGCGGATCGACTGGAGGCGTGCCGGAAAGGTCCAGCGTGTAACCGTAATTATTGCGAAGGTAGCTCTCGACAGCACGCGCTTTGTCGTAAGGATTGCGGGCGCGGGAAGTGATCATCTTTGCCAAATCAGGGATGCGCGGATCGAGCTTGGGCAATTGCAGGTAGAGCACGCGAAGCGCTTCCGGGTAGGTCTGCGAGGAATTGCGGAGACTCTCGGCCGGAATTTCGGGCAAATCCGAAACCGCATCGTAGCGCAGATCGGCGAAATTGTGAAAAGGATTGGCCAGCGAGCCGGTCTTGTCGACGGTCAGATAAGCTCGGCGCAAACCGCGGGGGCCACCAAGCCCCGCCCCAAAGAATTGTCCGCGGACGCGCGCCGGTTCCGGAGCTACGAAAACGGCGTTCGAGGCAAGCGGCTCGAGCATTACCGTGTACTGGAACGGCACGGCATGACGGCGATCGGCACTCGAGGTGGGCGGCACGGCGATCCAGCCATCGTAGCCCTCGGTGAGCGCCACTGGCTCGTGACCTTCCGTGTACCAGCGCCGGCCGTCGAACGTGGTGAGGGCGATGCCGCGCCAATGCATGCTCCTGGCCTGAAGTGGGTTGCCCTCCACCTTGATGCGCATTACCACGGCGCTGCTCTTCTTGATCTCGCCGATCTGGCCGAGCTCGACGTCATCGGTGAAGCCGGAGATCAGTGAAGGCTGTAGGTTGAAACCGGAGAGGTAGCCGGCGTTGAAGCGCGGGATCAGAAAAAAAATGACCGTGCCGGCCAGGAGTGACGCTACGGCAATCACACCCGAAGTTATGCCCAGCGCCGTTTGCAGCTTGCGCGCGGGCCTTGATCCCGGCGCAATCTGCGGATGGACTGCGCCTTCGGCGCTGCGGCGCATTTCGAGTCCGATGAAGGTGGAGATGGCCAGCGCGAGGAAAGCCAGGAAAAAGAACAAGAACGTCGTGTCCACGGTGAGGATGGCCGAGGCCAGCATGGCGCTAAAGGCCAATAACGCGAGAAAGAGGTAGTCGCGGGTGGTGGTGGCGCTCAAGAGGCGGACAATCATGGCGAAGAGCAGCAGGTGAATCGTCGCCAACAATGCCGAAAAGAGCGCCGGACTTTGCGCGTCGGAGGAGAGCATGCGCGAAACCCACCACAAGTCCACCGGGAAATAGAGTAGGTAGGTGACTACGAGGAAAGTGGCCGTGCCGTGACTGAGTTCGGCGCCGCGGCCATGCCACCAGCGGTAACCTTTGGCCAGCAACGCCGCCGGCGCGAGCAAGATCGTAACCAGGTCGAGCTTTCCGGTAGATACCAGCGCGAGCACGCTCACCAGAAGCATCAGGAAAAGCGATATTTCGAAATAGCGGCTCAGCGCGGAGGAGGGCTGCGCGGAGTCGGGTGGGCGCTCAATGGTCGTTGGCGCAGACATGCTCGTCGGACCAGTTTAGCATTGCCTGACGGCGGTGCCGGTTGCGCCGCGCCAATCGGTAATCAGCCGTAAGGCTCGCGTGTGGCCTCCGCCGTGCCCCGATGAGACTCCGGGGAGACCGCCAGAGCCGCGGCGGCGATTTTTCTGGTGGCGCTGGATATGGGCAGGCGCTCGATTTCCGCGAGGCGCGGCGTGCGCACGCGGCGCACCCCTGTCAACTTGGGTGGCGGCAGTTTGGCGACGCGCACCAGAAATGGCGTGAGCAGGATTCTGCGGAAGGTCACGGTGTGGCGCGCCGGCGGCAGAGGCTCGAGCGCCGCCGTGATGCCAAAAACCGATTTAAGATAGCGCGCGAGCTTTTTGGGTGCCGATTTCGGAGCCTGGATCGCCGGGAAATGCCACAACCTCGAAAACAAACTGCTGTGATCGGTTTTCTGGCGCAGGAGCAGCGTGCGGCCTCGTCGGTCCAGCAAGACGGCGGCCGAGAGTGTCAGGCGAATCGGTTTCGGCTTGTGCCGCGGCGCGGGCAGATGCAACGCGATTCCGAGCGCGTGCGCCCGGCACCAGCGCGCCACCGGGCACGCATCGCACTGCGGCGCGCGCGGCGTGCAGAGCGTGGCGCCGAGCTCCATCATCGCCTGGTTCCAGTCGCCTGCTTCTGTAGTGGGCGCGCCTGCAGCGGGCACCGCTTGCTCCGGAAGCAGCGCGTTTGCGGCTGCGGCAAGGTCCTGCCATCTTTTTGGCCGCCGCAAATCGCCGCGAATGGCGCCTAACCGCGCCAGCACGCGCGCTACGTTCCCGTCGAGCACTGCGTGCGGCTCGCCGTAGGCAATGCTCAGCACAGCCGCGGCAGTGTAATGCCCGATTCCGGGGAGCGCGAGTGCTTCCTCGATGCGTCTCGGGAATTCGCCGTCATGCCGCGCTACTATCTGCTTCGCAGCGCGATGCAGATTGCGCGCCCGGCTGTAATAGCCAAGACCGGCCCACGAACGCAGCACCGCGTCGAGCCGCGCCCGAGCAAGCGCGTCGATCGTAGGGAAGCGCTTCAGGAATCGCCGGTAATAAGGAAGCACGGCCGCGACGCGCGTCTGCTGCAGCATGATTTCGGAGATCCACACGCGGTAGGGATCGCGCGTCCTGCGCCAGTCGAGATCGCGCTTGGCGCCGGCGAACCAAGTGAGCAGTTGCGTTTGAAACGCCGTCAGCTCGGCAGGCGGAATTATTTCGGTCTTGCGTTGCGTCGCAGCGGGCACGGTGACAGACATCGCGCCATTGTCGCACCTCGTGCAAGCGCCCACGCCGAGCGGCGGTACGTTCACTCCAGGAAGGCGATGTACGAGGTGCTCCACAAGCTGGTGGGCATCGAGCCGCGCGGCTGGGCCGTGAGGATAATCTTGAAGGTCTGCGGCAAGTCTACAAGCTCGGCAAGCACGGAGCGATCCGCGTCGCCGGGCGCAGCAGAAGCCAGATAGCGCAGAATGTCGTAGATGATCTCGCCCGCCGGCGCCATGGGTGTCTCGAACGAGCCGCTGCGGAAAGCCAGCACGGAATTGATTTCATAGAAACGCCAGGCCAGGCTGGCGCAGAGCGCAACGCCGCGCTCGAAAATGGCCTCGCGGGATTCGCGCGGCTTGCCCTCGGCGGGAATCGCCGCATCGAGCACCAGCAGGACCCGGCGTTCGTCTTCGCGGGCGAATTCGCGCACTTGCAACGAGCCGGTTCTGGCTGAAGCCTTCCAGTCCACGTGGCGCGCGCTATCGGAAGTCTGGTAATCGCGGATGGAGTAGAGATCGTGGCCGCGCCCCCGAGTGAAACTTTCGAGTTCGCCCGTCACCAGCGGCAGGATTTCGTAAAACTCTTCGCTCGGAGCTACCGAGGGATAAACCAGAGCTTCCATCCGGGAGTCGACCTGCCGCGTTTTCTCCAGGAAACCGAAGGGAAACCTCGTTTGCAGTCCGATACGATCCTGGCGATAAATGCCACGGTGCGGAAAAATGAGCTCCACGGCCTGCTGCACTTTCTGCTGCGGCGGCAAATGCGGAAAGTAAACGGGTGTGGTGAGAATTTCGCTGGCTCGCTGCCTTGTGCGCTTGGCGGTCGTACCTGTGTGCGCGCTACGCTGCGTATCCCCGCGCGCGCCGCGCAGCGCGCTTTCGGCTTTCCGCTGCGATCGCGACGTCCCCGAGCCCACCAGGCGCAGCGAAAACGAGGGCAGCATGGTTTTGTGATTCTCCAGCTCGGCCAGCGCCAGCACCGGCTGCTTGGCGAAAATATGCTCGGGCAGATCGAGCCGCAGCTCGACGCCGCTCAGAACCAATTGCGAAATGATTCCGGAGATCAGGATTCCGCCCAGCAGGCAAGCCAGGGTCACGAACAGCAGATTATTGCCGGTATTGAGCGCGGCCAGCGCGATGACAAAAATTCCGGCCAGATAGACGAGCCCTTCCCGCGTCACGCGGTAATCCATGCGATAAGCGAGCCATTGCAGCGGCGTGCGGCGGGCCAGCGCTGGGACCACGGTGAAGGCCACCCAGCCGGATACCGCCAGAGCACTCAGTCCTGAGAGCCCCGCCACCCAGGTTTTGCCGTCTTCCGCCGCCACACTCGAATACAGCGCCAACAGCAGAGCACCGCCTAGCGCGACAATGGAGATGGCGAAGGAACGCCAGCCGGACCAGTCCACGTTGCGCGCCTTCGACGCGAGCCCGGACTCGAGATGGACGCGTTTGGCAAACGCGCGCAAGCCCCGGGCAATGGCGCCGTTATCCATGGCAAATCAACGAGGGCATGGCGTCTACAGCGGAACGGGCGTGGCTTCGATAATTTCTGCGAGGATGGCTTCGGCCTGCGCGGTTTTCTTCTGCGTCGTGGCGTAGCGCGCGTTCACCACGACGCGGTGTGCGAAGACCGGCAGCACCATTTGCTTGAAGTCATCGGGAAGGCAGAAGTCGCGCCCCTCGATGAACGCACGGGCCTGGGCCGCGCGTTGCAGCATCAGCGAACCGCGCGGGCTCACGCCCAGAATCAGCCGCTCGTTTTGCCTTGTCTTTTCGATGATCTCCAGGGCGTAGTCGAGCAGGCTATCGTCCACGCGCACGCCTGCGACGGCCTGCTGCATGGCCAGGACGTCGTCCGCTTCCATTACCGGCTGCACGCTCGCGCCGCTATGCGCATCGACGCGGCTGCGCAGAATTTCCTTTTCGTTTGCGCGCGAGGGATAGCCCATGTGGATGCGGATCAGGAAGCGGTCCATTTGCGATTCGGGCAGTGGATAAGTGCCGTGATGCTCGATGGGATTCTGTGTGGCCAGCACCATGAAGGGCTTCGGCAGAGCGTGCGTGCGAGCGTCCACGGTCACTTGCGCTTCGTTCATCGCTTCGAGCAGGGCCGATTGCGTCTTTGGCGTGGTGCGGTTGATCTCGTCGGCGAGAACGATGTTGGCGAAAATCGGACCGGGCTTGAATTCAAACTTCTGCTCGGCCTGGTTGAACACGCTGATGCCCACCACGTCGCTCGGCAGCATGTCCGAGGTGAACTGGATGCGCTGGAACGAGCAGTGGAAGGAATGTGCCAGCGCCTGCGCCAGCGTCGTTTTGCCCACTCCCGGCACGTCCTCGATCAGCAGATGGCCTCGCGCCAGCAGGGCCACCAGCGCCAGATCAATGGCTTCGTCCTTGCCGCGAATGACGCGCGCGACGGCGCGCTGCAACTGCGAGATCGGCGAGGACGCGGCCATCGTAGTCATGGCGATGTTCGGTGCTTTCATTGACGCTTCCTGAAGCATCTGCTACAAACGAGGGACGCGGGCGATTAGCTCAGTGGTTAGAGCGCTCCCCTCACACGGGAGAGGCCCAAGGTTCAAGTCCTTGATCGCCCACCATCCGGATTCCCCACGTCATCCGGATTCTCCATTCTGCCATCGTTTCCGCGCCCCATGGAAACCAATCCTCGCCCCCTTGTGCTCAAGAAGCAGCGTTATGGATTTTGCGGACTGCCCGAACTCAGCACGGCAAAGCGCAGCAACGCCGGATATAATGGCGCGTATCTGCAACCAATCTTGCCCGTGATAGCGAAAGCGGGGGCGGCGATGACGACAGTTGTTCGGTTTCTACAATTCTTTACGCTGGGCACCTGGGTTGGCGCGGTGCTCTACTTCGGCGCGATCGTGGCTCCCGCTGCATTCTCCGTGCTCACCCCGGACCAAGCCGGGGCGCTGGTGGGCTTGACGCTCGGCCGCTTGCACCTGATGGGAATTGTGGCCGGCGTGATCTATCTGCTGGTGACGGCGATCTGGGCGCGTTCGGCTGCGGCGCTGCTGCGTCCCGCGTCGCTCCTGGTGTTCACCATGGTAGTGCTGACGTTCGTGTCGCAGTTCTGGGTGAGCGGAACAATGGACGCTCTGCGCGCACAAATGGGCTCTGTCTCCGCCACGCCGGCCACAAACCAGCTGCGCGCCTCCTTCGACCGCCTGCATCGCATTTCCGTGAACTTGGAGCTGGCCGTGCTTGTGGCTGGGCTGCTCGCACTGATCTTTACGAGTCGCATTCCAAGGAATGCCCCCTGAGCCAGCTGTGCTCCCAATCTGCAACCTGATGCCGGCGCATAACAGAAATTTCCTGAGAAAAAGCGCGCAGTTGTACAATGAGCCTAATCCCACAGAAGGTCTCTGCCTCAACTTTCTCTGAGCGATCTGCTCGCTCCGGGATCCTCAGCATTGGCCTCCCCTTCGCCGTTCGCGCTAAAGTAGGGTCGGCGCATTGCTGAATTGAGCGCGTCTAATAATTCTCCACGGCGAAAGCACGATGGACTTGAATTTGGATCACCTGCGCGAATGGCGCGGCAGAACTGAATCGCGATCCGACGAGGTGACCCCTGCCTCAATCGCCGCCTTGTCGGCGACGCTCGACCGGGATGATCCTTTCCCGCGAGCCGGAGATCCACTGCCGCCGCTCTGGCATTGGCTCTATTTTGTGCCCATTCCTCGCCAGTCCGAACTGGGTCCCGACGGCCACGCCAAACGCGGAGGCTTTCTTCCTCCTGTGCCACTGCCGCGCCGGATGTTCGCGGGGGATCGCGTGCAATTCCATCGCCCGTTGCGCGTGGGGGAAACGATCTTGCGCCTCTCCCGCATTGTCGACGTGAACTGTAAGCAAGGGCGCACCGGCCCGCTCGTCTTCGTGGTGGTGCGACACGAAATCAGCCAGCGCCAGGGCGTCGCCGTGGTGGAGGAGCACGATATTGTTTACCGCGAAAATCCCAAGTCGAGCGATCCGGCGCCGCCCCCGCAGAGGCCCCCGTCCGGTGCAGCATGGACTCGGGAAATCCGTCCGGAAGAAACGCTGTTGTTTCGCTATTCGGCCCTAACCTTCAATGGCCACCGCATTCACTACGATCGCCGCTACGCGACGCAGGTGGAGGGTTATCCGGGCTTGGTCGTGCACGGGCCCTTGATTGCTACTCTGTTGCTCGAGCTGTTGCGGCGAAATGTTGCGGATGTGAACCTCGCATCGCTGTCGTTCCGCGCGGTCCGACCGCTGTTCGATACAGCGCCGTTCTCGGTGTCGGGCAAAGTCGCCTCGGACGGAAAAACTGCGCAATTGTGGGCCTCGGATTCCGAGGGATGGCTGGCGATGGACGCCACGGCGGGATTAGCATAACGAGCGCACCGATCACCAACCTGTGGGGAAACGCTTGTGCTGAACGCTCCGGATGAATATCAGGACTTGCGCCGCTCCGTGCGTGAGCTGTGCGAAGAATTTCCCGCCGAGTATTTTCGCCGTATCGATGAACAGCGTTCCTATCCTGAAGAATTCGTGCAGGCGCTGACAAAAGCGGGATGGCTTGCCGCGCTGATTCCCGAAGAATACGGCGGTTCCGGGCTCGGATTGACGGAAGCCTCGGTCATTTTGGAAGAGATCAATCGCACCGGCGGCAATTCAGGGGCCTGCCACGGCCAGATGTACAACATGGCTACATTGCTGCGTCACGGTTCGGAGGAACAGAAGCGCTCGTATCTGCCGAGGATTGCCAGCGGCGAATTGCGCCTGCAATCCATGGCCATAACCGAACCGATGGCCGGCACGGACACGACGAAGATCACCACGACGGCGGCGCGAGCCGGCGGCCGCTACATTGTGAATGGCCAGAAGGTGTGGACCTCGCGCGTGCAGCATTCCGATCTGATGATTCTGCTGGCGCGCACGACGCCGCTCTCCGAAGTCGCGCGGAAGACCGAGGGCATGTCGCTCTTTCTCGTTAATCTGCGCGAGGCCATTGGCAGGGGCCTCAAAGTTCGGCCGATTCCGAACATGGTCAACCACGAGACCAACGAACTATTTTTCGATCATCTCGAGCTTCCCCTGAAAAGCCTGATTGGAGAAGAAAGCAAAGGATTCCAATACATCCTGGATGGGCTCAATGCCGAACGTGCCCTCATCGCTGCCGAGTGCATCGGAGACGGATACTGGTTCATAGATAAGGTTACAAAGTACGCGAAGGAACGAGTCGTCTTCGGGCGGCCAATCGGACAGAACCAGGGTGTGCAGTTTCCTATCGCCAAGGCCTTTATCAAAATCGAGGCCGCTAACTTGATGCGTTTCAAAGCGTGCTCGCTGTTTGATGCGCAGAAGCGCTGCGCCGCGGAAGCCAATATGGCGCTGCTTTCGGCCGCGGAGGCTTCCTGGGAAGCTGCCAACGCGTGTTTGCAGTTCCACGGCGGGTTTGGCTTTGCAGCCGAGTACGACGTGGAACGTAAGTTTCGCGAAACGCGGTTGTACCAAGTCGCCCCGATCTCCACGAACCTCATTCTGTCTTATGTGGCCGAGCATGTGCTCGGTCTGCCACGATCGTTTTAGAACTCCTATGGGATCACTCGCCCCACGTTCCTATCTTTTCGTGCCTGGAAATCGCCCGGACCGCTACGCGAAGGCGATCGCTGCCGGAGCGGATGCGGTCATCGTCGATCTCGAAGATGCCGTTCCGCCCGATGACAAGCCGTCGGCGCGCGCTGCGCTGGCCGCATGGCTCTCGCCGGAACATCCTGTTCTGATGCGCGTCAACGCCGCGGAAAGCGAATGGTTTCGCGAAGATGTTGCCCTCTGCAAAACGCAGGGAGTGGCGGGAGTGCTTCTGCCCAAGGCGGAAAGAGTCGAGGACATTCGCGCCATTGCTGAGCATTCCGGAACCGCGACACCGATCTTGCCGCTGATCGAGACGGCGCGCGGGTTCTGGAATGCGTACGCGCTGGCGAAGGGCCACAAAGTGCAGCGCTTCGTCTTTGGCTCCATCGATTTTCAACTCGATCTAGGAATCCAGGGGGAGGAAGAGGAGCTTCTGTATTTTCGCTCGCAGCTCGTTTTGGTATCGCGAGTTGCGGGCCTCGAGCCGCCGGTGGATGGAGTCACGACGGCCATTGACGATGCAGAACGCGTGCGCAGCGATACACTGCGCGCCAGGCGCCTGGGCTTTGGTGCAAAGCTGTGCATCCATCCGCGTCAGGTGAGCCCGGTGAATGCATGTTTCGAACCGAGCGCGGAAGAAGAGAGCTGGGCAAAACGCATTATGGAAGCGGCGGAAGCGGTTCACGGGGCGGCGGTTTCGGTGGACGGAAAAATGGTGGATCGCCCGGTGATTGCGCGAGCGGAAACCATACTCACGCGAATCAAGCAGCGCGGCCGGCGCTGAATCCAGCCGAATCAACTCGCTTGCCGAGCGCGATAGCGTTCGATGATTCGGGGAACGCGAAAATACGGAGGGCTGGCATCGGGCGCGCCAGCGAGCACGTCGCCAACGACGTCGCACGGCGCGGGTTCGTCCTTCCGAAGCGGAGTGCCCGTGGCGGCGCCTTGGCCGGAGGCGGCGGGAGGCGCGACCTGGGCCATGGGCTCGACGTTGGTGGTATCGAGCTCGTTCAGTTTCTCCACGTAAGTCAGAATCGAGTCGAGCTGGCGCGAAAACATCTCGATTTCCGCTTCAGTCAGATCGAGATGCGCCAACTCGGCGACCCGCAAAACGTCTTCGCGTGTGATTTTCATTTTTTCTTCAGGAAGCTCTTGCGCCCGCGGGTGCGGCTTCGCGGCGCGAATATTTATTGGCCACGTAATCGTCCACCAGCGCCTGAAACTGGGCGGCGAGATCGTCGTAAGTGCCGCGCAGCGTCGTGAAGTGCTGGCCATCAATATAAACCGGGCAACTGGGCGCTTCGCCTGTGCCCGGCAGGCTGATGCCGATATTCGCGGCGCGGGATTCCCCCGGCCCGTTTACGATGCAGCCCATCACCGCCAGCGTCATGGATTCGACGCCCTCGTACTGCTGCTTCCATTCCGGCATTTTCTCGCGCACGTAGCTCTGAATGCGTTCGGCGAGCTGCTGAAACGTGGTGCTGGTGGTGCGGCCGCAGCCGGGGCAGGCAGTCACGCTCGGCGCGAAGGCGCGCAGGCCAAGGGCCTGAAGCAGTTCGCAACCGGCGTAGACCTCTTCGCGACGGTCGCCGCCCACGCGCGGCGTGAGCGAAATACGGATCGTATCGCCGATGCCTTCATTGAGCAGAATGCCCATGGCCGTGGAAGACCAGATCGCGCCCTTCATGCCCATGCCGGCTTCGGTGAGGCCGAGATGCAAAGGCTGTCGCGTGCGCTCGGCAAGCGTGCGGTACACCGTGATCAAATGCAGCGGGCGCGAAACTTTGCAGGAGATGATGATCTGATCTTCGCGCAGGCCGCACTGCAAAGCGAGTTCGGTGGATTCAACAGCGGAAAGCACCATGCATTCATTGATGATCTCTTCGGAGCTGAGGCCGAGATTGCGGTCGGTATTCTCCTGCATTTTGCGCATGACCAGCTCTTGATTGAGCGAGCCGCCATTGACGCCGATGCGCACGGGCTTGGCGTTGTCGCGAGCAACACCGCAGATCGTGGCGAACTGTTCGTCACGGCGCTTTCCGGCGCCAACGTTGCCAGGATTGACGCGATATTTGTCGAGAGCGCGGGCGCACTCGGGATATTTCGTTAGCAGGACATGGCCGTTATAGTGAAAATCGCCGATAAGCGGCGCTTCGCAGCCGGCGTCGAGCATGCGCTTCTTGATTTCGGCAACGGCGGCGGCGGCTTCGGGAATGTTTACGGTGACGCGGACCATTTCCGAGCCGGCGGCCGCAAGCTCGAGGCACTGGTGCACCGTGGAGCCGATGTCGGCGGTATCGGTATTGGTCATGGATTGGATGACGATGGGCGCGCCGCCGCCCACGTGCACGTGGCCGACTTTGACGGCATGAGTTTGGTGTCTGTGAGTCACGAAAGCTCCGCGCCCGACGTTGAACTCGGCCGATTCTCACGAAAGGGCCGTCCTCGTATGCGAGCATGAATTATATCGCGAATCGCGCTGCGCCTGCCGCTCCGCTGGCTCATTGAAGGCTTGTTCTTGGCCGAGACTCAACGTAACGCTAGGCTGCTCCTCCTCCCGTTCTTTTTGAAAATGCTCGTTCTCGAGAGAGTTTGAGTTCGAGTTACGGCTTGGGTTCGAGGCCGAGGGAGGGGGCCACGTCGCGCATGGCGGCGATGCAGGTGGCGATGTGGTCTTCCAGGGGAACGCCGAGCTCCTGAGCGCCGCGCGTGAGGTCTTCGCGGCTGACGCCGCGGGCGAAAGCTTTGTCCTTCATCTTGCGCTTCACGGAATCGGCCTCGACTTCGAAGATGGTCTTGCCGGGCTTGACCAGCGAGCAGGCGGTGAGGAAGCCGGCCATTTCGTCGCAGGCAAAGAGCGTGCGATCGAGCGGAGTTTCACGGCCGACGCCGGTGTAATCGGCGTGGGCCAGGATGGCGTGGAGCATTTCCTCGGGATATCCGCGCTCGCGGAGGATTTTCGTTCCCGAGGAAGGATGGCCTTCGCTCGAGTGGTGCTCCTGATTGGGCCAGCGCTCGTAATCGAAATCGTGCAGCAGCGCGGCGAGTCCCCAGAGTTCCTCATCGGCTCCGACCTTGCGGGCATAGGCGCGCACGCAGGCCTCCACGGCCAAGGCGTGTTTGCGGAGATTTTCGTTCTGGGTGAATTCGCAGAGAAGACTCCAAGCGTCGTTTCGGGTCGGCATCATGACGGATATTTTATTTTGTCCCGCGGGAGAATGCACGATATGCGGCAATGAGCAAAGAGATAGAAACACCCGAGAACGGAGATTGTTAGAAGGGCTACTAATCCCAATGGAACCGCGATGGAACCGCGCCACTACAGTGAATTTCAATCAATCGCTAAAGAATGTCCCGATTTCATTTCGGCACGATGGTCAGCGGAGTCCCCGAACCCTTCGGCCCGACGTTTGCCGCAAACATTTGTCCCCATTCACCATCACCGAACTGCACCAGGCTCTTGGTTATCCCATTAAGGACTTCGGTATCATTCGAAGTAAACACCCAGGCCAGCAGGTGGCCACGCCACTGCGTGGCCATAGACATGATGAGGATGGGCGCGGTAGCTAGGTTTCCATTGACGATAGGCCGGCCGGCGCCGGAATTCATGTGGATCTGCTGCTTGCCCACCTCATACAACAGCGGCTTCGGCATACGCTCGATCCCGGGCTTAGAGACGAGGCTCAACGCGATGGAGCCGAGGGCATCGTTCTCGTTTTTCTGCAACTCTCGCGGCAGACAATTCCGCACTACTTCCATCATCAATATGTTCGCGTGGATGGGCTCCGGTTTTCGGGACTCTTTGTATTCTTTCGAATCGTCTGCCCAGACTCCATCGAGATTGGCCGCTCGTTGCGGTGCCTTGTCCTGGATTAGTTCGGCATTGAGCAGAGGTCGATCACAAGCTTCCGGTTCCACATGATCGCGATCGTTGGCGCCGGAAGCGTCGGAGATGTTTTGATGGCCACGCTCCATCGCGGCACTGGCGTGCACCGTGCGCATCTCGAGCGGATAGTGAAAGTGGAGATCCAGCTCCTTGTCATAGAATTCGCCTGGCTTTGCCCCGGTCACGGCGCTTGCCTTACGTCTCGCTCTTGTCTGGGACCCAGGCGTCTGCGCCTTCGGCTTGGCCTCTTGCTGGCCGCTCGAAGGTGTCGCTGCCAGTGCGCAAACCAGAATCGCCATCATCGTCGCCGGAAGACGGTCGCGAATTCGCCGTAAGGCCTTGCGCCCTCGTACGGCTTGAATTGGGTGCATGCCGGGTATTTTCGGGCAGTCATGAAAAAGCACGAGCATTTGAGGCCGTAGCATAGCCGAACCGGTCTTCTCCTACAATGGTCCGAGTCACGGCCTGGTGGACTCTGGCGGAAGAGCATCCGCATTAGCAGGCGAAAACCCGGAGAAAACCTTAGTTTTCTAAGGTGCAACGGCAGTTTTACTTAGGAAAGACTACAGAAAATACTTGACAACAGGTAGGGGACACCCGCAATATCCCTGACGCGCCAGCTTCTGCCTTCCCCTGAAGACGCTAGTACGTCCTCCTAATCCGCATGCCGGAATCGCGTAAATGAGGAGCCGCCGGTGTCGGACAACAACAGCAACGGCAACAATGAGAACAAGGAAGTAGATATGGATCGTGAGGTCATTCGCTGTAAGAGCTGCGGTCTGGTTCAATACCGCACGAACTCCGGAAATTGCCGCCGCTGCCTGCGCCTGCTGCCGCCGAAGGTGGAGTTTCTGATTCCACCGCCGGTGACACAAGAGCTCCCCGGCGATAACCGCCAACTCTTCGAGAAGTGGCCGAACCGCGAGACGGTGGAAAACATCGGCCATCGTATTCGCCAGTTGCGGGAATCGCGCGGGATGACGCAGAGCCAGCTTCAGGCAAGGTCGCGGGTGTCGCGGTCGTATCTTTCCCGCATCGAAAGCGGGCAGATGACCCCCAGTCTGGGAACGCTGGAGAAAATCTCCGAAGCCCTCGGAGTGGGACTAAACCGCTTCTTCATCCCGGAATCGAATGGCGAAGCGCTGCTCGAGGACCCCTTCATTCAGGGATTGCGGCCCTTCCTGCGCCAGCTCGACTGGGAGCAGTGGCAGGGCATATTGAAGAGGCTGCAGGCCATCAGCGACCACGTATCCACGAGCGGCCAGATGCGCACGATGCCGCCAGTGGCGCCGAAGCCGCTGGTGACGCTGGCTCGCCGGCCACAGCCTGCGGTGATGGGCCGCCGCTAAGGCTGCCCGACGAAGCGGCTCTACAGAGTCCGTTTCGCGCTGTCCTGTAACGCTCCGACACCAAGATTCGGTGCGCCAGCTCCGTGGACACACCGAGCCGGCGCACCGTGTTTTTATCTGCGCGCTTGTGTCGCGGCCCGGTAACTGGACTCCGGTGGAGTCCACCGGACTCCTGAAACCGGAGTTCAAGCCGCGACCCCCTACCTCAACCCCAACCAAATTGTCAGGAGAAGCGGACTTTGACGTCGGGGCGTTTCTCGAGGTGCACGGAATCGATGAAGCGCACCTGGCGTTCCTCGAGATTCATGACCAGGGAATGAGTGCGGGTGCCATCGCCGAAGAAACGCACGCCGCGGAGGATATTGCCGTCGGTGACGCCGGTGCAGGCGAA
>QHYQ01000534.1 GCA_003224175.1 Acidobacteriota bacterium
CGCGGGGCCACCTTCCAGTCATCCTGAACAAACCAGTAAATCCCGTCCTGATTGCCGGAAAAGGTGCCGGATCCCGCACCCCGCAGGGCGCCATTGAAACCGTCAGGAACTCGGTCGTCAATCAGCGTCTGCAGGCTGGTGTAGTCCCACTCTCCACGGGAGCGTGGCAAGAAGTCAGTAGGAGCGATCCAGTGCCGCCACTCTGTGCCGAATTTGAACACGTGCGCTCCCCGAACGATCGTGATGTTGTCGAGGAACTGATAATTGTTCTGCGTGTAGCTCTGCGGGGAATTGCCTGTTCCGGGGGCCTGTCGCTTCTCGACCCAGGCTGGGTGGCTTGCATCACACATTATAAAAGGGCGCCCTTTGGAGTAGGTTCGGACTTTGGTAGCCTCCGCTCGGACTGCCGTCAAGGAGCAAGGCCCGCTTCGCGGCGCTTCGCTCGTCCCTCGCTTCGCGTCCTTGACCGCGTCCTCGCTGCGGCTTCCCTCCTTTTATCGGGGAGCTGGCGCTCCCCGTAAAGCATTTCTGTCGCATAGGTATGTCGACACTGGTGCGGGACGATGCGGGTGGAAAGGCCGAGCGCATGACAGACCTGATGCAAGTAATCGCGGAGTTGACGAACGAGTGCTTCTTTGCTGCGCGGACGGGCCAGGAGCCGTCCATCGGCAGGCAGGGGATCAAGGGAACGAAAGAATTGGAGGCGTCGGACGAGTTCACACACAAAGGAATCCACGGGGACCATACGTTCTGTTTTGAGTTTGCCGAGCGGCACGTGAACGGCCCATTGATTCGGGCCGGTGGAGCGCAGGCAGTCGAAGGACAGATCGGCACATTCACCGATGCGCATGCCGGTGTGGCGAATCAGCAAAAAGGCATTGCCACCCAGATCGTTGCGGCGGAGGAATTCCTGCTGCAGGAGTTCATCCTGCTCTGCCGTAAGCGGACGTGGAAGTCTCCGCGGGAGACGCGGAATGTCTTCGCGGCGGATCAGATGGGCGAGTTCAGAAAGCTGTTCGGTCCAAGTCAGCTCATTGAAGATGCAGCGCAGAGCGATAAGCAGGTTGATACAGGATGCGGTCGTGAGTGGTGGTGCTTGCGAACGCAGGCGAGTCATCCAGCCGAGAATGTGGGGTT
This sequence comes from Acidobacteriota bacterium, assembly GCA_003224175.1. Taxonomy (GTDB): domain Bacteria; phylum Acidobacteriota; class Terriglobia; order Acidiferrales; family UBA7541; genus Palsa-189. The sequence goes on from QHYQ01000534.1 coordinate 1,138, forward strand.
CACGACGCAATTGGTTCAGGCGCTGCACCGCAGGATGATCAGCGCCGAGATAGCTCAAGAAATTGCGGGCGGTCCCACGGTAGTGACGAGTCGTGTCGGGACTGAGCGAAGCGCCGAGGGAATCGACAGCGCGGTCGAAGAGGGGAGCCAGGGGATGTTGGAGCGGAGGGCGTCGCGCGCGGTTCATGAGGCGGTCACCGGCAGGGGACGAATGTGCTGCGCCACGGCACGTGCATACTCAAGGTAGACGTCTTGTGGAGTGACCTGCACGTAGATGAGCGTGGTCTGGATGTCTGCGTGACCCATCAGCTGCATGAGCGCGGGCAGGCTCATCCCGGCGCGGATCATGTCCGAAGCAAAGGTGTGTCGAAAGCGATGGGGGTTGGCGAGGTTGATGCTGGTGCTCTGGCGATGGAAGCGAAATAAGGACCGCAATCCCGCCCGGGTCATGCGAGCTCCGCGCATGCGTCCTTTGAGTGAGACAAACAGCGCGGCGGAGCAGGGATTCGGTCGTTCCAGGCGCAGGTAGTGTTCGAGCAGTTGCACGGTTTCTGGCGCCAGCGGCAGGAAGCGAAATTTATTGCCTTTGCCATGGACGCGAAGCTGGGCTTCGGAAAGCAACGCGTCGTCCCGATTCAAAGCCAATACTTCGGCGGACCGCAGCCCTTGCAGAAGCATCAAGCCCACGATGGCTAAGTCGCGAGCTGTGCGGAAACTGGACCAGAAGCGCGACACTTCATTCACCGAGAGCGGCACAATGTTGCGTTTCGGCACTTTCACTCGCAATCGGCTCATGGCCAGCCGCGGCCGGCCAAGGCCCATGGGCTTTCGCTGCAAGAACGCTTGATGAAAGCCGCGGGCGATCTGGCAGGGAGCGTCGGGGATCTCATTGCGGATGGCGCGATCGACAACGGCAACACGGTCATTGATGATGGAAGGGGAAGGCCGCGGTTGTTGGCCGGACTGGAAGCGCACATATTCCAGGAGCGTGGACTCGGTAAGGTCACCTTCCCTAATGTCGCCGGTGTAGTGAACACTCTCCCACCAGCGAATAAAGTGCAGCAGATTGTAAGCATAGGTGCACAGGGTGGTGTTCGCCAGACGGCGAACATATTCGCGATCCAGGTAACGATTGATCCAGCTGATCCCGCGGCCGGTGGCCTGCTCGACGACACGAACCGGACTTTGTGCGTTATGAGAAGTCTGCTGGTAGATCACACAGAACTTCATGGCTGAGCAGCCTCCAGGAGAGAGTGAAACTGTCGCGCGTCACCGCCCTGGACGAAGAAGGAGTTCGGATCGTGGCCATCGGGCAGGAGGACGCGGCGAGTGACGATGCCTTGCGCCCGGAGACGATGTGCGAGCTGCTGCGAAGCTTGTTGGCCGCTGCCGTTGGCGTCGACATCGAAGGTGAGATAGATCGTGCGCGGGTGGTCGCACAA
>QHYQ01000535.1 GCA_003224175.1 Acidobacteriota bacterium
TTCAGGCGCGCGACTCCGTCAACTGCAACGGCGAGCAGATCATCGTCACCCGGCAGGGTTTCGCACGGCGCGTCCAACCAATCCGAGAGCAGCGCGAAGCGCAGGTCTCCATCTGGATTCGCCAGATAGTGTACTTCCAGCCGTTCGATATGTTCTGCAACTTCCCCCGCGGTAGTAAGCAGCGTGGGCATGACGACAATCGTTCGCAAGTCCTCCGGGATGCCGTTGCGCAACTCCATACGCGGCAGCCTTCGCGGCCCAAGCAAACCCATCACCACGCGGTTGATCAGTGCAATCGCTAGATCCGAGGCAGGCACTGCTGCGAGCAAACCCAGGAGCAAGAGGCCCTTTACGGTCATGCCCCCTCCGCGGGCATGCAGCAGCGGTAACGCCAGCATCATTGCTGTCACGATAGCAATGGTTGCCAGATAGCCCGGTACCGCGGCTCGAATATATGAACGCAGCAGCCAACGCTTCCAGGAGACGTGAAAACCGAGCTCCCGCTCAAAGGCAGGGCGTCCTCGCGAGATAAGATAGTAGCCAGGCTCCATTCGGCGGTCCTGGTTCGGCTCGTTGCCATTGTGGGGACCTTCGCCCGGATCGGGGATCGCCTGCTTGACACGCCGCACGACACGTTTTGCAACCTCCATTTCCGAGTGGCTCGATCCTCGCGAGAGATCTTCGATCGCGTGTCGGTACTTGTCTCGCGTAGCAAAATCCATATCAGCGAAGTGGGTGTCGTTGCGGAGAATTTCGTCAACGAGGCTGACGCTCTCAAAGAATTCCTGCCAGTCAAATGCAGAAATCGAGCGCATGCTGGTTATGATGTTGCGCACGGACACGCTCATAGCCCCATGTTGCTGCTGCTCGGCGCGGACAATGTCATCGGCGCTCGTTCCTGCGGCGACCAGTCGCTGGTCGAGCCAAAGCAGTGCAGGGCGAACCTTTGGATCCAGATCCCGCAAGCGCTGGACAAGCTGCACGGCGAACGCTCTCTCCAAAGGGGCCTTCTCAAACCGTTGGAGAACCGGAAGGATCGCAGATTGTTCGCCCGAACCGAGCAAGCTGTCGGCCAGCGCATCAGCTTCGTGGCGGGCGGCCCGGCTACGAACCATCCGGTCCGCCATCCTGCGCAGATTTTCTACCAGCACAACGCGAAGTGCGATAGCCACCGCCCAGAGCTCACCAATCGTGAGCGGTTGCACCCGCTGATAGGCTGCCACAAAGCGCCGCAGCGCTTCCGGGTCGAATCGGCTATCGGTATGCGCCACAAAAGCCCAAGCCACTCCAAACACGCGCGGATAACCCTCCAAGTGACCCGAGGCGAGCTTGGGCAGTTTGCGGTAGTAGCCAACAGGCAAATCGTCCTGGATTTCGCGGAGCTGTTCATCGACGATGTGGAAGTTATCGACCAGCCATTCAGCCGCGGGCGTGATCGCATGCTCCTCCTGAATCGCATGGGCGATCGCCCGATAGGAATCCAGCAGCACGCGGCCGTTGTCCACGACCCGCGGGATAAGCGGGCGGCCCCGGCTCGCTTCGTTCGTGACTATCTGCGCCGCCGCAAGGCTCTCGGCGTGCTGTTCGAGCCGCTCCAAGCTGAAGAGTTCAGCGCGAATCGGCTCTTCCGGTTCGGGAAGGATAATGGTCGCTGGTTGATTCTTATTCATCTAGAGGGTCGGAATTGCGGGACGACATTGTTGCGAGACCGTGATCTTTCTCCAAAAACGAAAGGGCCATCCCTGCTAATTCGAGGCTGGCTTTCGCTAGCTTAGCAGATGGCCCCTGGGGTAGGCAGCGCCGCCGTGTACTGAGGCCCGCCAAGAGCTTCCTTTGACCCACATCGATGCGTCTTGCAGCGACTTCGCACGATCACCGCAACGCCGCCAACCAGCTTCGCCAGGCGCTGCTCCCAGGCAACCTCATCGCCGAGGCAATGAGGAAGGTAGGCAAGGACGGCGTCATTACCGTCGAGGAATCAAGGACGATGGAGACGACGCTCGAAGTGGTAGAAGGAATGCAGTTCGACCGCGGCTATCTCTCGTCATACTTCGTCACTGACCCAGCGCGGATGGAGTGCGTGCTCGAAGACGTGCACATACTAATCCACGAGAAAAAGATCAGCTCGATGAAGGAGTTGCTGCCATTGCTGGAACAGACGGCCAAGATGGGCAAGCCGCTGCTGATTATCGCCGAAGACGTTGAGGGCGAAGCGCTCGCGACGCTGGTTGTGAACAAGCTGCGGGCAACGCTGCAGTGCGCCGCGGTAAAGGCACCGGGCTTTGGCGACCGCCGCAAGGCGATGCTGGAAGACATCTCGATTCTGACGGGTGGCACGGCCATCATGGAAGAGACCGGGATTAAGCTGGAAGGCGTTAAGTTGGAGGATCTGGGGCGCGCCAAGCGCGTCACAGTGGACAAGGACAGCACTACCATCATCGACGGCGCCGGAACGCCGAAGAAGATCGCAGGGCGGATCAAGCAACTCAGGGTCCAGGTCGAGGAGACCACCTCGGACTACGATCGCGA
>QHYQ01000536.1 GCA_003224175.1 Acidobacteriota bacterium
CGGTGTCGTTCCAGGCGCTTGCGATTCCTCGCGCAGCAACTTGCCTGCGGGCGGACGAAGACAGAGGTGTCATGAAACCGGCGCCGTTCGATTATTTCGCTCCTGCCAGCACAAAAGAAGCTATCTCTCTGCTCACCGAATATGGCGAAACCGCCAAAATCCTCGCTGGCGGCCAAAGTCTTGTGCCCCTGCTCAACTTTCGGCTGGCGCGACCCCAGGTGCTCGTGGACATCAACCGTGTTCAGGAACTCTCGTATATTTCTGAGTCGGAGAAAGGAATCCGCATTGGCGCACTGACACGTCATCGCGCTCTGGAAACATCGCCTCTCGTCATGGCAAAGTGTCCGATTCTCGGCTTTGCCGCCCGCTTCATCGGGCACGTGACGATCCGGAATCGCGGGACGTTCGGTGGTAGTCTGGCCCATGCGGATCCCGCCGCGGAATTTCCTCTCGTGCTCACCGTCCTGGGAGCCCGCATCCTGATTCGTGGAGCCGATAGGGAGCGGACTCTGGCGCCAAAAGAATTCTTTCTCGATCTTCTGACGACCGCCCTGCAACCCACAGAAATCCTAGTTGAGGCATGGATCCCCATGCTTGAGAAGCGGACCGGGTGGGGATTTCGTGAGCTGGCCTTGCAGCACGGCGCCTTTGCAATCGTTGCGGCAGCCGCCTTGATAACGCTAGACGAGCAGGGCGTGTGCACCGACGCCAGGATCGCCTTGGGCAGCGTGGCCCCGGTTCCCGTCCGCTCCGAGCAAGCAGAGAACCTTTTGCGAGGCGAAAAGCTCAACGCAAAACTTCTTGCAGAGGCGGCGCGGATCGCGGCACAAGTGAGGGAACCGAGCAGCGACATCCACGCCTCGGCGGAGTACCGGACGGCCATGGCCGAAGTGCTTGCATGCCGGGCGCTTTTCGACGCCTTTGCGCGGGCCCAGCAGGGGGAGTGATGGCGGGAATCCAACGCATCATCCGGATCCGGGTGAATGGCGTTCCGTATGAACGCACAGTGGAGGTGCGTAAGCTACTCGTGGATTTTCTGCGCCAGGACTTGCACCTGACCGGTACGCACGTTGGCTGTGAACACGGAGTGTGTGGCGCCTGCACGGTTCTTCTGAATGGCGAAAGCGTGCGATCCTGCCTGATGTTCGCTGTGCAGGTGGACGGGGCCGACCTAGTCACGGTGGAGGGGCTAGCCCGGGACGGCGAGTTGAGCGTTCTGCAGAGAGCCTTTTGGGAGCACCACGGCTTGCAGTGCGGTTTCTGCACACCGGGTTTCTTGACGACGGCGCGGGAGTTGATCGAGAGGACCCCGCTGGCGATCAAAGAGGAGATCCGGGAAACTCTCGCGGGGAATCTGTGCCGCTGCACCGGCTATCAAACCATCGTCGAAGCGGTCGAGGATGCCCTCGCGAAGAGCCAGCAGGAAGCCAGCGAAAAACAGTCGAGGTCCTGATGGTTGTAGGTCCCGCCAAGTTGATCTGCGCGCGCGTCAAGCGGGTCGAGGACCCCAGATTCCTGACGGGCCGGGGCCGCTTCCTTGATGACATCACCCTGCCGGGCATGGTGGAAGTTGCCTTTGTCCGGAGTCCCTATGCGCACGCTAGAATACGCTCCATCGAAAGCGGAGAAGCCCTGCGGTCGCCAGGCGTACTTGCTGTTCTGACCGGTGAGGAAGCCGCGCGCCAGGCGCGCCCGTTGCAGGCGAAGTTGCACGAGGCCCCTGGTCTGGAGCGGCTGGCTCGCGCCTACCGAATCGCCGACTGGTATCCCCTAGCCTGGGGACGCGTGCGCTTCATGGGTGAGGCGGTTGTGGCCGTGGTGGCGGACAACCGCTACCTAGCCGAGGACGCGGTAGAGAAAGTCCTAGTTGACTATGAGCCCCTGCCGGTGGTGGTGGATGTGGAACAATCGCTCCAGCCTGGGGCGCCCCTGCTTTACGAGAACTGGGGCGACAACCTCATGCTGAAGGCAGACTTTCGCAGCGGAGACACCGAGCGTGCCTTTCGGGAAGCGCACGTCGTCGTGCGCGAAACCTTCCGCACGAACCGCTGTACGGGGTTGTCGATCGAGACGCGCGGGTGCATCGCCAAGTATGATTTCTCCAGCGAAAGCCTGATCCTGTGGACCTCGTCGCAGATTCCGCATGTGGTGCGGATGACCGTGGCCGAGTTGATCGGCGTCCGCGAAAACAAGTTTCAGGTCATCGCCCCGGATATCGGGGGCGGCTTTGGGATCAAGAGCCACGTCTTCCCCGAAGAAATTGTGCTCTGCCTGCTCTCCCGGCAGGTAGGCCGCCCGGTGAAATGGGTCGGGGACCGTCTGGAAGATCTGCAGTCGTCCATCCACGCCCGGCAGGGAGTGTTCACTGTCGAACTCGCCGCGCGCAATGATGGAACAA
>QHYQ01000537.1 GCA_003224175.1 Acidobacteriota bacterium
TAGGGGCTTTTAGAATGAACACTTACAGAAAAGTGGCCCCGGGGGCCAGCCGCGAAAAGGCTACTCGCCTGCGGCGAAAGTCTACCAGCAGGTTGAGCTTTCGCCGCCCAAGAAGACGCGCTTTTCGCCGGAAACAAAGTTGGGGGATGCGGGGCCAGCATCAAGCAGACGCAGCCAACGGGTGGTTCAGTCTTGCTCGGAGGAGGAAGATTTCAGTAGACTCTCGGCGCTTTGCGTTATGCCGCTTTACGCGGCAACGATGCGATGGTCTCCATTCTCATCACCACGTACAACTCCGCAAATGTACTGAAAACGTGCCTGGAATCGGTCTTACAGCAGGACTATCCGGATCGGGAGATCATCCTCGTAGACAACGCCTCCAGCGACGGCACGCGGGCCGTACTTCAGGAGTTCGAGCGCGAGTGCGGGCAGGAGTTCGAGCGGGAGTGCGGGGGGAAATTCGAGAGGCGCTTGCGCGTGATCTATAACGAGACAAATCGCGGCTTTGCCGCGGGCCAGAACCAGGCCATTGCGCAGGCACACGGTGACTGGCTCTTCTCGCTGAATCCCGACGTAATGTTGAAGCCCGATTTCCTGTCCACGTTATTAGGGGCAGCGCGCAGCAGACGGATCGGCGCCCTATGCGGCAAGCTTCTGCGCTGGAAGCCGGGTGCGAGCGACGAGCGCAGCCATACGATCGATTCCACGGGAATCTATTTCCTTCGCAATCTCCGCCATATGGATCGTGGAAGCGACCAAATGGACCGCGGCCAATATGAACGGCGGGAACTCGTCTTTGGCGCGACCGGAGCCGCCGCACTTTATCGGCGTATCATGGTCGAGGACATTTCGGCCGGAGGTGAATTTTTCGATGAAGACTTTTTTGCCTACCGCGAAGATGCGGACGTGGCCTGGCGCGCGCAACTGATGGGCTGGTCCTGCTTATACGTGCCCGAGGCGATCGCCTGGCACGTGCGGAGGGTCACTCCGGAGCGCTTTCGGCAACTCCCTGAGGAGATCAACCGGCATTCCATCAAGAACCGTTTTCTCATGCGCGCCAAGAATATTTCGGCGAGTTTGTATTTGCGCCTGCTGATTCCGATTACGGCACGCGACTTGCTGATTCTGGGATATTGCATGCTCCTCAACCGGAGATTGCTTTCGGGGCTGAGTTTGTTCTGGTCGAAACGCGAATCGATCCGGGAAAAACGAAGATGGGTCCAATCCCATCGCAGAGTCAGCGAAAGCGAACTTGTCCGCTGGTTTGACAATCATCCGCACAGCATTCCTGCGGATTCACGCGGATGAGCGACGGCCATTTTTTGCCAGAAGTTCGGAAAAGAGAGACTCGTACTTTTGTATCGTCTCTTCCCAACCGAACATTCTCGCGGCCCGTTCCTGCGCTTTGCGGCTCAACTCCTGACGGAGATCGGCATTGCGCAATAGCCGTGAGATCTGCGCCGCAAGATCCGCGCTCTTAGCGCGAAAGGGTATGCCGGCGTCGCCAGCCGTTTCGTGGTTCTCCGGCGTATCCAGGTACAGGACCGGCTTCTGCGCGGCCATGGCTTCGATGAGCGCCGGATGAACGCCTCCGACTTCGCATGCGAAAACATAGAGCCCTGCTTTTCGCAATAGTTGCCAATACCCGTCGCCGTAGACTGGACCGAGAAAACTCACACGGTCGTCAGCGAGAGATTTCAAGCGCGAGACGTAAGCCGCATCGTAAGCATTCCCGCCGACGATCACCAGCGGCCAATCTGTTTGCACGCGGCGATAGGCGTCAAGCAAGAGCTCGGGGTTATTCTCTGGTTCCAGGCGGCTAACGTACAAGATGAACTGTTCCGACGGCAAATCGACTGCCTTGCTTGGGGCGCCGTTAGCCGGAACCTCCGCGCCGTAAGCGATCATCGCGGAGCGCCTTCGATAGCGGCGCCAGTAGTACTCCTGCATGATGCGGGAGTCGGTCACGACGCGTGTTGGAGTGATGGCCGAGAGCAGTTCACAGAAATACAAAGACCCGCGGCCGATCAGGTTCCATTTCTTGCGTTTGCGATCGAGGCCGTCGACGTTGAGGACCGTGGGCTTTCCAAAGAGGCGGGGAATCCAGGCAATCGGGCCATTAGCAACATTGCAGATGAAGACTACGTCGGCTGGAGTGAAGGAGACGTGAATCAGCGACAGGAGGGTATGGAAGGCAGTGTCGAAGTGCTTCCGCGAAATGGTGGGCAGAATGACG
>QHYQ01000329.1 GCA_003224175.1 Acidobacteriota bacterium
GTTCGGTGCGATCGCGACGTCGGTCGGTGCATCGAATTGGTCCAGACCAGGTCCGGCGACTCCCTTTCTGCCGAGTGTCAACAGCACCTTCCCGTCCTGATTGAGCTTGAAGACCTGATGTCCCCCATTGTCGGCTAGCCACAGGTTTCCTTCTTTGTCCACCGACAGTTTGTGAGGGCTGACAAACATCCCAGCGCCAAACGCCTTTAGCAACTTGCCAGATGTATCAAATTGGAAAATCGGGTTGATATTTGCACTCGCTCCGGCGCAGGTCGTGCCCCCGGCTCCGGAATTGCCACATCGGTCCACCACCCAGATTCTGCCGTCGGGACCAGTGCTAACGCTCGCTGTCGATCCCCACTTTCTTCCCTCGGGCAACTGTCCCCAACTCACTCCAAGCTGATACGAATTGGGGAGGTCGTTGCGCGCGCCAAGCATCGACACCGGCGGAAGTTTGACAGGATATTGACCGGGCGGAAACTGCGGAAGCACATTCCCAGCGCCAGGCTGGCTACCTCCTGTACTGGCTCCGGCGGACGGTACGCCGCATGACTGGGCCAGCGGCCCAGGAGATCCACCGTCGGCGTTGAGTCTCTCGGCGGGCATTACTAAACCTCCGATTGCAACGAAAGTGAGGGCCGCAACGCCGGATCGCAGGGAACTCCGTTTGAGTCGGCTTGTGCAAGACATCGCAACCTCCTTCGCGGAGACTTTGTGCATAGGCCGGGAACTCGTTCTTACTGCCTGGCCGCCCGCGATTGTACATCTAACCGTCTCCTTGGAGCCGTTTCCTATCCCCGCGACTCCGCGGTTAAACAGCGGGGAGAGAGAGTCGACCCCCATGCTTGGGTGCTTGGAGGTGGCCATCTAATGGCGACTGATTCAAAAGGCAACATCTACAGAGCGCAAACCAACCGAGGACTTCAAAAATTGATGTTTAAGGGAATGGCGCCGGCGAGCCGATGAAGAAAGGATGAGAGTCGTGGCGGCGAAATTGGTGTTGCTTAGAGCCCGGCGGCGCGCACGTCTTTCATTTTAATGCCGGATGAATGGCTTGAAGCCGGCCCTTCCGAGTTCGCCTAGTGCGATTCGCGCCGACTTTTCGTCCGCGTATGGGCCTACGTGGACCAGGTAGAACGCAGCGTCCGGAGAGGTAATGATAAACGCGGGAAAATTCTCTTGCCGGAGGCTTTCGGCCAGCTTGCCGGCGTTGGCCTCCTGTGCGAACGCCCCGACTTGCACAAAAAGCGCGGCGCCTGAAAGTGGAGGCTTCCGCAGCGTGCTATCGGCCGCAGAAGCTTCTGGGGCGGGCGGTCTCGCCGCGTTCGCGTTGGCGTTTTTTGGCGTGGCTGTGCTCGACGATTCTGGAGCTGCTTGCGTCAGTGCACCGTCGATCTCAGATTTCCCAACAGGCACATTGCCAACAGCAATGGTCGCGGGCGCGACGGCATGCGGTTTGCTTTTCCCGAACGTTCTCGCTAGCCAACTCGGCCCCACACCGACGTACCGGAGCAAGAGTATCGCGATTATTATCGCCAGAACAGACACACAGATTGCCCTGAGGGGACCGCGATTCTGCCCCTCAGAGGAGGACTTCTTCGGAGACCAGAGCGCGTATCCGCTGGTTTCAGGCCAGGAGATCTCAGGATGAGGGGAAGCACCGGCCCTGGGTTCGAGATCTGTGCTTGTTCCGTTTGAGACAGGGGCGCGAACCGCAGTGTCCTTACGACTGCCAAGTAGTCGATTTGATTCATTTAGCCAGCTTCGGATCTGCTCGTGCATACCCGCGGACAGCTGAGTAAAGCGCAAGCCGCCGGTCTCCTTCGCTTCGTCGATCCATACCAATTCGCCGACACCTTCGATTCGGTTGGAATTGACCGAGAACCAGAAAGGGACTGGCCCGCTTGGTTTCACGGGAGCGACGGCGTGGAAGCCGAGGCCTCCCTCAGAAATATTCAGCACAATCGCGCCGTTGGACGGCAGCCCGACATAGCCGAGTTGTCCCAGGATTTTCCGCTCACTCAGACGACGTTCGTGTTGCATGGTCACAGTGCCGCCTCAAACAGACTGATCGAAAAGTCCTTGCATGTGGAGAGCTCACCCATCCTCTCCGCCCACTGCGGCTCATCCAATCGCGGTCTCTCCGGTCTTTAACGCCGGACAATATATACTGCGTGCTTGGATGAATCTACACCTCCCGGTAACTTCGACGACGGCACGCCGCGCGCTCGCTCTCAAATCCTCAGGGTGCTCATGACCTTTCCGCCCGGGCCGCCGCCATTCAGCGATCGCCGGCAGCGCGTAAGTACCTGGACTCCCATTTAGCTACGGTTTTGAATTTTGGCGCGCCACACCCCTGAACCAGCGCGCTTTCATCAGCCCTTCGCGAGCAATAACACAACGGCCGTAAGTGCTATAATCCATCGCCTAAAGCCTAGAAAAGGAGTGAAGAATATGTCGCGGACACTGTTCCGATCCATTTCGGCCCTCCTCGTCATCGTTGCGGGATTGAGCGTCGCACCGCGGGTCTCAGCGCAGGTCTTTGTCGAAACGCCCACGCCAGGACAGTTCTCCCGTCAAGGGCAGCCTTCGACCCAGAACGGCGAATGGCCGGGCAACATGGGGGACGTCAAAGGGACCAGGTACTCGCCGCTCGATCAGATCAACGCCTCCAACTTCAACAAGCTGGAAGTCGCCTGGCGGTTCAAGACCGACAATTTCGGACCGTTTCCCGAATACAAATTAGAGGGAACGCCTCTGATGGTGAAGGGCGTCATCTATACGACCGCAGGAACGCGGCGATCGGTCATTGCGCTCGACGCAAAAACAGGCGAGCTGATCTGGTCGCACAGCCTGCGTGAAGGCAAGCGCGCCGCGGTTGCGCCGCGCCAATTGTCGGGCCGTGGCGTGTCGTACTGGACCGATGGCAAAGGCGACGATCGCGTCATTTACATCACGACCGGCTATCGCCTGGTGGAGCTCAATGCCAGGAACGGCTCAGTGATCGACTCGTTTGGCACGCACGGTATTGTCGACCTGAAGGTCGGCGTGATGAAGGGAAATAACCAGCAGATCGATTTGGAGACGGGCGAGATCGGCGTGCATTCGACGCCGACGGTGGCACGAGACACGGTGATCGTGGGTTCCTCGATGAGAGAAGGCGCAACTGTTGAAACCCACAACAACACCAAAGGTTTGGTTCGCGCGTTCGATGTGCGGACGGGAAAAAAGATTTGGCAGTTCAATGATATTCCCGGGCCGGGTGAGTTCGGCAACGACACGTGGCTGGAGAAATCCTGGGCTGACAACGGCAACACGGGCGTTTGGAACCAGATCACTGTGGATGAAGATTTGGACTTGGTCTATTTGCCGGTCGAGACGCCCACGTCGGACTATTACGGCGGCCACCGGCCGGGCAACAATCTGTTTGCCGAGAGCGTGGTCTGTCTCAATTTGAAAACCGGCCAACCGAAGTGGCATTTTCAGCTCGTACACCATCCCCTGTGGAACTTTGACATATCCACCGCGCCGATCCTGGCTGACATCAACGTCGGCGGCCGGGCGATCAAGGCGGTGGCGGTGCCGACCAAGCAGGGCTGGCTTTACGTTTTCGACCGCGTGACCGGTCAGCCGGTTTGGCCGATCGAAGAGCGGCCGGTGCCGCAGTCCGACGTCCCGGGCGAAAAAACCTCACCGACGCAGCCGTACCCGCCAGACAAGCTGCGCTATGCACGCAACTTCTTCAACACTCCCGATGATCTGATCGACTTCACTCCGGCGCTTCGAGCCGAGGCTGTTGAGAGAGCCAAGCGGTACCGCTGGGCCGACACACCGTTCAACCCGCCAATGCTCGGCGACGTCAAAGGCATGCTGGGCGCAATTACGGTCGGCACTGCCACGAACTGGCCCGGCGGCGGCTTCGATCCCGAGACGCACATCCTCTATGCGCCAGCTGGCAATACGCCTGGCGTGAGATCGCTCGTTGCGAGCCCGCCGGGATTCTCAGATATTCGGTACATCACGGGAACCGCCGGGCGGCCGGTCGTCGAAGTCTGGGGACCCGGGGACTGTTGCGCCGCCGATTCAGGGCACCACTCGCGCGCAGACCTGCCCGCAGTGCCTGGAGCATCCACAACTTCTGGAGCGCATTCGCCTGCAGGCGACGCGGCTGCTGGTCCTCCTCCCGATGAGGGCGGTGGTGGGCTGAATATCGAAGGGCTGCCTATTGTCAAACCGCCGTACGGGATCCTCGCGGCGATCGATCTCGATCACGGTCAGCTTCTGTTTCAAGTGCCGCACGGCGACACACCGGATAACATCCGCAACCATCCGGCGTTGAAAGGTCTGCACATTCCAAAGACGGGACAGGCTGGCACTTCGGCCGTTGGATTGGTGATAACAAAGACGCTAGTTGTGATGGGCGATCCACAGATCACGACGACGCCGGAGCATCCGCGGGGCGCGATGCTGCGAGCCTACGACAAGAAGACGGGCCAGCAAGTTGGGGCCGTTTTGATGCCCGCTATTCAGAGCGGAACCCCAATGACCTACATGCTGGATGGCAAGCAGTATATTGTAGTGGCCGTCAGCGGCGGCGCCTACACGGGCGAGTATATAGCGTACAGTCTACCGAATTAGGAGCGAAGTCGCTTTGCGGCCCGTGCGAGCCGCTGTAAGTATGTGTATTCGCGGCCGCACTGGCGAGCACACTCGTGATGAAAATAAAGAGCGCAATTCCGGCCCTTATCCTTGTAGCAGCAGTCGCTTTTTGCTCGTCAGCGCGTGCCGAACAGACAACTCCCTCCCAACAAGCGCCGGCGACCTCCGCGACGGAGCCGGCGCAGTCCGTCTGGGATGGCATCTACACGGAGGAGCAAGCCAACCGGGGAGCGACGCTTTATGCGCAGAGATGTGCTCGCTGCCACGCGCCGGACCTTACCGGAGGTGAAATTGCACCAGCGCTGAACAGCGCTGAGTTCAAGTCTAACTGGTACGGCCTCTCGGTCGACGATCTCATGGAACGGATCAAAGTTTCGATGCCGCAAGACGATCCGGGAAGCCTAAGCCGTCAGCAGACCGCCGATATCCTGGCATTCGTCCTATTCAAAGACGGTTTTCCCGAGGGCAAAACAGAACTCGCGCGTGAAGCCGAGGTCCTGAAGGCGATGCGCTTCGAGGAGAAAAAGCCGGAAGCCGCCGGCGGTGAGGAGACACCAAGGTCGCCGGACAGAGCTGACAATCAGGCCGGCCACGGCAGGCGAATCGCGGTGGCTAACGAGCATGCGTCAACCGTGCAGTTTTTTGATTTGGCGACCGGGGAACTCCTTAAAGACATTTCCACTCTGAAGCGTCCTCACGAAATGGTCATCGATCCGGAGGCGGGTGTTGCGTACGTGAGCATAGCGTACAAGGATGGCCCTTGGGATCAGTACGAGAGCCCAGGAAATCAGATCCAAGTGATCGATTTGGAGAAAATGGAGGTCACCAGCACGATCGATATTACGCCGCACTGGGCACCACACGGGTTGGCGCTCGATCGAAAGAGCGGTCTTCTGTACGCCTCCTGTGAATCGAACGGAGGTGAAGTGATTGTGGCGGATGTGAGGCAGAAGAAGGTGACGGGTTCGGTAAGGGTCGGCGTGCCGCATCCGCATTCCATCGCCATCGTTCCCTCGCTCAACAAGGCCTATACGGCGAATAAAGATATACAACACATCTCCGTTGTCGATCTTAAGGAGATGAAGCCTCTGCAGGACATCCCGGCCCCCACGGGTACGGATGGCATTATCGCTACGCCCGATGGGAAATACGTTTTCGCTGGAAATTTTAAGGGCACGCAGTTGCTGGTCGTAGATCCCAAGAGGGACGAAGTTATTAGGACGATTCCTTTTGATCTGCCTCCGAGTACATTTGCGCTTTCCCCGGATGGCAGCAAGCTCTATATAACCTTCCACGATTTGGGCACCAGGGACGGCAAACAAGTTTTGGACCAACCCGGCTTCGTGCAAGAGTTCGATGTAGCGACTCTGAAGGCAGGGGCAAAAATGGAAGTGGGCCATTTCCCGCTCAACATGACGGTGACGCCGGATGCAAAGACTGCGATTGTAGACACCACGGCGGATGGCGCCATCGCAGTCGTCGACCTCGCACAAATGAAAGTGATTCGCAGAATCAAGACAGATGAATGGCCGCATGGAGTTGTGGTGTTCTAAACGCGATGCGCCTAGGTCTTGGACTGAGTTGGCCCTCAATCGTTCCTGATTCTCCCTAAGAACCTGACGGCGGTAGACTCGGCCCGTTCCGGATCGGCGGGAAGCCCATCGGCTTGTGCCTCGTCGGCCGGCATAACCCGTCTTCCCGCATAGTCTCCGGCGAGAAATTAGAGATGTGAAGGCGGGTGGCGCGTTCGGAACGCCGCAGGTGTCTCCCTTCCTTCAGTTTGCGACTAATGGTAGGTTCCAGAGGTGCGGCCTTCGTCCTGCGGTGGCACCTATGCACGAGAGCTTTGTATTTGCGGACCTTCGGGAGCTGTTCGCGAAAGCGAATGAAGAGAAGTCTGGCGATCAACTAGCCGGCATTGCGGCTCGTTCGGAGCGGGAGCGGGTGGCGGCGAAGCGCCGGCTCGCCGACCTGTCGCTCAATGAAGTTCTTCGGCAACCTCTGATCGGTCCAGATGACGATAACGTTAGCCGCTTGATCCTTGATACGCATGACGCGGACAGCTTTAAGACGATCAAGAGCATGACTGTAGGCGCGTTCCGCGAATACGTCCTTGACGACGCAACCGGTGAAGCTGAACTGAAGCAGATTCAGCGCGCGATCATTCCTGAGATCGCCGCCGCTGTGACGAAGATCATGAGCAACAAGGATTTGATCTTGGCCGCGGCGAAGATTCGAAACGTCACGCGTTGCCGGAATACGATGGGCGAGCGGGGCGTCTTAGGCATCCGCATACAGCCAAACCACCCCGTCGACGATGTCGGAGGCATTCTACTGGCCGCGTTCGAGGGGCTGCTCTACGGCTGCGGTGATGCGGTAATTGGCGTAAATCCGGCCTCAGACTCAGTTGGAGCTGTCTCCTCGATTCTGCGCGCTCTCGAACGCCTGGTGGATGCTTATCACGTTCCAACCCAGAGCTGCTGCCTGGCGCATGTGACGACACAACTAACGGCGCTCGAGAGCGGCGCGCCCGTTGATTTGTTATTTCAATCAGTCGCTGGGACGGAAGGCGCAAATCGAAGTTTTGGCATCACGCTTTCAATGCTGGCGGAAGGCCGGGAACGTGTTCTTGAACATCACCGCCAGCGGGATGTGACATGGAAGGGCGAAAACGTGATGTACTTCGAAACCGGCCAGGGCAGTGCGCTTTCCGCCGACGCGCACCATGGCGTGGATCAATTAACACTGGAAGCGCGGGCGTACGGCGTGGCGCGGGCGTTCGACCCCTTCCTGGTAAATAGTGTGGTCGGCTTTATTGGGCCGGAATACCTCTATGACGAGCGGCAGATCATTCGAGCGGGTCTCGAAGATCATTTCATGGGCAAGTTGCTGGGATTGCCGATGGGTTGTGATGTTTGCTACACCAACCATGCAGCCGCAGACCAAAATTCCGCGGACAATCTTGTGATGCTGCTTACGGCCGCCGGATGTAACTACTTCATGGGAGTTCCCTGCTCGGATGACGTGATGCTGAACTATCAATCTACCAGTTATCACGACGCATTGGCCGTGCGCAGAATATTCAATTTGCGGCCGGCACCTGAGTTCCTGACGTGGCTACGCGAAACGGGAATCTACCGGGATGGCCAACCCATACAGTTGGACTCCTCCGCCAGACTACAACTTTTGCGCGGATTTGAATCATCATTGCAAGGAATTGCGTGATGCCTGAGGAAAAGGACGAGGCGGTTGGTGCCGCAAGCTGGCCTGAAATCGTGCGGCGGATTCAGGCGCGGACACCAGCGCGGCTTCTGGTTGGACGCAGGGGAGCAGCTTATCCCACCGCTACACAGCTCGAACTGCGCGAGGCGCATGCTGAGGCCCGGGATGCGGTCTGGGCTGAGATGGACATTCGCGGGATTTTTAGTGGCACCTTTCTGAACCAATGGAAGTTGTTCGAGGTTTCGACACAAGCCGCCGATAAACAAGAATACCTGTTGCGGCCGGACCTTGGGCGCCATTTCGCAGCTTCGGCGCGCGTTGAAATTGTAGATCGGTGCTCGAAGGGCAGCGACATTCAGGTTGCTATCGGCGATGGTCTCTCGGTGGCGGCAGTGGCGGCGCAAGTTCCTCGATTAATGCCTCTTCTTTATCACGCCGCGAATAAGCGGGGATGGACCGTCGGACAAACGCTTGTTGTTCGGTACTGCCGCGTTGGAATCTTGAATGAAATCGGCGAATTGCTTACGCCGAGAGTTGTGGTGCTCTTGATTGGCGAGCGCCCGGGACTCGCTGCATCGGATAGCCTTTCCGCATACATGGCCTACCGTCCCGACTCTGCCCATACCGATGCGAATCGAAATCTAGTCTCCAATATCCATTCACGTGGGCTGAGCCCAGAGGATGCGGCGGATCGCATATTGCGTCTGGCGGAACTGATGACGCTCGCGCGGACGAGCGGCTGCCACTTAAGGGTTGACGACCGTGGCTGAGCATGACGTCGCGTAAAAACTCCGCTCGAGCTTGGGCTACGACTTTCCTTCCACCGGCAGCCATCATCTTGTCACCATTTCCGTAGAACAGCTCAGCTCCGTTGTGCCCACTCCGGTAGCGTGCCGCCGTAGCTCGCGCCGCGACCCTGTTCTTCAGAATGGCCTTGATCTCAATGTTCGAGGCCATATTCTAAACCAACGAAATAGTGTCCACATCGAGTGCCCCGCAGAGCTGGTCGCGAAGTGGCCGTAAGAGTTTCTCTGCAATTGATGAACTTGTTACTTTGCTGCGACATCGCTTCAGATGTTAGTTTTTGGACGCCATCCCTTTGAACGTCAGTTTTTGTAGTCCGGACGTGGTCTGAGCGATATAGAGATTGCCTTTCGAATCGGTCGCGATCTCATGGCCCGGCCCGATTATCCCTGCGGGGTCGATGTTGCCCACAATCTCCAGCGTCTTGCGATCGACAATGAAAATGCCGTTGCCGCCGCCCACATAGAGGAACTGCTGGTTCGTGTCTGGAGACAGTGCGAGATCGCGAGCAAACGGTTCGTTGTTTCTGACCAGCTGCTTTAGGAACTTGCCGTCTTTGGTAAACATCTGGACGCGCCGGTATTCTCGATCAGCCACATACACCGTGCCGTCATTGGCCACGCGGATGGCGTGTACGATGCTGAACTGCTGAGGTCCCGGATCCGAGAAGCTAGTTGGCGTATTCACCGCGCAGTGGTCATCGTCCGTCGGCTTGTTGCCGAATGCGCCCCACATCCGCTTGAACTTGCCACCATCCGCATCGAAGACGGCGACGCGGTGATTGCCGTAACCGTCGGCCACGAACAATTCGTTAGTCGGCGGATAGACCCATTCATCCGCCGGTCGGTGCAAATTCCCCGTGTCGGCGTTGCCCTTGCTTTGATTGCTGCGGCCAATCTGCATAACAAACTTGCCATCTTGCGTGAACTTTAAGAGTTGGTCATCGGCAACCGGCTTGAGCCCTGGCAGGCCATTCGTGGGGCAATTGTTTCCGCCAAGCCACACGAACCCCTTGTAGTCGATATAAATACCGTGCTCGCGTTGCGGCCATTCATAGCCATTGCCATCACCGCCCCAGG
>QHYQ01000538.1 GCA_003224175.1 Acidobacteriota bacterium
TATTGCGTCTTTGGCTCTCTTGGTCGCTTCAGCACCGCTATCAGCGCACCACGGCAACGCTGCATACGACGCGACGAAAGAGGTGACTTTGACAGGAGTTGTCACGGAATGGATCGTAGCCAACCCGCATAGCCTTCTTAAATTTGATGCGACGGATGATAAAGGAAACGTCGTACATTGGATTGTTGAAAGCGGTGCTGCCAGTGTGAACCAAGCGCGGGGCGTGCGTCTCACCAAACAGTTGCTAAAGCCCGGAGATAAGGTGACTGTCACGATGATGGTAGCCAAGAACGGCCAACCCGTCGGGCGCATCCATCGACTGGTGCTGCCAGACGGTCGATTGATGGTTAACGATCTACCATAATCAAGCCGTAAATACGGAGGCTTTCCAAATGCAGAACTTCGTAGCGAGAGCCGTGATAATGCTTCCGCTGTTGATGTTGTCATCGTTGGCGCCCGCCCAGACCGTTCCGCAGTCAAGCGAAACGAAAGAGCACAAGGGACTCCCCCCGATTTGCCAGGGAGAAGCCAACCGGTTCAACTGCGCGTCAGCCACAGTCGAGGGTCAGACGGATGCACCCGCTGTCGATTCCTGGGGCCGGCCCGTAACTCCGCCTACAAAAGGGCTAAAATCAGCGCCTGCTCCGCGGCACGACATTTCCGGCGCATGGCAGGTGGACGGCAGCGACGAGTTTGGATTCCGAATCGTGGGCGTATTTGGATCCGGGTCTATGCCGTCGGATGGGTATCCCGAACATGAACCGCCTTACACCAAGGAGGGACTGGAAGCCTATCACCGCAATAAGCCGGTATTTGGAATGACCGCGGTTCCTGCGGCGCAAACAAACGACCCACTCGACAAGTTTTGCGATCCGCCCGGCTTTCCCCGTGACGATCTTCATAGATTGGAATCGATAGAGCTACTTCAAACGCCCCTGATTCCACCGCGTCGACCATGATCACATGCAGCTAACTGTGACGCTTGATGATCCGAAGATGTATACCAAACCCTGGGTGGCACTGGACAAACAGGCTCTCAAATTGCTGCCACCGGATTTCTCCTTGAGCGAGACGCGCTGTTCGCCGTCAGAGCTGGCGAATTACGACAGTCTGGTTTCCACCCCCATCGTCAAGTAGGGTTGTAGAGGGCTATGCGTAGCGCATAGATTCCTGGATTAGCGGCGCGGCAGCTCGATTTTGTCCCACACAACGTGGCCGCTATCCCCGGTGGCATTGAAAGTCGTCCAGGCCAGAGTCTTGCCATCCGGGGATACTCGATAGAGGACGCGCTCATCGATCACGCCTTTGGTCGCGCGTTCGCGGAAGAGCGTGTTGCGATCGACGAGCCACATGCCGACGGTCTGACCCAAACCGTTCGGTCCCTGCGGATTCTCGTAAACGTTCTTGCCATCGAGTTTCCACCAGAATTCGCGCCCGTCGTCGGTAAAGACGGTTTTGTAGCTGTCGTCCTTCGGCGGATAAAAAAGGAAGACTTCCTGTTTGATGCCGCCGTTTACGGCCGTGTAGATGACGGTCCCGGTCTCCTTGAACCGCCCTTGCGCTTTCATGGAGGGATCGGATTTATCAAAATTGATGCGCCAAGCGCCGATGATCGGAAGTTTCGACGGGTCCGTTTTGTCGACGGCAACGCGGTAGCTGCCGAAGAACCTAATCGTAGGCGCTTCGGCCAGTTTCGTCCGAGCTGCCCCGCCCTGGCCCGCACGACCGCCCTGGACGAGCAGGGGCAGCTCACACGCAATCATCGTCGCCACGCCAATCCATATGAGTGCACGGTGACGTCTTGTTCTGTTCATAGGGGGGCCATCCTTTCAGTGTCCCTACTTGCTGTCTTTTTTAGCCGGGTCCAGAACCACGTTATCGTATTCCCGCCAGTGCGCTGGATCGCAGACATTTTCCTGAAGAGAGTCGCCTTTGGAATCCAGCTTGAATTCCTTCTTCCACCCCGACCATTCCTTATCGCCCCACGCCTTCGGGTCGTAGTACGTCATTTCCAGTTGCAAGTGCGTCGCGTCGACCAGACGATACCGCTCGACCAAGTGAAACGCGTCACTCATTTTGTGCCCGACGTTCTCGCTGATCCATAACCGTCCGCTGTATCCGATCGTGTCAACCACGAGTGCGTTTCCCTCCCACTTGGCAACGGAATCTCCAAAATAGCTGGGGAACAAATTCTTCGAATGGTCTCGATTGAGCCAGATCGTTCGCCATTCGCGATGATCCTCGAACATCTGATAGATCCGATCCGGCAGCATGATGAATTGAAAGGGGTAAAAAACAGTGAAGTTAAATTGCACCGGCACGCCTTGTGGCTCGCAGTTCTCACCAGGGAAATGGCCGTCAGGAACGTTCGTCGGCACGCCGTTTGCATCAAAAGCTACAGCGCCCGCCGGAAGCGAACCGCTCGACGCCACGCCTTTCGACGTTGCGTTCAAGCCGGCGTGCGAGATACCGCCCTTGATCAGTAAGTGCTCCTTGGCCCAGGGTGTTAAAGGCGGCTCAGGAACAGGGTTGTTGTCACCGACGGCTCCTGCGCCTTGCGTACTGATCCAAGATCCGTTCAGGTCGTGAGGATCAAACTTGGCATCCTGTTTTGCAGCGGGGCTGGAGGTCGGTTCAGGAGCTTTTCCTTGCTGGGCAAGAGTGGGCGTGGCGATCATACACAAGGCCGCCACAATGGCTCCGGCACTCGCAACGAAATAGCGGAACCGCCGCTTCATTTCTGACCGTCTCATTTTCCATTCTCCAAGATGCCTGATACGCCAGCCATCTCTGGATGTCAAGCTCCGCTGCCTGAAAGCTTCGGTGGGGTTCTCGTTGCGAACTGAGACATCTCAGCTAGTAAGCCGGCGGAGGGAGGGTGTCGCTCAAGGGTGCGATATAGCGGCCAAAAACAATCACCGCGAGCCACAGAAGCAGCGCACTTGCCGCGATCAGCTTCGCGGGCATTGGCGCGTCTTCCCCGGATTCCAGCTGTTCGACTCGTTCGGAAATGCCCGTCAGGTAGAAGGCCACCGCGTTCAGCCCAAGCAGCAATAGGGCCAACATTTTCAGCCAAAAAGCGGAACTGGTGACATAACGCTCCGGCGTACCTATGAAGGCAAGCAGACCCGTTACGATAT
>QHYQ01000330.1 GCA_003224175.1 Acidobacteriota bacterium
AATTCCGCGCGGCCTCCATAGTTCAGGGCCACCGTCAAAATCGTTCCGGTATTCTGCGCCGTCAGCGCCGCGCCCTTGGCCACATCCGCTTGCACCTGCTCGGGCAATTGCTCGGTGCGGCCGATGATTTGCAGGCGGATGTTATTGCGGTGAATGACCGGCAGCTCCTTGCGCAGATATTGCCGCAAGAGGCGCATCAGGAAATCGATTTCGGCCTTGGGCCGGCGCCAGTTTTCCATGGAAAACGCATAGAGCGTGAGCGCAGGAATATGCAGGCGCGCGCAAGTTTCAATAACGATGCGTGCGGATTCCACTCCGGCGCGGTGACCGGCCACGCGAGGCAAATGCCGGCGCTGCGCCCAGCGCCCGTTGCCATCCATGATGACGGCGATATGCCGCGGGAGCCGGTGCGCGTCGAGCCCTTCGAGCAGGCGGGCCTCCTCACGGCTGGCCGGTTCAAGTGACTTCGGTGGCTGCACTCTCTTATTCCGATGTCTGTCGAGGAGTCTCCGGCTAAGTGCGAGATGCGGGGAGCAAGGCGCCGGGTCCTTTACACCGCAAAGCTAACACAGTGCCTCACCGCACGCAACCTCGCCGTATCAAAACGGTTGTCCACCCGAGGAATCCGGTGCTCGGCCCAGCGCAGGCGAACGTTTTAGCCCCGGGGCGCCCGCAGCAGTTGCCCGGGCCGGGGCTTTCCGTACACACTTGTCGAGCTGACCCCGCGGACGAAATCACCCGCCTACAATCCGCCTGTTGCGGCCGAGGGATGAAAGAGGCCGAAATAAATGAGCACCAGGGTCAAGGCGATCATGGTCAAGCTGGTAACCCAGGCAACGACGTTGAACGTGCGGCTATTCACCTGATCTCCCATCAAGTCGCGCCGGTTGATGAGCAGGATCATAAAAATCAGCACGATGGGCAGCCAAACGCCGTTGGCCACCTGCGAGAGCACCAGGATGCGCCAGAGCGGCGCCCGCGGAATCAAAATCAATCCGCCGCCGACCACGATCAGGATCGTATAGAGCCAGTAAAAAATGGGCGCCTCTTTGAACTTGTGGTCGATGCCCGCCTCGAAGCCCAAGCCTTCGCAAATCACGTGCGCGGTGGAAAGCGGCAGGATGGACGCGGCAAAAAGCGAAGCATTCAGCAGGCCGAAGGCGAAAAGCAGCGAGGCCCAGCGACCTGCCAGGGGCACCAGGGCGCGCGCCGCGTCTGCTGCGTCCGCGATATTGCGGTGGCCCGAAACGTACAGTGTGGCCGCCGTGCATACGATGATGAAGAAGACGATGAGCATGCAACTCACGCTTCCGGCAATGACGTCGGCGCGCGCCTGCGGATATTGCCGCGCCCCGATGCGTTTCTCCACAAATCCCGCCTGCAAGTAAAAGAATTGCCAGGGCGCGATCGTCGTGCCCACCAGAGCAGTCACCATGAGCAAGTAGCTGGCGTTGAACTGCACCGTGGGAATCACGGTGTGCCGCGCCGCGTCGAGCCAGTCCGGCCGAGCCAGGAAGGCGGAAAACGCGTATGCGAGATAAAACGAGCACAGCGCCAGGAACACCTTCTCCACCTGCCGAGAAGTGCCGCGCAGCACCAGCACCCAGACGATCAGCGCGGCGATCGGTACAGCGATATAGCGGCTCACCCTGAATATGGCCATCGCCGAAGCCACTCCGGCAAATTCCGCCACCACGTTCCCCAAGTCCACCAGGAATCCCGCGACCATCACAAAAAATGTCGAGCGAAATCCAAACTCCTCCCGAATCAGGTCGGAAAGCCCTTTGCCCGTGACCACCGCCATGCGCGCGCACATCTCTTCGGTCACATAGAGCGCTATGGTCATCGGCACCAGCGACCACAAGAGCGCATAGCCAAACTGCGCGCCGGCCAGCGAATACGTGGAGATGCCGCCGGCGTCGTTGTCCACGTTCGACGTGATCAGGCCCGGACCCAACACGGCTCCCAACAACGCCAGGCGGCGCCACAAATGGCGGCTACGGCGCCGTACATGCGTGGCCCGCCGCTGCAATTCCTCGGTGCGCGTGTTGATCGAAGTCCAATTCATTTGCGGATAAGCATCCTTATCGCGTCAGCGGTCCCGTTACAACGAGGCCCGCAGGCGCGAAATCACGTCGTCCACGGTGATCGCTCCAATCGGCCGTCCTGAGACATCCACCACGGCCACGCTGCGAAGGTTGTATTTATCGAAGATCGCGAAAACCTCCTTCTCCCTCGCGTCCGGACCCACGGAAACCAGCGGCTCCGACTTGAGCTGCGCCAGAGGCTCATCATTCGCGGCCAGCAGCAGCCGGCCCACGGGAACCACTCCGGCGAACTTGGCGTTGCCGTCGATCAGGAAAATCGAATCCAGTTGTTCCACGTTGATCTCCCGGCCGCGCACCCACTCCACAACTTCGCCGCGCGTCGCAGTCTCGCCCACGTAGACGAACTCGGTGGTCATCATTCCGCCCGCCGAGTTCTCATCGAAGCTCAGCAGGGCTTGCACCTCGCGCGCCCCCTCCCCCTGCAATTCCTCGAGCACATCCTGGGAGACTTCCGGCGATAGGTCGCCGAGAACGTCCGCGGCCTCGTCCGGTTCCATCTCCTCGAGGATGTCCGCGGCCTTGTCCGGCGCCATTTTCTCGACGATCTGGGAAGTGAGCCGCGAATCCAGTTCGGCCAGCGCTTCGGCGGCGGATTCTTCATCGAGCGAGGCGATAATGGCCTGGCGTTCGGCAGGGGAGAGTTCTTCCATAATATCGGCAAGGTCCGCCGGGTGCATCTTCTCGAGCTTGTCGTGGGTGATGCGCAGCTTCACCCGCCGCAGCGGGTCCGGCTCGATCAAGTTTACGAACTCCCAGCGGATGGTTCGCGCCGGCAGTTTCTCCTGGATGCGCCGAATCAGCATCGGCGAAGCCAAGCCTTGCAGCAACCGCCGTGCCGCTCCCGGGAGGCCCACATCCACGTCGGTGATGCGCAACTCAACGGTCCCATTGGTGCGATGCTCAGCCAGATCGACGTCGTTTACGCGCACCACCTTGCGCCCGCGCGTATCAATAATCTGCTGATCCAGCAAATCCTTGCGCATCGCCAGCCAAGCCTCGTTGGAATGGAAATGCTCCAGCTCTTTTTCCTCGACGTTGAGCTTGATCACCCCCGGAGCTACCGACGAAATCTGGTCGTGCCGCGCCAACAGCGGCAGGTATTTGCCCCGGCCCAGCAGGTAACGCGCCACTCGATTCGGCTGGTCGGCGGGCTCGATGAATAGCTCCGACACCCGCCCGACGAAGTTACCTTGGGCGTCGTAGGCCTCCCCGCCAAGCACTTCTGTCGCGTGAAGCATGCCCCATCACCTCGCCTTCCTTTACGTCTTCACGGATGCCCTACCCTTCACGCCTTTGATGAAGGCAAGGCCCCGCCGAAAAATCATCGGCGACCCAAAAACAAAAAGCCCGTGGCCGGGGGTCGCGCCCGACCACGGGTCAGCCCAAAGGGGCAGGTATTCCCTAGTCGGCGCTCGTGCTCCTACCCCAAGGTCGACTGCTTGCCATACGAGAGAACCCTATCGCTTTACCGCTGACCCGCAACACGTCCGCCGCATGTCCGGCGCGACGACTGGGCAAGGGCTCCTGGTCCAACGAATAGCTCATTGCAAACAGATTTTTCCTCAATTGATCTAGTAAATGCAGTCGCACACTTTGTCAAGAAAAGAGTGCCGAAATTACGAAATTTTCATCGGAATTGTTTCGCAAAAGGCTCGGTGGCGGCTGAAAATCACCGCGAGCGGGGAAAGAGCATGTCCGGCAGGCCGTAAGACGGGATAGGTTCATTGTGGGACGCCGGGCGAGACAGGCCACACTCCTCCATGAAAAGAGCGCCATAGCTCTTATTGATGTAATCCGAGGCGCCGAAGCCCAAGAGCCGGGCCGCGCGATTGATCTCTCCGCGCCCTCCTTCGAGCTCTATAAAGAGGCCGATCGGCGTTTCGTCCAGCACCAGCTTGAGACCGTTCATTCCGGGCAGCTTGTACGTGGACCGGACCTTCTCGTAACGGAACCAAGGCCGCATGCCCAGCGCTTCGAGGATTCTGGACATCTCTTCGTGGTCGAAGATCGGCAGTTCGTGTTCTTCGCGAATCTTGTACCGCCCCCGCTCGTTGGCCTGCAAGCCTCTTGCCGGCCCTTTGAAGGTGAGCAAAGCGGAGATTTCTGACTTCTCCTTGGACATTTTGTGCGCCCTCCCTACCCGGTCCGCTCCGGGAGCCGGGCGCTCCACGCGAATGCGCAACATCTGGCCGTGGCGCGCCAGCCTGCCGTCCGGGGTATCGTAAAGCGTGTTCATTTCGTGAACGCGAGCGCCTATCAGCTTTGCTTTGAGGCGAGCAAGCTGGCCCAGGAGCCGGGGCACATCCGTGACGCGCAGCTTAATCTCGATCTCCGTCTTTGCCCGTTTGCGAGCACCACGGCCGGATTTCCTCAAACCTGTTTTGCTCGCCGAGCGCATGGTCGGCTAGTATAGTCCGCCTCGTGGGCCCCGCATGATGGAAGCCTCCACGCCGCTGATGCGGCAGTATCAAGCGATCAAAAAGCGCTATCCCCACGCGCTGCTCCTTTTCCGTCTGGGCGATTTCTACGAACTCTTCTACGAAGACGCTCTAGCGGCCTCGAAGGAACTGCAAATTACGCTCACCTCCCGCAATCGCGAGCGCGGCGAACCCATTCCCATGTGTGGCGTCCCCTTTCATGCCGCCGAAACTTACATAGCCCGGCTGCTGCGCGCCGGCTACAAGATCGCCATCTGCGATCAGATGGAGCAACCCGGCCCCGGCAAGCGCCTGGTTCGGCGCGAGGTGGTGCGCGTCATCACGCCCGGCACGGCCACCGACCTGAATGTCCTGGAACCCAAGGAAAATAGCTTTTTGGCCGCGGTGGCCCGCGGCAATGCAGGCGTGCCTATCGGCTTGGCCTATCTCGATCTTTCCACGGGCGAGTTTCGGGCCACCGAGTTTGCCGGGCCGGATGCGGAGCACAAACTGCGCGACGAATTGGAGTTGCTGCGCCCGCGCGAACTCCTCCTTCCGCGCCAGCCGGGGCTTTTCGCTCCGCCCCATCCTGGGCGGCCCGAAGGCTCGGCAAATCCCGCGCAGGAAGCTGCCGAGACGCGTCTGGAAGAATGGATCTTTCGCCCCGGCTACGGCCAGCGTCTGCTCAGCGAACAATTTGGTGTCGCTGGTCTTGAAGGGTTCGGCTTGACCGCACATCCCCAGGCCATTTGCGCCGCCGGAGCGCTCGTGCATTATCTTCGCGAAACGTCGGCCAAGCCGGATGGCGGTGCCACCACGGCCTTGGCTCACCTCGATACCATCCGCTATTACGAGCAGCAGGATTCGCTGGGGCTCGACTCGGTCACCGTGCGCAACCTCGAGTTACTCTCTCCCCTAAATGCGGAGGAGGGCTCGCGCGGCTCGAACCTGAATGCATCGCTATTCGGCGCCATCGATCAGACCGTCACGGTCATGGGCGCGCGTTTGCTTCGCGCCTGGATTCTGCGCCCGGAGCTTTCCCGGCCGGAGATCGAAGCGCGCCTCGATTCCGTCGCCGAATTCAAATCGCAGACCATGCTGCGCGAGGAGATTCGCCAAAATTTGCGCGGCATACAGGACCTCGAGCGCCTGGCCAGCCGCGCCACGCTGGGCCTTGCCGGCCCGCGCGATCTCGTCGCGCTGCGGCAATCCATCGCGCGCATTCCCCTGCTCCGCCGCTATCTGGCCAATTGCACGGCCGCCCATCTCGCGGGCCTGCACGCGGAAATGGACGAGCTAGCCGACGTTCAGCAGCGCCTCGACGGAGCCATTGCCGAAGATCCTCCCGCACTGGCATCGGATCCCGGGGTCATTCGCCGGGGATTCGATGCGGAACTCGACGGCCTGCGCGATCTCAGCCAGAGCAGCCGGCAGGTGATCGCGGCCATGGAAGAACGCGAGCGCAAGCGCACCGGCATCGGCTCGCTGAAGGTTCGTTATAACCAGGTCTTCGGTTTTTATATCGAAATTTCCAAGCCCAACCTGCACCTTGTTCCTTCCGATTTCGAGCGCAAGCAGACTCTCGTAAATGCCGAGCGCTTCACCACGCCCGAACTCAAGGAATACGAGAGCAAAGTTCTCGCCGCCGACGAGCGTATCGGCGAAATCGAACGGCGGCTCTTCGCCGAGGTGCGCGCCGGGGTGGCCCGGGAGTCGCCGCGTTTGCGCCGCACCGCGGCCGCCATCGCGCAGCTGGACATGCTGGCCACGTTCGCCGTGCTGGCCGCCACGCGGCGCTACGTCCGGCCCGAATTCACCGATGGCGGCGAGGTGCTCATCCTCGGCGGCCGACATCCCGTCATCGAACATCTTCTGGAACAGCAGGGCGAGCGCTTTGTTCCCAACGCGCTGTACCTCAACTCCACCAGTCACCAGATCCTCCTGATCACAGGGCCGAATATGGGCGGCAAGTCCACCTACCTGCGCCAGGCGGCGCTGATCGTCTTGCTGGCGCAGATGGGCTCGTTTGTGCCCGCCGAGCAGGCGCGGCTGCCTATCACCGATCGCATCTTCACGCGCATCGGGGCCTCCGATAATCTGGCCCGCGGCCGCTCCACTTTTCTCGTCGAAATGAGCGAGGTCGCCGCCATATTGAATCTGGCCACGCCGCATAGCCTGGTGTTGCTCGACGAAGTCGGCCGCGGCACGGCCACCTTCGACGGCCTCTCGATCGCCTGGGCCGTGGTCGAATATCTGCAATCGCACACTCGCGCGCGAACCCTCTTCGCCACGCACTACCATGAATTGACCGAACTTGCCGATCTGCTCTCGGGTGTGAAGAACGTCCACGTCTCCGTGGAGGAGATGCCCGACGAGATCGTCTTCCTGCGGCGGGTGGAAGAAGGCAGCGCGAACAAAAGCTACGGCATCGAAGTCGCGCGCCTGGCAGGACTCCCGCCTGCGGTCATCGCGCGTGCGCGCGAGATCCTCCGGCGGCACGAACAGAGCGAGCGGCAGTTGAGCGAAAAACTCACGCCCGCGGAGCGGCCCTCCAATGGCTCCGGCGAGCAGCAGGCCCTGTTTACGCCCATCGACCGCGAAGTGCTCGACGCGCTGCGCGCCGCCGATCTCGACCACTTACGCCCGATCGACGCCCTGAATCTGCTCGCGCAACTCAAAAAACAAATCTCATGACGCGAGCGCCCGAAGAATCACGGCTCGCGCTCGGCCTCATGTCTGGCACCTCCGTGGACGGCATCGACGTCGCGCTGGTGCGCATCTCGCCCACCATCACGGAAAATGCCGCGCACGCTCGCCTCGAGAATTTCGTCACGTTGCCCTTCCCTACCGCTGTGCGCGCCGAGGTTCTGCGCATCGCGGAGGGCGCGCGCGTCTCGCCCGGCGAAATCAGCCAGCTAAATTTCCGACTCGGCCGCGTCTTCGCCGACGCCGCGCTGCGCGCCTGCCGAAAGTTTCGTGTTCATCCGCGGCGGCTCAGCGTGATCGGCTCGCACGGCCAGACCATTTTTCACCAGGGCCGGCTCAGCCGGTTTCTCGGCCAGTCCGTCGCCTCCACTTTGCAAATCGGCGAACCCGCGATGATTGCCGCGATCACCGGGGTGATCACGGTCGGGGATTTTCGCCCCGCCGACATGGCTGTCGGAGGCCAAGGCGCGCCGCTCGTGCCCTGGCTCGATTATCTGCTTTATCGCGATGCGCACCGGGGCCGCGCCGTCCTGAATATCGGCGGAATCGCCAACGTCACCATCATCCCCAAAGGCGCATCGCCACGCTCGGTCATGGCCTTCGATACCGGACCCGGCAATATGGTCATCGACGCGCTCGTGCGCCAGGCCACGTCAGGCCGGCGCAGCTTCGACGCCGAAGCGCAGATGGCCTCGCGCGGCCAGCTCTTGCCCGGCTTACTCGATGCGCTGCTTGCCGAACCCTATTTCCGGCAAGCTCCGCCGAAGAGCGCCGGACGCGAACAATACGGGAAGGCTTACGTCGAGAAAATACTCGGTTGGGGCCGGCGCCACCGCGCTCGTCCGGAAGATTTGGTCCGCACCGCCACCGTGCTTACCGCGCTCTCCATCGCCGACGCCCTGCACCGCTGGGTCTTGCCTCGCACGTCGCTCGCGCAGCTGATCGTCTCCGGCGGCGGCGCCCGCAATCCGCTCGTGCTGGCGCAGCTCTCCGCCGCTCTCGGCGGAATCGAAGTAGTCACTACGGAAGCGCTAGGCTTGCCGGGCGACGCCAAGGAAGCATTCATTTTCGCCCTGCTAGCCGACGAAACCGTTCACGGCCGCCCGGCCAATTTGCCCAGCGCCACCGGCGCCACGCGCCCCGCCATCCTTGGCAAAATCTGCTACCCCCCGCCCCGCTAGCTCGCCATTGCCTGTCGAAGCAGGCCGGATGGCAGGCGTCAGGCGAAATTCAGGCAGTTTCCAATAACTCAAAGTAGCGCTCGCGCGAAATGCCGGCCGTACGCAAAACATTCTTGATGATGAACACAGGCAAGGGATCGTAGCGCGGCACCACCACAGGTCGCGTAACCTCGGGCTTGGTGAAGACCATGTGATCGCCGCGTTCGCGGGCGAGTACGAAACCTTCGCGCTGCAGGATCCGCACAATTTTGCGGTAGTGGACGGGAGCAATACGCGACATGGCCCTCCTAACGCTCGGCTTGGTGCGTCACGGGGAGAGTATCGCCGCTTCGGGGAGTTCAAAGCGCGGAGCGCAATTCGCGTTTCCAATCGCGTTCTTTCCACACCTGCGCACTAAACCTGATGTCCGGAATCTTTACTCGTCTTGAAGCATTTCGCGCCATACGACCACATTCTAAAGCCGGCTCCAAGGATATCAAAAGCTCTAAAATGCGCAGGTTCTCTGTTTGTAGAAAACGCCAGTCCGAACCGCCAGCGGGCCGCCAAAATCCGTGGTAACCTGAGTCTGCAAGCAATATGTGTCGATTCCCCGGCGCGGTTTTCAGCTACGCACAAATCCTTCCGCGGTTGTTTATCGGATCACATCCCCGAACAATTGAGGATATCGAGCGCCTCCGGCGGGAAGCAGGCGTCACGGCCGTCCTCAATATCCACACGGACGACGACATGCGGGCGGTCAATTTGGATTGGCCGGCCCTCGAAGCCCACTACAAAACTTGTCCCATCGTGCTTCGCCGCGCTCCGATGATCGAGGAACATGTGGAACTGCGCGCCAAGCTCCACCAATGCATCCAGACCCTGAGCGAATTGCTCGCCGAAGGCCACACGGTGTATCTGCATTGCACGGCGGGCATCGGCCGCGCGCCGACCGTGGCCATCGGCTATCTGCATACGTGTTTAGGCTGGGAATGGGACGAGGCCATCGACCACGTCAAGCAGCTCCGGCAATGCGCGCCACACGTGGAGGCGCTTCGCCTGGCGATTGCCGATCAGGTCGCCGACGACGAGGCCATCGCAGAGCAAGAGCCATTTGAACCCTCTCCCGCAACCGAATATCCCGAATATTAGGCCGCGAGGCGGCACGTCACCGCGGCCGGCTACGGCCATAGCCTCGAAGGCATCAGTTGTGTTTCGCCCTGCTCTTTCGCGACCGGCCCCTATAAACCAACGCGGAGGAGAAGCACATGACAATACCGCAGAAAACGAGCGCCATCAGCCAGCTCGGGCGATAGGGGGTCCAGAAAGAGATTGCAAAGTAAGCGGCCATACTCGCCGCGGCAA
>QHYQ01000331.1 GCA_003224175.1 Acidobacteriota bacterium
GTTTATGCCATCGGGGACATCCTGGCCGGAATGCCCCAGCTGGCGCACGCGGCATCCATGGAGGGCATCATCGCCGTCGGAAAAATCGCCGGAAAGCAGGTGCCGGCGCTGGAAAGGAGCCGCATTCCCAACGCCACCTACTGCGAGCCGCAGATCGGTTCCATCGGCCTCACGGAGAAGCAGGCTCGCGACTCAGGCTATGCCGTGAAGACGGGCAAGTTTCCGTTCCTGGCCAATAGCAAGGCCTCGATACTCAATCATCACGATGGATTCATCAAAGTAGTGGCGGACGACCCGACTGGCGAAGTTCTCGGCGTGCATATTATCGGGCCGCTTGCTACGGAGATCCTGGCGGAGTCCGTCGCAGCCGTGCAACTTGAGGCCACCATTGATGACATGCTGTTCACGGTGCACGCGCATCCCACGGTTTGGGAAGCGATGGGAGACGCCTTTGCCTCCGTCCGAGGTCTGGCCATCCACTATTAGCGACTCAAAAATTGCACGGGCGCAAGCGTTTCGCTTAACCTCACACGGAGCGATGCCACGCGTGAAGGGCTGCCACCATGAAAAATTGCCGAACAATTGATCTTGGAAGGATCGCTTACAGCGAAGCCGCCGTGCTCCAGCAGCGCCTTGTCGACGCACGGAAAATGGGAGCCGCGCCCGATCTCCTGCTCTTCTGCGAACATCCCCCTGTCATTACCCTCGGCCGCAACGGCAAGCGCGAGCACCTGCGCGTGTCCGACGATCTTTTACGCCAGACGGGCGTGGAATTTCATCATACCAATCGCGGCGGCGACATCACCTATCACGGCCCCGGCCAGATCGTCGGTTATCCCGTTCTCGATCTGACCGGAATCCGGCGTGACGTCGTGTGGTACGTGCGGCAGCTCGAGGAGTGCATGATCCGCGCAACTTCCAGTTTTGGCATCCGGGCTTTCCGCGTTGCGGGACGCACGGGCGTTTGGGTAAAAGGCACTGCCGCTGGCGATGCTGATTCGGCTCATGAAGCAAAGCTTGCCGCCATCGGTGTGCATATCAGCCGCTGGGTTACTTCCCACGGATTCGCCTACAACGTGTCCACCGATTTGTGTTTTTTTGATCTGATTATCCCGTGCGGCATCATGGGTTGCCGCGCCACCTCGCTGGAAACGCTCCTCGGGGTCTCCGTCTCGCGGGCGGAGGCGATCGCGCGCTTGAGCGCAGCATTCGGCGAAGTGTTTGGGCTCGAGCTGATCCGCGCGGACGCCGCCGATTTGGGTGGCTGGTTGGCTGGCGAAGCCGAGCCTGTCGGGGTGCCGGTACGCTAAGCTGGGTTTGACCCTTTCGGTAAAACGGCCATCCGGCTAGCATAGCCGTCGCCTCTTCCGGCGAAAGTCACCAACAGGATGAGCTTTCGCCGGTTAACAAAGTCGAACCGGAGCGAGGGACCTCTCTTGATTCGTCTTACGCTGAGCCTCTTTACTCGCACGCTATAATGGATATACGCCTGCTTAAGACGAATTCGCGGGGCGCTGCCCCTGGGTTGAAGCCGGATCTGCTTTGGATTAAGTAGCGGGGCGTGCCGCGACGAGCGGGCTGGCATGGTGGGTTTATAGATTGTCGCCAAAAGATGATCGTCGGGTCAGGATAGTCATCCCGAGGGAACATCGGGAGCGAGGGATCTCTCATAGGGCGTTTTAAGTCTTGTAGATTTCGTGGCCCTGGAGCTAAATCTTGTGAAATCAACACTTGCAAAATTAAGAAGCTAAACCTCCTGGAATGAACACTTGAAAAAAAAAGGGGGGGCGACAGGTGGCACAGCCGTTACCAAAAGGAGAGCTCATGAAGTCCGACCCTGCGCGTCAGGAGCTGACACACGAAGAAGCACTTGAGCTCTACTACTACATGCGGCTCAACCGCTCCCTCGACGAGCTCCTGGTACGTCTCTTCCGGCAGAACAAAATTGTCGGCGGCCTGTACGGAAGCCTGGGGCAGGAAGCCACCTCGGTAGGCACAGCTTACGCCCTTGCCAAAGGCGACTGGATCGCCCCGCTGATTCGCAATGTGGGCTCGCTGCTGGTACACGGCTATAAACCCCGCGACATCATGACCCAATATATGGCCCGCGTGACCTCGCCGACGCAGGGGAAAGACGGTACCTGCCATTTCGGTGACCTGAAGACACACCACGTGGTCTCGCCCATCTCCATGCTGGGCGACCTGATCCCGGTGATGGCCGGTGTGGCCATGGCCGGACGCTATCTGGGGCAGAAGATCGTGGCCATGACCTGGATCGGCGATGGCGGCACTTCTACGGGTGCCTTTCATGAGGGCATGAACTTCGCCGCCGTGCAGCGCGCGCCACTCGTCGTTGTGCTCGAGAATAATCAATGGGCCTACTCCACTCCCGTCAATCGGCAGGCGCCTCTGCGTGACTTTGCCGACCGCGCCCGCGCGTATGGGATCGCCAGCTACACCGTCGACGGTAATGACCTCGTGGCCGTGCTGCGGATCGCGCGGGAAGGGGTGGAACGCGCGCGTCAAGGCCATGGTCCGGTGCTGATCGAAGCCAAAAACATGCGCATGCTGGGCCACGCCCAGCACGATCCCGCTGAGTATGTGCCCCGAGAGATGTTCGACTATTGGAAAGCGCGCGATCCTTTAACCCGCTACGAAAAGTACCTCGATCGGCACAAGCTCTGGGACGAAAAAGAAAAGGCCGCCATCCACGCGCGCATCGAGAGCGAACTGGCGGCGGATCTGGAGTTCGCGGAGAATTCGCCATTCCCCCCCGCGGAGCTCGCCGAACAGGGCGTCTATTGCAACGGTTGCCATAACATCGAGGCGCAGTGGCGCCGCGCCAAAGAAGAACTGATGCCGCCGAAATCCGCCGTCACACCGGAATGGACGATCAAGGATTTTGGCGGAATGGAGACGAAGCCTGCGGTTGCGGCGGACCGCTCGGAACAACAGCATTCAGTCATCGAGGGTGCGGTTGTGCATCCGCCGCAGACGGATCGCAAACGAAAAATCACCGCACCGGGCTCGCGCAGGGCACGGAGATAGCCATGGTCCAGGTAACCTATCTCGATGCCATTCGTCAGGCGCTACTCGAGGAAATGGACCGCGATCCGGCTGTCTTGCTGCTGGGCGAAGATATCGGCGTTTACGGCGGCGCCTTCAAGGCCACGGCGGGCCTGCTGGAGCGTTTCGGCTGGGAACGCGTGATCGATACGCCCATCAGCGAAACCGCGATCGTAGGCGCCGCGATCGGCATGAGCTATCTGGGATTGCGCCCGGTCGCGGAGATGCAGTTCATCGACTTCATTGCTTGCGCCTTTAACCAGATCACCAATTTCGTGGCCAAATCCCATTACCGCTGGGGCGCTCCCGTGCCCATCGTCATTCGCGGGCCTGCCGGCGGCGGCGTACATGGCAGCGCTTTCCATTCTGCGAATCCGGAGATGTACTTCGTGCATACGCCGGGCCTGAAGGTGGTCTACCCCGCCACGGCTTACGATGCCAAGGGATTGCTCAAATCGGCGATCCGCGACAACAATCCCGTCCTCTTCTTTGAGCATAAATTTCTCTACCGGCGCATCAAAGAGGAGCTGCCGGAGGACGATTACACCGTGCCTATCGGCCAGGCCATCGTGCGGAGGCCCGGCCGCGACCTAAGCATCGTCACCTACGCCGCCATGGTGCACGCCTCGCTCGAGGCCGCCGAACAATTGGCGAGGGAAGGCATCGAAGCCGAGGTCGTGGATCTGCGAACACTTCTGCCACTCGATCGGCAAACCGTCATCGAATCGGTGAGGCGTACAAGCAAACTGCTGGTCGTGCACGAAGACACGCGCACGGGCGGGATCGCCGGGGAGATTGCCGCGCTGGTGACGGAGTCTGCTTTCGAGGATCTGGACGGGCCCATTCGCCGGGTCACTTCGCTCGATACACCGGTGCCATTTTCTCCGCCGCTGGAGGAGCATTTTTTGCCCAATGCCGCGCGCATCGCCGAAGCGGCGCGCGATCTGGCCCGCTATTGAAATTGTTGATCCGCCGAGCGCATCCTTTTAGGTACATTTACTTCGGTGCCGGCAGAAGGGTTTCCCGCAGGAATCCGTCCGCGGGAGTGAGGACAGGAGAGGATTATGGCCGTCGAGGTCATCATGCCCCAGATGGGCGAAAGCATCTTCGAGGGCACCATCACGAAGTGGCTGAAGAAGCCGGGCGATGCCATCGAGCGGGATGAACCCCTTTTTGAAATCTCCACGGATAAAGTCGACGCCGAGATTCCTTCGCCCGCCGCCGGCGTGCTCAAGGAGATCCGAGTTGAAGAAGGCAAGACGGTTCCCATTCAGACCGTCGTAGCCCTCATCGAAGCCCCCGGAGCTCAGTCGGGTGCTGCCAAACCTGCCGCGACGCGCCCCTCCGAAACGGCCGGCAGGCCTGCTGCGCCGGTAAAGGCCCAGACTCCGTCATCTCAGCCTTCACCAAGACCAGAACAGCGCCCGGCACCGGTTCCTCCTCCGTCCCCTGCATTGGAAGGCCCTGCGCCTGAAGCTGCAGTGCCGGAGGAAGCGGACGAAGAGACCGTTACGTCCGACGGCAAACGCATCCGCAGCTCTCCGCTGGTGCGCCGCCTGGCGCGGGAAAACAGAATCGATCTGGGAACCATCCGCGGTACCGGAGCCGGAGGGCGCATCAGCAAGAAAGACGTGCTCGCCGCTATTTCAGGTGCCGCCGATCGGCCCGTGGTGCCGCCCCATCCGCAGCCCGCCGCGCCATCTGGAGCGCCCGTAGCGGAAGCAGCCTCCGCGCATGCCGCTCTGGAATCTGCTCTGCCCCGCGAACGCATCTATTTCGGGCGCTACGAAGTGCAGCCCATGAGCGTGATGCGGCAGCGCATCGCCGAGCACATGGTGCTCTCCAAACGGGTTTCGCCTCACGTCTACTCCATTGACGAAGCGGACATGACTCGCATTGCTCACGTACGCGAGGCGGCCCGCGCGGAATTCGAGCAGAAGCACCAGATGAAACTCACCTTCATGCCCTTTTTCGTGCGTGCCTGCGTGGACGCCTTGCGCGACTTCCCCACGGTCAACGCTTCGGTGGAGGGCACGAACGTGGTCCTTCACGGCGAGATCAATATCGGCATCGCCGTGGCGCTCGATTGGGGACTGATCGTTCCCGTGCTCAAGAATGCGGAGGAGAAGAATTTCCTCGGACTGCAACGAGGAATTAACGATCTGGCCGAGCGCGCCCGCGCGAAAAAGCTCAAGCCCGAGGATGTTCAGGAGAGCACGTTCTCGATTACCAACCCGGGCACATTCGGCGGACTGATGGGTTTGCCCATCATCAATCAGCCCAACGTGGCCATTTTAGGCATCGGCGCGATTCAGAAACGTCCGGTGATCATTGACGATGCGATTGCTATCCGCTCCATGGTCTATCTGACCCTGAGTTACGATCATCGCGTGGTGGATGGCGCCACGGCGCACCAGTTCATGCGCCGGGTAAAAGAGCGCCTGGAAACTTGGACTGAGGACGTCCTCTAGCGAAACTGCGTGGGAACTAATTCCGAAGGATCTAGTGTGATGTCCGATAAATAACTGGCCAACTCAACGTTTCGCTTTTCGCCGTCGTGGCAGGGTGCACCCCGGTTGAATCTTTTCCAAAGTTTGTCGACAGCGCGATAGCTTTTCTACGATTGATTCCACGGTGGCGGTCCAAACAAAGGGTTTCGGGTTCTGGTTCCAGGCGGCCAGGAACTCCGCAATCGCTTTCTCCAGATCTTCCACACTGTGGAACGAGCCGCGGCGAATTCGCTTGCTGGTTAACTCGCTAAACCATCGCTCGACCAGATTCAGCCAACTGGAACTGGTGGGCACAAAGTGAGAGACGAAACGAGGATGGCGCCGCAGCCAGGCTTGGACGCGAGGATGCTTGTGGGTGCCATAGTTGTCCAGCACCAGGTGCAAGGGGATCTCTCCCGGGAACTCTTGGTCGAGGTGGCGCAGGAACTTCATGAACTCCTGGTGGCGATGCCGCTCGTAGCACTGCCCGAGCACGTGTCCTTGCAAAATTTCCAGTGCGGCAAATAACGAGGTCGTTCCGTTCCGTTTATAGTCGTGGGTCATGGTTCCGCAACGGCCTTTTTTCAAGGGCAGGCCCGGTTGCGTGCGATCCAGTGCTTGAATTTGGCTCTTTTCATCCACGCAGAGCACCATGGCCTGTTGAGGAGGATTCAGATACAGACCCACGACGTCGGTCAACTTCTCGAGAAACTTGGCATCCCGTGACAGCTTGAAAGTTTTGACTCGATGCGGTTTCAGATTATGACTCTGCCAGATATTGTTGATGGTGGACTTGCTCACTCCCTGGCGAGCGGCCATGAGCCGGCAACTCCACTGCGTCATGCCTTTGGGTTTGCTGCGGAGCGTAGCATCCACAATCGACTGGATCTTCTCCGGCCCGTAAGTCGGTTTGCGACCTCGCCCCGGCGCCACTTCCCACAAACTATCCAGACCCTCCTGCGCAAAGCGGGCGCGCCACAGGGTGACGGTTTTGCGATTGACCTCCAAGCGTTGAGCGATGGCATTGTCGGATTGCCCTTCGGCCGCGGCGAGCACGATCCGACTCCGCAAGGCAACCTGCTGCGGTGTGCCGAAAGCAGACAGCCACTGCCGTAGTTGCTGTTGGTCGGCTTCTAGGAGGGCGAGTGCGGGAACGGGCTGAGGCATGCATGCAGCATAGCAGGAGCTTCGCGGATTGTCCATCTATTTGTTGGACACAACACTAGTTGGTGCTTCCTCCGAGCAGTGTAGGCCGCAGCCGATAGGACCATTCGGCCAGCCGCGCCAGGGGTACCACGCCGATTTCGCGCGCCTCCAGCAAGCCCAGAATAAAGCGATGACGCGGGTTTTCTTGCGGACGGGGCTCGGCTTCCGTGACGGCAACAAATTCCGAGTGGTCGAGCTTCTGCCGGATGGCATCGGCGGTAAAGGCCAGGACCTTGGCTTGGCCGGGATCGCGGGAGAGCGACAACGCGTGGACAAATCCCCGCGTGCCGTTGCGGCGATAGTCGTAGTCTAGGCGCAGGGGGTCGCCCGCGTAGGTGAACTCATCCACGCGCAGGCGTCGCGCTAGGCGCGGCCAGATTCCCGTGCCTCGGAAGACCTGATTGGCCCGCGCACGGATTCCGTTTCGGGTGGCAAGCTCCTCCCCCGATCGGCCTTTCCGCGGGACTTCCACGTGATCGTGATAGAGGCGGTCGAGCTCAGCCTCCAGATCCTCAGCCAGCAATCCCCTTTGCGGGCTGAGTTGGACGGTATTCGAGAGCGTTTGTTCCAAGCGCGCGATATAACCCTGTGCGTCACCGCCCGAGGCTGCCGACTGCGGAGCGAAGCCGTCCGAGAGCCGCCGCAGAAGCTCTTCGTCGGCGGTCGGGTGCAGGCGGCGAACGCGCGCAAACTCCGCGGGCTCCTCCATGAGTCGCTGTAGGAGTCGCCCGCTGGACGGATCGAAGAGCAGAATGCCGATATTCACCCACTCATCTCGCACCAGATTGGGCGTGTAGCGCACGACGTGATAGGCGCACGGCCGCAGGGCTTGCGCTGTTTGCATTTCAGGCATGATTCACTTCCTGTTCGAGCAAATGCTCATTTCCAATTCGCGAATGGCTGCCGCCCGGAATCGCGCGCCGAGAGGATCAGTTCGCGCACGAGGTGGCGCCGCTGGTCGAGTTTTCGGATCAGCTCCTCGAGTCTGTCATATTCGTCGTTGTACCACTCCGGCGGAATGCTCCCGGCAACCTCCCCGAGTCGCAAGCGGCTCAAGCGCTCTTCCACCCGGCTCAGCCAAGGCTCGAAGGAATCCATTCCCGTGATGTGCCGGTAAACGCTGTGCCGACTATAGAGCCCGCGTAGCGGCGCGTCGGGGAAATTCCATTCGCCGGCATTGAAGCAGAACCCCTGGTCGATGATCATTGCGCGACCGCCTTCGCCGTAGCGATGGAGAAGAGTCGGTGCTTCGCGCCGCCGCGAAGATTCGCTTGCGGAATGGGACTCGTAGGCAGGGTGATCTTCGCCCCGAGCACGCCGTAGTAATTGCCCGTTTTTGGGTTCAGCGCTTCTTGCGAGATCTCGAGCGCTTACGAGCGGGGCTCTTCCTCGACTTCCTGGCAGCGGCCTTCTTCTTCCTAGGCCGCGCCTTCGCTCGCGCCCGCTTGCGCTTGGCTCTTGCGGCGCCTGGTCTGCGTGGCTTGGGTTTGGGAACAGATGGTGGCGCCTCAGGGATTCCCGGGCGCTCGGTTATCGTGACTTCCTCTTCCGTCTCTTCTAACACGCCCTCGTCTTTTTCGCCACCCTCGTCTTCCTCGAACTGGGAATATTCATTCTCGTCGCCGTTATCATGTAGCCAGGCCATCATTCCTCCGTAGGTCAGCCGCTTTGCGTTCCGGCCGACCTCGCCGCCGCGGCATCGGCGGCTTATAAACGGATTGCGAAGCTTTTGTCAAGCCGTCCGTTCGGCCGTGAACTCAGCCGCCAGAGTAGCATCCTTTCACCTAAATGGTGCCAGCAAATGACCCTTCAGGCCGAGGTTCGCTCAGCAGGAAGCGCGAGAAGGCAAAAGAGAAGGGGAATGGCCCGGACCGCAGCGCGGTGATTAGTGAGATTGAACGATGGTCAGAATATCGCCCGCCTGCAGAGGCCTGCTGAACAGAAACCGGTTCCCGCTGCGCAGAGCTTCGATCGTCGTCTGATAGGCTTGAGCGATCACGAGCGTCCCGAGCGTAGGCTGGGGCTGGGCCGTTGCGGGAATGATCAGTTTGGTATCCACGTCCGGGCGAGCCTGCGAATCAAGCCCATTCACGTCTGCCAGCGTCGCCACGCTGATTCGATATCTCCGGGCGATGCTGTAAAGCGTCTCGCCTTGCTCCACGCGGTGGCGGCGCCAGTTGA
This sequence comes from Acidobacteriota bacterium, assembly GCA_003224175.1. GTDB lineage: Bacteria > Acidobacteriota > Terriglobia > Acidiferrales > UBA7541 > Palsa-189. The sequence goes on from QHYQ01000331.1 coordinate 8,943, forward strand.
CCCAGTTCTCCGCCGGAATCTCGGCCATGCCCTTCTCGAACCCTTCCGCCTTGCCTGCCGGAATCTGCAGCACGAACCGAGGATCATTAGGGGTGACCAGGCGCAGCAATTGCGGATTGAGCAGGCGTAGCGTATCCACGTCGACGTCGATGGTCTCCGAGACGAGCCGCAGATCCACCGGGTGCCCCGGCTTCACGCGGTCCACCTGCAGCGGCTCATCGGGAACGAACTCGATCCCATATCGGCCCGGATCTTTGGAAATCAAAGTGAGCGCCAAGATGATGGGAACGTAGTTGCGCGTCTCTTGCGGCAGCACGCTCGCTTTGTACAGCTCCCAAAAATCGGCGTAGCCGGTGCGTTCGATCGCATGTTGCACCGCTCCGGGCCCGGAATCATACGCGGCCATCACCAGGTACCAGTCGCCGAACATCTCGTACAAATCCCGCAGATGGTGCGCCGCAGCGCGCGTAGCTTTCTCCGGATCCTGCCGCTCGTCCACCCACCAGCTATGCTCCAGCCCGTACTGCTTGCCGCGGTAAGACATGAATTGCCACAGGCCGCGCGCGCCCGCGCGGGATAGCGCTTGGGGCTGAAAAGCGCTCTCCGCCTGGGCCAGATACATCAGATCGGTCGGCAAGCCTTCCTCGGCAAGCACGCGTTGAATCATATCGCGGTAACGTCCTGCGCGAGTTAATCCATTCTCCACGATGGCTCGGCCGCGCGCCGTTTGGAAGAAATTCAAGAAAGAAAGCACAGGGTCGGTGAGCGTCAGCGGAAGATCGTGCGGCACGGCCTGCAGTTCGCGCTCCGCATTTGTCTTCAGGCCGGCATCGGCAGGAGCTGCCGGAATTTCTTCTCCCGAGAGGGTGGTGATAGCGGTGATTTCATCGAGCGGAGAGGGCTGGTTTTGTTGCGCGGCCGGTACCTCGGGAGCCCCGTTCGCTTCGGCCTCCGGCGCGGCGTTCTGCAGTGAAGACACAGCGGACATGATCTGGTTGAACAATTGCGAGAGCGTAGGTTCTTTGCTGAGATTAAAACCGCTAGCCAGGAGCAGATCGAGCGCGCGGTCATAGTCCTGCTTGGCGGCTTCGTTGCGGCTTGCCTTAGACTCTTGCCCACCCGCTGCAAAGAGTGTCCTCACCTGCTCGGCGAGCCGGTCCACCGCATCCGGCCGCATCAGCGCCAAAAACGCGCCACGCCCCCGGGACGGCACCAGCGGAAGTGCGCCTATTCTTGCTACGGCCCTTACGGGCGGATTGGCTTGGGCCTTTGCTGGCGCACTGGGCTGTTGGACTGTGGCAGCTTGAATAACGGGCGGATGATAGCTGGCGACCTTCTTCGCGGAATCCTCGCACCCCGCGAGGCAAAGCACGGCCCCGGCAGCTAGGGAAAGCCCTAGTATCGCCACGAGTTTATCCGCAGGCTTATAGGGCTCCATTCCCCTTAACCTCGAAATCCATCTTGTGCGTTTGCCAAAATATCCGATGCGTCACCTCGGAAAGGGGACTGACGAACTCGTCGGAATGATGCCCATGCTACCCCGCTCCGCTTTTGCGCGCAACTCCAAGATTTGCTTCCGGTTAGCATTCAGCAAACAGTTTGCAATGGCCCCCTTTTGGCGAATAAAACCTCGGATGGGCCAACGATCACTGCCTGCCAAACGACCCCTTTAGGCTGGAGGTTGAACGCTGAAATAGTCATGCCGACATTCACCAGCCTACCTGTTGATTGCGCTCGGAAAAAGGGCTTATCAGACGCCTAGCTTAGCTAGCTGCAGGCGAGTTCCGAATCGGCCTTCATACTTTCATTTCGGGAGAAGCCGGCAGGATTACAAGAGACTCGTCTTCGAGGCCTCGCGCGATAAGTCCCGATGACGGCCTGACATCTATCTAACTAGACAAGGGCTTCGCCCTTGATATCCGTAAATAAAGAACAAGGCGTCCATGGGACTATGCTTCAGGTGTCTCACTACACTGGAGGTAGTCATGAACGCCTTTTTGAAGCATCACCAGGATAACATCCGATTCCATTATCGTTGCT
>QHYQ01000332.1 GCA_003224175.1 Acidobacteriota bacterium
CGAACCTCTGCGCGTGCGCTAGGCTGACGGAGATGGAGCGTTGATGCCTGAAAAAAACGATCGGTTTCTGGTCGCCCGCTCTCTCAATGAAGTCTGTCCTCGCGTATGTTGAAGGATCAAAGCTCTCCGTGAACCGAGCACCCTTCAGGCGAAGGTCTTTGCCAGGCGTTAAACCTACCAGCGAAGGTATTCTTTGCGCCGTTGCTTGTGCGAATGCTGCTGAAGCTGCAAGTACAATCACGCAGGCAATCAGCTCAATTGTCGCTGCGAATTTCACAGTGTCGCCATTCTAGCGCAATTGATTGTCATCGCCTGATCACGGAGTTAGCTGCCGGGGAGGTGATTGACCAGTCGCGATAGGCTTCGCTTGCGGAATTTGCGTCTTCCACTCCGTAGTTTGATTTTCGGTGAGTCAAAATCCCTAAGGCATCTACGGCTTGACGCCGGACATTCAGGTCAGGATTTTGCAATAAGCTGATGAGCGGAGAAACTGCCTCACGAGAAGCGGTGTGTTTAGCGCATATGCAAGACCCCCGACCATTCGGCGGATCGGCTGTCGCGATCAGGTTTGTAAATACGGTGATCGCCTCCTCTTTACAAATTCTGCCTGCTGCCACATAAGCTTCGATTTGTGTGTAATTCTTGCTTTCAGCGGCAATGTTGAGCATGGGCTGACAATCTTCCCTATTCCCAATCTCACCAAGTGCAGCAATCGCGGGCTGGCGACGATATTCTGCGGAGTTGATCGACGACATTTCAAGTAACCTTGCGCGAGCCGCCGGTGTCGCCAGTCGCTTCAGGCCCTCCACGCTCGCATACCACGTAATAGGGTCATCCGTTCAAGTGGTTGCCGGATGGCGCCAAGCCTGAGCAGCGGAAAATCCAGCACCGAGTAGCGGAGGGATTCAAGAAGATGGGTGGGATGACGCCGGAACTCAGTAAGAAAATTGGGTTCGGCGCGGAGTAACACTGACGTCTAGGCGACTGAGCACCAAGCAGGCGCGTGTAGGCGTCAGTTCACCGAATTAACCGACTCCGGCGGGATTAACACAAACTCGCAGCTCGTCCCGACGGCGGCACAGTCGAGGATTCCGCGGCGCACCAATTTCATTGGACGATTCTCAGGGAAAGCGAAATCGTAATGTCCCGAAACTATTGCGCTCGTCGCGCTCCGCAATTCCTCTGAGCCACTTATAAATTTCACGCCAGTGATTCCAGCGTCGGACGTGATGACAATGAAGAACTCGGCGTGTGCGCTTCCTTTGCTCAGTCTCGGCAATTTTATAGTTCGCACTTGCATCAGATCATCGACAGCCGCATTGACAGCTTCGTCGGTCGGTTTGCTTCCTAATAATGCAGCCAGCCTGTCGGTCGTTTCCTGCGTTGCGTGACGAGTGGCGAGCGTCATCTTATAGATACGGATGGCCTGATCCTTCTTGCCTGTTTTTTCGTAGATGACGCCCAAATGATCGCCAATCACTGGATCCTGGGCTAGCTTCCAGGCCGCGCTGAGATATTTTTCCGCCTGATCCATCTGGCCGAGCCGGTAGTGCACCCAACCGAGAGTGTCCCACTCGCCGGCGAGTGCGGGCATGATGCGGAAATCAGACAGAGTCAAGTTTGCAAGGTAAATCGCCGCCGCCTTCTCCTCAAGTTGCGCCACAGCCTGTTCGGCATAACCAAGGGCCGAGTCCAGATGTACATTGGCATCGGCAAGCTCGTAGCTAACGTCGTTTAGCATCATGGGCGTAGAATTCAGCTCAACGGCTTTTTGGAACGCGGTCATACTCTTGCCAGGTTCGCCCGCACGGACCAGTGCCCTACCGAGAGCAAATTCCAGCGGCGCGTATTCGGCGAACTTGGGATTGTCATTTAAGGCAGACTGCAGCTCGGTGACTGCGTCTCCATATCGCTTTTGCTGTGCCAAAAGAGAAGCAATAGCAACCGGCGCCTGAGGATCCCAGGGCGATACTTTCTTATCCTGCTTCCAGGCGTCCATGGCTTCGTCGTAGCGGCGCAGAGCGGTGTAGGCTCTGCCAAGCAATCCATAGGCAAGCGGCGGGCCGTCGCTCCCTGCTGCCGTAGCCTTTTTTATCTCATCAATTGCCTGTTCGGCATGGCCTTGCCCGAGCAAAATGTTGCCGACCCCGACGTGCGCCCACGGGTCATCCGGCTTGAGGCGCAGCGCGGCCCGGTATTCGGTCATGGCTCCATCGACATCCTGCTTTTCGAGCAGAACCTCCCCAAGGCTATCGTGCGCGGAGGCATCACTGGGGTCGAGGCGCACAAGCTCCTGGTATTCCTTAGCGGCCCCGGCCGCGTCGCCTCTGGTGAGGAATACGTCGCCCAGGCTACGGTGCGCGTTGGCATCGTTTGGATCAATGCGTAACGCTTGGCGGTATTGCTCGATTGCGCCGTTTTCGTCATTCTTGTTCCATAACACATCGCCCAAGCCTCGATAGGCCAGGCCATCTTTCGGGTCGATACGCAGGGCTTCGCGATATTCTGCACTCGCCCCGTCAAGATCCTTTTTGTTGAAGAGCACATCGCCGAGACTCCGATGTACCTCGCTGTCTTCTGGATTGAGACGCAAAACTTCGCGATATTCCGTGTTCGCGCCGTCAAGCTCGTTCTTGTTAAAGAGCAAATCGCCCAGGGTACGGTGGGCGCGCACGTCATCAGGACGAAGGCTGAGCGCCTTGCGGAATTGGGCGATGGCGGCATCGTAATCGCCCTGCCGGAAAAGGGCGTCTCCAAGATCGAGCAGTTGGTTCGCACGGGCAACCGGGGATTGGATGGAACTTGCACTGCTTTTCTCAGATGTGGGTGCAGAGGATGAAACAGCCAGTACGACTTCTCCGTCATCGCTCAGCGTTTTCCAGAACACACTGTATTCGTCCTTTCGAGTCCCGGGAATCTCGCGCATGTGGATTATCAGGCGCCGCTCCACGTGCAAAACACCCGATTGCCAGGAATAGTTGGCATGGTATTCTGCGAAATCCTTGCTAATTTCCACTGTGGAGTGCGGCTTAGCGACCATGTCCTTAGGTAAGTTAAGGTCGGCTTCGAGACGGTATTCGCCTGGCGATTCCAACCGGATTGGTTCAGAATTTTTGTCGTCATCGCCGAGTTTGCGGACATTTACGGGTGGCAGTGGGGGTCGAAGGACATCGGGCCAATTGGGATAGTCCTTGCGATTGTAGGTGTAGTGGAGAGCGAAGGGCGCGTCCGTCGCTTCCGGAGAACTGATCTGAACTTCACTGACAGTGCCGCTGAAACTCCACGACTGCGAAATCGCCTGCGCGACCTGATTCCACTGAGTCTGCGAAACGGACCGAAATGCAGCGCGGAGCGCATATTCGACATCTCCGCGAAAGCTGGCATCGACTTTCGCATCCAGGATCGAATCGTTACCGAGGTTTCCATTAATCTTGAAAACGAAAGAGGAGGCAAAGGGAGGATCAGAACGGCGAGTAACGTGTGTTTATCCTTGCAATCGCCATAGCCATTGGCGAGGACCTCCGCGGCAGCATGCGGTTGATATCGGCCGATCCCGAAATCCACTCCGATGTACCGAAATTTTGTAGCCACATAGTTATATAGAAGTCGGATCTTTTCGTCGTCGGATTTGGCGTCTCGGGTTATTTCTTCCGCTCTTGCTTTGATTTCAGGCGTTGGTGTTATCCGGGAAGCCTCAAGCTGCTGATACCAGCGGGCGATCTCGTCCCAACCTCGGAACGATGTGATCTGCACATCTGGCAGAGGGCCCTTGCCTGGTTCTGGTTTGGAGTTGTTCTCCTCCGGGGAATGTTCGAGGTTGGCGGTTTGCCAAAGATAAACGCGATAGCCGCTTTCGTCTGTGATCTTTGGGGCAAGCTTGGGACTCTGAACCTTTACATAACGGTCCTTCGGCACGCGGATTTCAAGCCGCTCGTCTAAGACAACGCCATTCTTGAAGAAGTCTCGCGCAAACCAGAATTGCCCCGGGATTAAAGGCTTCCGAACATGAACCGATTGTTGATAGCTGACTGTGTCGCCGATTTCGAGACCTTTCACCGCGAGCTGTTTAATTTTCAGGTCGCTATAGAGTGGTGCTTGCACAGTAATGGGCGCTGGGGTGTCCTGGATATCTTCATCCGGAGTCGAAACGACCGCGCCGTTCGGCTTTGTCACTTTAACTTCGGCAATCGTGGCATCGCCCTCATTCGAGGCGTATGGCACTTGAATGAGGCCCCAAGCTTGGATTCCCGATGCGGATTGCAGACGAACCACCAGCTTGCTGTCGATCGCAAACGTGCCATCGTTTTCAAACTGGACGGTGTTTAGGATCCGCTGAACTACAAAGGATTCCTTGGAATGGTCCTGCGTAGGTTTGTTGGCATCCTGGGCATGCAGAGTGATTCCGCAAAAAGTCACGACGAAGAGCGATAGGACTCTGATCCCGAACACACGAACTGAGTTAGTCACGGTTCGCTCCAACGATGAGGTGTCAATCAGGAATCGATTCGTTAGATTCTAGCGAAAAAAATAGGGACTGCCAGCGGATTTTGCCCGTTCGAGACAATCGGCGGGCATGACGCCGGAACTCAGCAGGAAAATTGGGTTCGGCGGCGCCTGATTCTTGGATCGACGATTTTGAAGTATGATCGACGCTATAACAATCGCGGCCTGGAGGTCTTTCATGAGCTCAAGTTTAACTGCCTCGGCTCTTGTCGTTCTTTGCGTGTTAGGCCTCGTGATCTTTCGATTGCTCTGGGCTGGATCCTCAATAGCTGCCGCAGTTGGACTCGGTCGATTTCCGAGATTTTCTCGGAAGTTAGGTTATTGGGCGAACGCCCATGACTCATCCGTGTGATGATGAGAAGCCAGAACTCAGCAAGAAAATTGGATTCGGAGGTGAGTAATACATGTGCTTTCGCAAATTCCTCGCGACCACGCTCCAGGCGCTGATTGCATTCCTAGTCTTAGCTCCCTTTCTGCTTTCACAGACGCGCCCAAAGCCCCCGAAATCTGTCCGGCTCTACGTCTTTGACAATGGCGTGATCAAGGGACTGGATCCCGCGATTTTCCACTTCAAAAAGGAAGAGCTTGCCACGACCGATATGGTCGTGTGCTCGTACTTGATCGTGCATCCAAAAGGCACTCTGATGTGGGACACAGGGGCAATTCCCGACGCGGACTTAAAAGCCGATGGCAGTCCCGTAACGCAGGAACGGTTTACGGCAACCAAGACGCTGAAGTCACAGTTGGCAGCTCTAGGCTACACCCCGAAGAACATCACTTATTTCGCCCTCTCGCACTACCACGTCGACCATATAGCGAACGCCAACGACTTTGCTAGCTCCACCTGGCTGGTCCAGCAGCCGGAGCGCGACGCCATGTTTGCCGAGAAGGGTGGCGCCCCGATTACACAGCGTGCCAAATACATAGCGTTGAAAGACAGCAAGACCAAAATTCTAAACGGCCAGGATTATGATGTGTTCGGCGACGGCACCGTGGTCATCAAGGCTGCGTACGGGCACACGCCCGGGCATCAGGTGGTGTATCTAAAGCTCGCAAAGACCGGACCGATCCTGCTGGCCGGAGATCTGTATCATTATCAAGAAGAACGCAACACAGACAAAACCCCAACCTTTGAGTTCGACCGCGATCAATCGCTCGCGAGCCGCGCCGCGATTGAGGCTTTCATCAAGAAGACCGGCGCGCAGCTCTGGATTGAGCACGATCTCGCGCATTTCAATCAGCTGAAGAAGGCCCCTGGCTACTACGAGTAGCCTTAGACTGTATCTGGCTCCCGCAACAAAGCCAGGTTAGGGCTAGTGTCGTCGGTGATAAAAATAGGCGGCATGACGTGGAAACTCAGCAAGAAAATTGGTTTCGGCGGACAATGATTTGTTCTCGTGGGCCAGCTTCCGAAGAAGACTTATCGGAGTTGGCCACCGCGGATGCCGCACTCGCCGGCTACCGATTAACGTCGAAGGCCACGGCTTCAATAGCAGCGTCAAGGTCCTTCTGCGCCGTCTTTTGCCTCGTCTCAAGATCGGAAATCTCGGTTCGAAGCGCTCCCAACTGGCTTTCCTGACTGGCCAACTCCTTGGTGTATTGCTGAGTAAGGGCTTTTTCCTCGTGCGTGCCCTTGAGTGCCTTCATGTTTTCGCGTAGCCGCTGCTGATCCTGGAAAATGTGGTCTACGTCAGCCTGTTTCGACTTGAGATCGGCGTCCAGCTTGGCGATTGCATCCTTCTGAGAAAGAATGCGGCGCAGCGCGTCTTCAATTTCCGTTGTCAGTTCGCGGTCTGTGGTGAAAGCTTGGATTTGCTCCGGGTTCAAATTCGTGATGACGTACTGCGTAACAATTGGCCGCGCCTCCTCCACAGTGAACGTCCTGGTCTCTTTCGAAGGGACTCCGATTCGGAAGCGATAGGCCGTGGCGGACTGCTCGGCGGGCTTGGTTTCCGCGGTCAACTTCCAGTCGGCGCGAATAGGATGTTCGAGGACGATCATCCGGGGCGATGTATCCTCATTGCGAACCGTATAGATGGTGCGTTGGCGTGATTCGGTGGTGCGAATCATCGTGCCATGAGCAATGTGGATGCGCGTGACGCGGGCGGGAAGGTTTCCGTCCTGTTTCGCCAATACCTGCATGCCCAAGTCAGCGGCATAGCTGATCAAGCGCTGCTCTCCTGGCTGGAGCGATTCGATCAGGCCTTCGCCGCCAAAGGCGCCATCTTCGATGACGTTGAAGCTGCCACCATCAAGCACCAGCGGGCTAGTATTGGTAAGCCACAGAGCGCGCAGCGGCCGGGGCGTGCCTAACCCTACGTTCCACAGAGAAACTTTCTCGGCAGCGATCTCCGCTTGAACGATGGGCACTAGCGCCGACTCATTTTTGCGAATGGTCACACGGTCCTTCAGCCTGTATTCGAATAGATCACCAAGCTGATTCCCCTGGGCGGCATTGATGCTCTTTGCCGCTGCCAGGAAATCGAGGCCTTCGGCCGGCGAGGCTGGCGCCTGCGACGTCCCAGGTCGGAATGCTCCTCCCCCCGTGCCCCCGGCCACGCCCGCTCCGAGACCTCCAAGTGCGCCGGAGTTCAGTACTCGTCCATTTATCGGTCCGGCTTCCGGGGTTACCATCACTTGCTGCATTGCGTCTGCGGAAATCATGGTGCCGCCATGAGTCTGCGGGGCCAGCAAAAACCCTCTCGGCAGGGGCACCTCCACTCGCTGTGTGTAGTACGGCTGCGAAAGCTTCTGAATGAACGACTGCGGTGCGCCGGCAGCAAGCGAAAGCTGGACGTCGGTCCAATCCTCACCCACGGTGTTATCCACGACAGCCCATCCTTGAAGCAGCGGCTTCGTGCCCGAGGGGCTCTCCGATCCCGGCAGTACGATCCGATAGGTTGTCTTCCACACTGGCACTTCGCTGGTGTAGCTCACTTGCACTTGGCGCCCGCCCGTGCCGGTAGTGCTCAACAAGAGCTGTCGCGTATCTTCACGGTGCGAGGAGTCGAGCAGGCCGAGCGCTCGGGCCAGTTCCTGCTCGAGAGGGCGATCTGCAAAGCGCAGGTTCGTCCCGGGCTCAAGTACAAAGGATCGCACCGAGCCTGACTCGCCAAGCAGGGAAATCTCGTCTCTCGTGACCTCAGCGCCCGCTTCGCGCCGTGTCTGCTGCTGGATGCTCAACAGCCGCCCGTTGAAGGCTCCCGTGCTAGTGCTGACCTCGAGCCGAACGCCACGCAACCCCTCGAGCAGAGAGGTCAGAGTCTGATTGCCAGCAACAGGGACCGGAAGCGATTCGAGCTGGTGTCCAGTCGGCTCCTGAGAGCTATAACTTGCACCCACGATTCTTCCGCCGTTAAGATCGAGCGCCGTAAGGGACTTCAACACGTCATCCAGCTGGCTGCCGGTGAGATCGATCTCGACGTCTTGGTTGCCGCGCACAAGCCCAGCGTGCTCGAAGTAGCCGACGCCGGACTTATAGAGCACGACCCGACGAAGCGGTAGCTTCTCGGACGCGACGGGAGCCGAGGCCGACGTGGCTGCAGGCCTCGCCGGCGGTTGTTGGTTTCTTGCCTGCTGGGCAGAAACGCTGACGCAAAAAAGGCTGGAAATGAGAACGAACACGAACAAATTCCCGATGCGGCTAATGCTGGGTGCCGTCAACATAAGATCCTCCTGTGACCGTGCCACGGTGAACGTATAGGGCTAATGGAATGGGAAGATGGATTGCGAACTAACGTTGCTTGCTGCCGCTAGGCGAAGTCCGCTCACCCAAAGTGATTTCACTCTCTCCCGCTAGTCCGCGATGCTGAATTGCAGGTATGGCCTCGATATTTTTACAATTTTGTCCTCACGACCTTCGACCATAGTCACTCGACCGTTGGCGTCCCGGCTCGGACGGCCGACTGCCTCGAAGTCGACATCAACTTTAAAGTACGGACAGTCACGACTGACGAACGGCCGGTGCAGTGGTGTAGATAGACCACCTTCCGTTGTAAAGACCTTGAGGAGATCAGTTCGGGTCATTCCCGGCTTGACGGTCTGCATCCGTTTCAAAGCTTCGGCCACCCATGCCACATGTTCCCGCTGCCCAGCTATCTGGGGCCGCGCTTGAACAACGGCTGCGCCGTTAATAATCGCGCTGGAGAGCAATGCGAACGCGAGAAGTCGTTGGACCATTGGCCTGTGCCTCCTTAGGGATATTTTTTAGGACCGAGTATTTCCGATTGGAGTGCCCCTCCTATAAAGACACCACGAATCCAGTGCCAGTTCCCGCTAAACGGATAACGGAAACCGATGCACTACCGAAGCTGCAATCGCTTGATTTTTGCTACTCTCATGCTACTGATTTTGCGGATTTATTTGTTTCGAGGCGCGGCCGAAAGCTCGACGGTTCAAGGTGTTCGAAGCCGTAGAAATAAATCCTTCAGAGTTGGTAACTTACAGCAGCGAACCAAGACGTGCCAACCAGTCCCAAGGCTAGTGTGGTCTGCGCTTATCCCAGGGCTGTGCTTTTTCGATTTGTGCAGCCAATCGGAAAAGAGTCGCATCTTCGCCGAGTCGGCCCGAGAACATGACGCCGATTGGCAAGCCATCCGACGTCCAATGAAGGGGCACGGACATCGAAGGTTGCCCCGTCACGTTGTAGAGCGCCGTGTAGGGGCTGAACTCCATGACTTCCTTACTCCAAGTCGATACGTCCTGTGACAAACTCATCAAGCCGAGCGCAACCGGCGGCTTGGCCAGCGTTGGACTCAGGACGACGTCATAGCTGTGCTGAAACTTCGCCATCGCCAACCCGATTTGATGAAGAGTCGCGATCGCTCGCGAATAGGTCACGCTGGCCACGCGTGTGCCAGCTTGCATCGTCGCCCACGTCACCAGCTCCACGTCCTGCTCGCTGACTGGGTGGCCCAGAGTTGCTGCGGCGTCGTCCAGTACTCGAGCGAGCGAAACTTGTAAGATTGCGCAAAACGCCCCACGCGCCAGCGCGAAGTCAATAGGCAAGGCCGTTTCTTCGATGCTGTGTCTCAGAGTCTCGCACAGCTTCGCTGCGTCCAGCGCGGCGTTCTTGCATTCCGGATCGAGCGGTGTTCCGCCCGGAGTCGCTGTCACGACTGCGATGCGTAGCCTGCCCGGCTCGGCGCCCACCTCTTTGAGGAACGGACGGACCGGTGGAGGTGAAAAATAGGGTGAGCCTAGCTCCGCGCGGACAGACGCGTCGAGCAAGGCGGCACTATCTCGGACAGAAATCGTAAGCGCGTGATGCTGCGTACAGCCGTTCCAACTTTCAAATTGCCTCGGTCCCAGCGGTACGCGCCCACGTGTCGGCTTAAAACCGAAGACATCACAACAGGACGCTGGAATCCTGATTGATCCGCCGCCATCGCTGCCGTGCGCCATAGGCACAATTCGGCTGGCCAAGACGGCGCCCGCGCCCCCGGAGGAACCACCGGTAGTCCGTTCTAAATTCCAGGGATTATGCGTCTGAGCAAATAGGACGGATTCCGTCGTTGTTGTGAGCACCCTCATTTTGTGCATTTGAGCCGTTCAGAATGAGCTGATTTTGGACGGCAATGACGCACTCCAACTGTTGCGCAATCGTGTGCACAAAAGATGTGCATTCGGAGCTGCATTTGAACGTGCATCAAGCTGCACATCCGTGAGTATTCGGAGGTGCAATATCACTGCGTTTGAACGTGCAGATTGACTGCACTATACGTGTAAATCGGGCGCAGCAGGTGCGCGCATTCGGTTGCCGCTGCTTCGTCGGTGCTTTTGGGTGCAAAATGGCGTGCTCAGGGCCGCCCGCGTCTGCGACTCACTGCTGGCCCAGACGACAGACTGATCGCCAAGGCTTGGCGGCGCAGGATCCAATGCAGGCGGAAATCGTAATCGTGTTCCAGTAAGCGGAGGCGCAGAATTTCTCGTCATGGCCGGGTTCGCTGGTTTGCTCGTTACCAATGCGGCACGCCATCCATCGCAGATCGATACATCACTCTTCTCCGGTTGTAAACATATCCGCCGGGCAAAGGCGGCCGCATGAGCGCCTCCATCATCTACAAATGCGCCTGTGGTGCCTACCATTCTTGGGATTTTACCGGTGACTGCTGGGACGACGGCAACCGTTACGGCAGTCCCGAGGATTATGCCCATCGCAACAAGCTCGACGTGGACGATATCGAAATACGTAGTGCTGCGGAGCGTGAGCTAGCCAACGACTCCGACGAAGAAACAGAGGCCGAAGAATCCGAAGCCTATGACATCGACGAAAAGAGCGCAATACGGAATGACAATGATGACGACGACGGTGAAGATGGATATTTTGAGTGAGTAACCCACACAAATCCGCAGCCGCTGTTATCGGTCCAGTACTGGCGCAAGCTGGGTTACGACGCTCTGCGGCATACAAAATCCGGAGTCGTAATCGTTTTCAGGGGCACGAATCCAACTGCAGCCAGAAACCGATGCCTTAAGGCCCTGAATCGCATGAAACCGCAGAAACCGATTCGGATTCCGGCCGGAATCGATAATCTATGACAAAGGTCCCCACTGGATTCTGTCAATGCGGCTGCGGCCAGCGTGCAGCTATCGCTCTCAGGAACAATGCTCGCAAAGGTATGGTCAAGGGACAACCGCTTCGCTTTGCCCACGGTCATCGCCTTAGTGGCCATCAGAGCGTAAAGCCGCAGGCTCGCAAAGAGCTAACAGTCGAATCATGAGTGCTGGCGACCGGTTCGCCGCAGCTTTGGATCTGAGTCTGCGGCAGCGCAGCGTGAAGATCGCATGAAGACAATCAAAGTCCTTGCCACGATTGTGTTGTTCGTCGCAGGTTTCGGTTCGGGATTCTTCACCGGTCGCACATTCGCTGCCCATCATTACGTACCACTTAGAGAGACACGGTACGTTTACGATGAAGCGACTGTTAAAGCGTGTAATCCATTAGGAGATTTGCGACTCGGGCACTGGAGGCCCGCTTCTTGCCGGAGAGATGGATAAAAAGAAAACGAGGGGACTTGAACTCCTCTCCTTTTGTCCGTGCGACCCTGAAAGACTTAGTTGCCGATTGGGGTGCTGGCGGAGCTTGCGCTCGAGCCAGAGGTGTCCACGCGGATCACACCCGACTGATCGGTGTAGTACATGTTCTGTCCGGTCGTGGCCGCGGTAATGGGTGTAGCCGTGATGGTGTAAGACTGGTTGCTCGAGCCAGCCGTATACACAAACGTGTAGCCGCTCTTGGTACCAGCGGCCAGCACAGAGTCAATCAAGTCTGCCGACGTGGAGCTCGCCGTGCCGCTAGAACCGATGGGGCCCAGATTGGTGAGCGCCGTCGGAAATGTTCCATAGCTCGTGGAATAGGCGATGCACGCCGTGTTCAAGCTACGCAGCGAGCCCACCGC
>QHYQ01000333.1 GCA_003224175.1 Acidobacteriota bacterium
GAGCGGGTCGTCGGGACACCCAAATTGAGCGAGCCGCTTGGAACTCTCCTAGTCATCTTTATGAGCTTGCGTTTCATTCGGAATCTTCGCTCAAACAGCAATCAGCCCGACTCATATTAATTCTGGTGAACGGCGCGCGCTCGCCCTCACTGTTTTAACTGGGACCGTCCGACCGCGGAGCACGAATTTCCGACGCCCTCCAGTCATTCTTTGGCCCTCGCCAGGTACAGGCGCTAGGAAGGATGCCGGTAACTCATTGGAAATAAATAGGATAGAATGGCGGAGAGGGTGGGATTCGAACCCACGGTTGAGTTTCCCCAACACACGCTTTCCAAGCGTGCTCCTTAAACCGCTCGGACACCTCTCCCGGGCTTACATTTTGGCAGCTTGGTGAGTATGAACCAAGCGCGACAGATGCACTACGGCTGATTTTGCGGCGCAACCGGCGACGGATATTGCGAACCCGCTCCGACGAACCGAAGCGCCGCGCGAACTCGATTCCAAGCGCTAAGGTTTTGCGGACTTAGCCGGCGCGGGCGGAGCCGGTTTGGCGAACCTGGCCGCATCTATCGCCGTGTTCGGCTGCACCTGATTCAATTCTGTGACCGAGCGGCCGTCTGTCCAAGTTACCGTCCAGCGAAAAGGAATCTTGACTCCGGAGACTTCGTGATAGTCCGCATAGTCAATTTGTGTGGGATTCAGGCCGACCGGCAAATTTGCGTAACGCACCACACGCACCAGCAACGCTGACTGCTGATCGAAGTAGAACTTGACCGGAGACTCGCCGGGGTTGCTCCCCTGCACCACCTGGACGTCGCGATCGTTAATGCTAATTGGAAGGCCGACGCGCCATTGGCTGAAAGCCTGTTTGATCCCGCTCGGAAAAGATACGCTCGCGTCGATCTTGGCGCCCTGCAGGTCGCCCCCGGTCAAGGTCATCACGGGCATTGGCTGGTCCGTATCCGGCGCGGCAATCCAGCCGGAATGGCCGTCGTAGGTGGTGGTGCTGTCTCCGTTGGGGGTATGCACGATTATGGTGCGCTCGTCGGGCGCTTTGGCATAGATTTCCGCGGCGCGCTTCTCCGGATCATCGTATCCCTGATAAGTGCCTCTCGCGACGAAGCTCGCCAGGCTCGCCAGTCGCTGCGCCCCGCCGAGCGCCTGAAGGTATTTGTCCAGAATTTGACCCGCGGAAGGCGCGCCGGGAGCTTCCTCGGTGATCTCATCGGGCACTTCCAGAACCGGGGCGCTGTATTGTTCCGCCAGATTGGGGGTGACCCGAGGGGTCTCGCCGCCGCGATGGCAGGAGTAGCACGTGAGCATGCGGCGCCCGCCGAAATAGCCTTTGTTGATGGCGGTCATCATCAGAATCATTTTGCGCGCGGTCTGCTTATTAGCGTTGTCATCGGCATACTTCGCCCAATCGCCGCTGCTATCCTCGACGTGGCAAAACGTGCAGTTTTCACCGAGAGACGCGGCGAAAAAGCCCATGGTGTCCAAGAATTCCTTCACCGAAATGCCCCGGAGAACCTGGACATTCTTGAAATACTCCTCGGCCATCAGCGGCTTCTGCGCCGATTCCGCTTGGCCCGCGGCCCGCGCCGCCAAGAGGAGACACGAGACCGCTATTCCGAGCGCACTTACCATCGTTCGCCGCAATCCGAGCGTCAATTTTTTCTCCCTGGGCTAATCCTACCAGAGGCGTAACGTGGTTGCGCCGCCACTTGGTGGCATATTTAGATCGAGACTCTTGTCGCCTCGCACATCGGTTCGCGCGCCGCTATGTTTGATGAACCTTATTAGCGCTGCGAAGCCTTGCCGGAAGTTACTCTGCTCGTGAACTCTTCGGATTTGCCGCGAGGAATGGTGAGCGAAGTCCAGTTGGCGGCTGCAAAATGTTTCGCCACATAAACAATCTGGCCGACGTGGTAGGCGTAGTGAGCGAGCTGCCGGTTAATGGCCTGGGTGACGGAATGAGCTTCGGAGCGAATAAAAACTTTGTGGCTCAGATGCGCGTCGGTCAACGGCGTAAGTGCGCTGAAAACGCGCTGCCAGCCGGCCTCCCACATGGCCATCAACTCGGCGCGTCTTCGGTGGCGCTTCAAATTCCGTATCACGCTTGCGATCGGGCTTCTCGCCGTCGCTGGTAAGAAAATCGGTGAAGCGCGAGTGCATGTTGCCGGTGAGATGCTTGACAATGATCGCGATGGAATTTGATTCGGCATCGGGAGCGGCAACGAGAGCGTCGTCGGGGACTTGTGCGATGGCGCGCTCGGCCAGCCGCTTGTAATGACGCAAGACTTCGATGGAATCTTTCAGGTAGGAGGTGGTGAATTCGAGTGCCATGCCGGCATTGTCTGGCCGAACCGGAGCGAAATGCAAGTTCGGCCCCTGGCCGAAAGGGGCACGGGGATCGCCTGGACGGGCAGCGTTTGCAAAGGATGGTGCGAACCGATAGAATCGCTCTCCCCCTCAAAATGATGGACGCTTCTCGGAAATCATCGGCGGAGAAACCGCGTATTGCCCTCGGCGCGGACCACGCGGGCTTCCGTGCCAAAGAAAACATAAAGAAGTATCTCCAATCGGCCGGATATGCCGTCAGCGACGCGGGCACCTGGTCGGAAGAGTCGGTGGACTATCCCGATTTCGCGATCAAGGTTGCGCGGCGCGTGCAGCAGGGCCAGGATGATCTGGGCATTCTCGTTTGCGGCACTGGAATCGGCATGGCTATGGCCGCAAATAAAATCGGCGGCGTACGCGCCGCCGTCGCGCACGACGCGCTGACCGCGCGGATGAGCCGCGAACATAACGATGCCAACGTGCTGGCGATGGGCGCGCGCGTGCTGAACGAGCATCAAATCATCGAAGTGGCCGAGAGCTTTCTGAGCGCGCAATTCGCCGGCGGACGCCATCAACGCCGCATCGACAAGATTTCCGAACTCGATCAGGAGCCGAAGCCTAGAGGATGAGCGCCACAAAACAAACCACCGAACACACTTCCGCGGACCGTGCACTCGAGCGAATGAATCGGCGTCTGCGCGAAGTCGATCCGGAGATCGCAGAAGTTCTCGAGCTCGAGGCGCGGCGCCAGGCCACGGGCTTGGAGCTGATTCCTTCGGAAAACTTCGTCTCGGAAGCCGTGTTGGAAGCGGTGGGCTCGGTCTTGACGAACAAATACGCCGAGGGCTATCCCGGGAAGCGCTATTACGGCGGATGTGAATTCGTGGACCGCGCCGAGCAGCTGGCCATCGACCGCGCCAAGCAGCTCTTTGGCGCCGAGCACGCCAACGTGCAGGCTCATTCGGGCACGCAGGCAAACATCTCCGTGTATATGGCCGCGCTGCAGCCGGGCGATACCGTGCTGGGGATGAATCTGGCACACGGCGGGCACCTGACGCACGGGCATCCGCTGAATTTTTCGGGCAAAACGTACAAGTTCGTCGCCTATGGCGTTTGCAAGGATACCGAAACGATCGACTACGACGAGATCGAGCGGCTCGCGGCGGAGCATAAGCCGAAGATGATCGTCGCAGGCGCGAGCGCCTATTCGCGCATTATCGATTTCGAGCGCATGGCGCGCATCGCGGCGGCGGCAGGCGCGGTGTTTTTTGTGGATATGGCGCATATCGCGGGCCTCGTGGCCGCGGGCCTGCATCCCAGCCCGATTCCGCATGCCGACTTCGTTTCGACCACCACCCACAAGACGCTGCGCGGGCCGCGCGCGGGCCTGGTGCTTTGCAGGCAAAAATGGGCCAAAGAGCTCGACCGCATCACCTTCCCAGGAACCCAGGGCGGACCGCTGATGCATACGATTGCGGCGAAGGCCGTCTGCCTGAAGGAAGCGATGCAGCCGGAGTTTCGCGAGTATCAAGAACAAGTGGTGGCGAATGCGAAAGCGCTGGCTGCGGGGATGGCGCGGCGCGGCTTCCGCATCGTCAGCGGCGGCACCGATAATCATCTTTTTCTCGTGGATCTTTACTCCCGCGGGCTGACCGGCAAGGACGCGCAAGCTTCGCTCGATCGCGCGACGATTACCGTGAACAAGAACGCGATCCCCTTCGATCCCACGCCACCGATGACCGCGGGCGGAATTCGCCTGGGCAGTCCTGCCGTGACCACGCGCGGGATGCGCGAGCCGGAGATGGAGCGAATCGCGGGCTGGATCTGCGACGTGCTCGAGCACGCAGGCGATGCCGCCACCGAGCAGCGCGTGCGCGCTCAAGTCGCCGAACTCACGGCGGAATTTCCGCTGTACATGCGGCGGTGGCGCGCTGCCGCGGGCACCACATAGCCTTTGCCGCTTCTAAAACGTGCCGATGCGGAAAAAAGATGCGCGTGGCCATTGATATACGTCGCGCCGGCGATTACGGCCTGGGCACGTATATCCGCAATATTGTCAACCAGCTCGCGCGCATTGACATCGATTCGCACTACTTGCTGATTGGCGAACCACGCCACATGGCGGAGTTTGATCCGCTTCCCGATAATTTCGAGCTGCTGGAGTATGCTCACGAGCCCGGCACTCTTCGCACACATTTGCATCTGCCCTGGCTGCTGCGCAAGCGGCGCGTGGACATTCTGCACATGCCCTGGTTTTATGCGCCGGCGATCGTGCCTTCGCGTCTGCTGATCACTGTGCACGACTTGAGCGACGTTTTGGCTCCGCCGGTCGGTGCTAGTCCACCGGTGCAGACTGGGCGCCTTTTCTTTGCGCGACGCGCGCTGAACCGCGCCGACCATATTTTCGCCGTTTCCCATGCATCCAAACGCGATTTGGCGCGCTTTTTTCATATTCCTGAATCGAAAATTACGGTGGTCTATGATGCCGTCGATGAACGCTTCCTCAACGAACCCCTCCCGGCCGATGCGGACCGCATCCTGGAACGCCACGCCGTGAACTCACCCTACGTGCTGTACGCCGGGAATATCCGGCCACAGAAAAATTTGCCCCGCCTGATCGAAGCGTTTGCCGTGGCCAAAGCGGAACTGCGGGGAAATCCGGAATTCGACCAGCTCAAATTGTTGGTTATCGGCGAAGCGCTCAACCGCCATGTGGACCTGCGCCGGGCCGTGGTGCGTGCGCGCGTGCGGGAAGACGTGCGCTTTCTCGGATTTGTGCCCGGCCCGGTGCTGCGGGTTTTTTATTCACGCGCTTTGGCTTTTCTTTTTCCTTCTCTGTATGAAGGCTTCGGGCTGCCGCCGCTCGAGGCCATGGCCCACGGAACGCCCGTGCTGACCTCCAACGTCTCGTCGCTCCCGGAGGTCTTCCAGGAAGCAGCCTTGCTGGTGAATCCAGAGAACGTCTTCGATATCGCCCGGGGGATTCGGCAAATTCTGACGGAAAACGCCTTGCGCCAGACCCTGCGGCGGAGAGGCTATGAGCGAGCGCGGATGTATTCGTGGGAAAATGCGGCGCGTTTGGTTCACGCCGCGTATCATTCCGTGCTGGCTGGCGGACCGCCGCTTGACGTTTCCAAGTTCTGATCCGCAGTTCGCTAAACGACAAGACTACGGCGCTTGCCTAGACGATCTCCAGAGGAAGCTCGCGGGCTCGCCCTGCGACGATGCGAAAGGCGCGAACGGGGTGAGATGCATTCAAATCCGGGGAGATGATCAGATAAGCCGCGTCGGGATAGAAGGCGCGCTCGAGATCGAGCGGAGAAGGAGAGTTCTCGCCTTTAGGATGGGAGTGGT
The DNA here is from genome assembly GCA_003224175.1 of Acidobacteriota bacterium. Classification (GTDB taxonomy): domain Bacteria; phylum Acidobacteriota; class Terriglobia; order Acidiferrales; family UBA7541; genus Palsa-189. Next base: position 5,695 of record QHYQ01000333.1, read on the forward strand.
AGATCCCGAGATGCTCCAGCGCTTCGGCGCGCGTGCGTCGGAAAAGCGCGAAGAGCTCCTCGGAGGCGATCTCGTAAGCCTTGGCGCTTTGCAGGGCGTTCTTGGCAGGCAGAACGGCGGAGATGAGGCCGTCGCGGCCGCCCAGCAGACCGCAGCACTCGATGTTTGGGTTGGCGCGAGCTTCAACGAGCAGAAGGTCTATAGCGCCGCGGCTTATCCGGATGACTTCTTTTTTATGGGCCATCGCCTGGCCGCAGACGTGCGTGTCTTTTCTTTGCGACCGATCTATGCCTTTTGCGCCTGGCGCCGCAGGAACGTCGGCACATCAAGATCCAGCGGGTCGGGAGTTGATTCCTGAATCACGGGCGGCACGGCTCGAGGCGGCGGGATCACCACCTCATCTTCTTGAAGCGCAACTTTAGGTTGCACCGGCTCCGGTTCGGGCGCTGCCAGCGCCTTCCAGGTCTTGGGCAAATAAGAAGGACGCTGCTGCTGTTTTTTGCCGGCTTCGCGGAAACCCGCCGCGATCACAGTAATCTTGACCGACTCCTTCATGGCATCGTCCATCACCGCGCCGAATATGATGTTGGCGTTTTCATGCGCGGCTTTTTGAATGATCGTGGACGCTTCGTGGACTTCGTGCAGCGACAGACTCGAAGAGCCCGTTACGTTGATGAGAATCCCCTGCGCGCCATTGATGGTATTGTCCTCCAGCAAAGGACTGGAGATGGCGCGATTGGCGGCGTCTACGGCGCGATTGGAGCCCGAGGCGACGGCTGTACCCATGACGGCATAGCCCTGCCCCGCCATGATTGTTTTCACGTCAGCGAAATCGCGGTTGATGATGCCGGGAATGGTGATGATGTCGCTGATGCCCTGTACGGCCTGGCGCAAGATCTCGTCGGCAATGCGGAAGGCCTCGAAGAAGCTCGTGCCTCGCTCGACGGTCTCCATGAGGCGCTCGTTGGGAATGACGATGACGGTATCGACGCAGCCGACGAGTTCGGAGAGCGCGTGTTCCGCCTGTGTCAGGCGGCGCCTGCCTTCGAAGGCAAAGGGTTTGGTGACGACGGCGACAGTGAGCGCGCCGAGTTCGCTGGCGAGAGAAGCCACTACGGGCGCGGAACCGCTGCCGGTACCGCCGCCGAGACCCGCGGTGATGAAGACCATATCGGCGCCTTCCAGCGCCTCGATGATCTTCTCGGTGTCTTCCAGAGCCGCCTTGCGGCCAACCTCGGGATTGGCGCCGGCGCCGAGCCCCTTGGTCAGTTTGGCGCCAATCTGCAACTTGACGGGCGCCTGAGATAACTTCAGCGCCTGCTGATCGGTATTGGCAGCGATGAATTCGACGCCTTCCACCTTGGCGCGGATCATGCGGTTCACGGCGTTGCATCCTCCACCCCCGACGCCGATGACCTTGATCTTCGCGCCCTCCAGGCTCTCCTCGCTGAACGAAATTCTGATGCTCGACTCCTTTGGCGTCATTGTGCTCTCCCCCATATTGCCGGCCTGCGCCACGTTTCGGCTTACTGGCCGGCGAACATGCTTTTCAGTTTCGCCACCAATGTAGCGGGGCGCTGCGCCGCCATGCGGCGGGCGTGCGCTCCGTACAGCAGCAGCCCCACAACCGTTGCGTACTCGGGCTGGGAAAGCTCTTCCGGCATCTCTTCAAGCCCGCGCGGCGCGGCACAGCGCACGGGCAGGGACAACATGCACTCGGCTAATTCAGCGAGCCCCCTGAGACGCGCGCCGCCGCCGGCGAGCACGAGGCCGGCGGGAATCTGCGCGTCCAGGCCGGCCCGTTTCAGATCGTCACGCACGAGCGCAAGAAGCTCCTGTGCGCGCGGCTCGATGATTTCGTTGAGCATGCGGACAAACACAGTGCGAGGAGGCCGATCGCCCACGCTGGCGATCTGGATGGCCCGATCCTCGGCAAGAAAGTCCCGCGAGGCACAACCATGCTCGCGCTTGATGCGCTCGGCTTCGGGAATCGGCGTGCGCAGGCCGACGGCCAGGTCGTTGCTGAAGTGATCGCCGCCAATGGCTACAGCAGCCGTATGGCGGACAACCCCGCCGGAATAGACGATCAACTCGGTCGTGCCTCCACCAATATCGAGCAGACAGCAGCCCAGCTCGCGTTCGTCCTGCGTGAGCACGGATTCGGCGGAGGCCAGAGGCTCGAGTGCGGTGTCGCTCACGACAACGCCGGCACGATTGACGGCGGTCACTACGTTTTGCGTCGCCGCGACGGAGGTGGTGACGATGTGGACGTTCACCTCCAGGCTCTGCCCGACCATGCCGATGGGATCGCGGATGTTGTCCTGGTGATCGACTAAAAACTCCTGAGGGAGCACATGAAGAATTTCGCGATCTTCGGGAAGCGTGATGGCGCGAGCGGCATCCACGGCCCGCCGCACGTGCTCCTTTTCGATATCGCGAGGGCGGGTGCCGAGAGAGATTCCGCCACGGCTGTTCACGCCGCGCACATGGCTCCCCGCGATTCCCACTACGGCGAATTCTACCGGCACATTGGCGACGCTTTCGGCCTCCTCCAGGGCGCGACGGATGGAGCCTACCGCGGCATCCAGATTAACGATGAGGCCCTTGCGCGACCCTTTGGACTCAGCCGCGCCCATTCCCAGGAATCGGGCGCCGCCATTTTCGATATCGGCTATCAACGCGCACGTTTTCGCACTCCCAATATCCAGCGCGGCGAGATAGCGCTCTTTCTTCCCCACTAATTGCTCCTACGCCTCGATGATCGACGCGCACCGGCGGCGGATGAAGAACGAACGGCCGGCTCGACCGGGTTCGCGGGCACGGGGTCGCGCTCGGGATTGACCACGACTCGCCGGGAAAATCTCAGATCAACCGATTCCACGCGTCCCGCACTCGCCCGCCACTGCGCAATGTTTTCCGCCAGCAAACGATATTTGTTCACGAAATCGCTATTTCCAAAGTGCACCCAAATCGGATACGAATGCGGCGGGCGTTCGTTCCACGAGCTCAACGCGAATGCGATCCGGCAGCGTGCGTTCGACGGTAGCTTCTTCCACCCAGGGAATCGACTCGATCTCCTTGCGGCGGGCATCGAGCGGCACGCGCAAGACGCTCTTTCCTAAATCGGGAGAAAAGACTTCGGTGATCGCCGCGCGGCCGACAAACTGATTTCCGGTGATCTCCACCTGGGAGGAGCCGGCGAATTCAACGCTAGGAGAGAACAAAAGAAAGCGAATGCTGTGATAGCTGAGAAACCCGCCCGCGAGGATCGCGGCGCCAATAAGCGTCCAGCGTCGGTAAGCTGGCCAGCTTTTTCCGCCGAATTTCCGGCGCCGGATCTCCAGCGGCTTTTGCCGCCGCAGATAGCGAGGCTCGTCATCGGCGAGAGCCTCGGGCGGGTAGACCTCCGGGCCCGTGTTCATTGGCCGGCCATCACTCGGTCCATAGAATGACCTCGTTCTCGAGTTCGGCTCCATATGCCGCGTGCACGCGTTCGCGAACTTGCACGATCAGGCGGAGCATATCGGCGCAGGTGGCGCGGCCGGCATTCACGAAGAAATTAGCGTGCCGGTCGCTGACTCGGGCGTCGCCGACGCAAAAGCCCTTGAGCCCCAGCTCATCGATTATGCGGCCGGCGGACCCGCCCGGAGGATTCTTGAAAATGCAACCGGCGCTTTTCTGGTTGAGCGGCTGGCTGGAACGGCGTTTTTCGTTGCAGATGCGAATGCCTTGGAGGATCTCGCGGTATGGCTTGGAGGGCAGCTCCAGTTTCACCGCGAGCATAATATCATCGGGCGCAAATGAAGTGTGACGATATTCGAAAGAAATTTCTTTTTCGCGCAGCGTCTCGATGCGCGCCTCGGCGGCCCGGTAGAGTTCGACGCCGCGGACATAGGAGCCGATTTGCGTGCCGTACGCGCCTGCGTTCATGCGCAACGCTCCACCGACGGTGCCGGGGACACCAATGAGGCCCTCCATGCCGCCGAGATCGTTCTTGGCGCAGAATGTGACCGTGCGGCCGAGGTCGGCGGCCGCGTAAACGTGCGCGGAATTTCCTTCCAGGCGCACTTGGGGTTCTTGATGCGCCAGTTGCAGAACCACCCAGGGGAGCTCGCCATCTCTCACCAGCAGATTCGTACCCCCACCAAGAAATTTGTAGGCGACGCCAGCGTCGCGAAGCAGCACGATCAGATCAGGCAGGGCGTCATGCCGGCGAATCAGCAGCAAATCCGTGATGCCGCCGATGCCGAGCGAAGTGCGTTCCGCCAGCGAGGCTCCGCCGATGCACTCGACGCCGAGCTGAGGCAGAGCAGCGAGAATGCGCGGGTCGCTAAGTTTCATGGCTCAGTCTGATCGCCATTTGCAGTGCTAACTCTCACGCCGACTGGGTATGAAATGCTGGGAGCCGAGAAGCAAGGCGAATTCTCCCAAGGCGCGGTTGACGTTGCCCGCTCCAATGGTGAGCACGGCATCGCCAGGCCGAACTTCGCGAAGCAGCCTCTCGATGCTCTCCTGCAGCGTGCCGCAATAGACCACGTTCTTGTGGCCCGCAGCGCGAATGGCCTCTGCCAATGCCGCGGCGGTGATCCCGCGAATCGGCGCTTCACTCGCGGCGTAGATATCCGTCACGATCAGCAGGTCCGCCTGATTGAAAGCGCGGCAGAAGTCGTCCCAGAGGTGCTGCGTGCGCGAAAAGCGATGCGGCTGAAAGAGCACCAGCAGTCGGTCGTAACCGCAGCCGCGCGCGGCTTCGAGCGTGGCGCGAATCTCCACAGGATGATGGCCGTAGTCATCGATCAAAGTAATGCCGCGCAGGGTGCCTTTGATCTCAAAGCGCCGGCCCACGCCGGTGAAGGTCTCGAGACCCGCGCGAATCAGATCGCCGGGAACGTCGAGATAGAGCGCCACGGCCGCTGCGGCGGCGGCGTTGCGCACGTTATGAATGCCCGGGGGGCTGGGCAGGCGAAACATGCCCAGATCGTCGCCACGATAGGTGAGGCGAAACTCACTGGCCAAGCCGCGCAGGTCCACATCGCTGATTGCCAGATCCGCCTGGCTGGACGTCCCGTAGGTGATCACCGGGCGCGTGACTTGCGGAATGATCGCCTGCACATTGGGCTCATCCAGACACAGGATCGCCGCGCCGTAAAATGGGATGCGGTTCACGAATTGCACGAAAACCGACTGAATCTCTTCGAGCGACGCATAGTGATCGAGATGTTCGCGGTCAATGGTGGTGACGACGGCCACTACGGGAGCGAGAAGGAGGAAGGAGCGGTCACTCTCATCCGCTTCGACGACCATGTATTCGCCGCGCCCGAGCCGGGCGGTTGTGCCTGCATGATTCACGCGGCCGCCCACGACGAATGTCGGGTCCAGGCCGGCGGCGCCCAAAATGGCGGCGACCATGGAGGTGCTGGTCGTTTTGCCGTGCGCGCCGGCCACGGCGATGCCATATTTCAGGCGCATCAATTCAGCCAGCATCTCGGCGCGCGGAATGACAGGAATTTTCGAGCGCGCGGCTTCCAGGAGTTCGGGATTGTCGCGGCGAATGGCGGAACTGGCGACCACCACATGAGCGCCTTGAACCTGCTCGGCACGATGGCCCTGGTAGATCAGCGCGCCGAGGTTGGTCAGCCGGTCGGTGACCGGCGAGAGCCGCGAATCCGAACCGGTTACGGCATATCCCAAGGTGAGCAGTACCTCGGCGATGCCGCTCATGCCAATACCGCCGATACCGACCAGATGAATGCGTTTGAAATTGTGAAAAGGGCCGGTCATGGGCGTGCCACCTCTTCGATCAAATCCACGATTTTCTCGGCGGCGTGCGGCCGGGCCAGTTCGCGCGCGCGCGTGCCGAGTTCCACAAGCCCGGCAGGGTGATCGATCAGCGCGAGAATCTCGCGGGCCAGGCGCGCTCCGCTCAACTCCGGCTCCGGAATCAACCGAGCCGCACCGGCGCGCACCAGTTCCTCGGCATTGCGCATCTGGTGGCTATCCGTGGCGGCGCCGAAGGGGATGAAAATGGCGGCGCGGCCGGCGGCGGCAATCTCGGAGACGGTGATCGCGCCGGAACGGCAGACGATCAGGTCGGCCTCGGCGAAACGTTCCGCCATGCGGGAGAAAAATGGGGCGACTTCCGCTTCGATATCGGTTCCTGCGTAGGCTGCGAGCACGGCATTGTAGTCACGCTCGCCGGTCTGGTGAACGATTCGTAAGCGCTTGTTTTCAGCAGAGAGAATTTTGAGCGAG
>QHYQ01000334.1 GCA_003224175.1 Acidobacteriota bacterium
CGCCCAGCGTTACCAGAAATGCGATCAGCATAACCGCGAAGACGGGCCGCTTGACGCAAATCTCGGCGATCTTCACTGGAGCGCCTCGCTGGCCGTTTCCAGGGATGATTGGCGGAGCCCTGTTTCGTTAACGCAAATCGTCATTCGTGTACCGGCGCCCCGTCATACAGGGTTGTACCGGCGGGTGCCATCGCAATTCGCTCTCCCGCGCGCAAACCCTCGATCACTTCTACACGTGTGCCCTGCGGCGTTTGATTCTGGGCACCCGGTTTGATCGTGCGTTCGGCCAGGCGCCCCCCGTTCACTACAAAAACCGAGTATGTACCGAAAACGTACTTAATCGCATCTTGTGGAATCGTCACAATTTTTTCTTCCACGTCGCTCGGCAAGGAACCTTGCGCAAAGAAACCAGGCTTGAGTTTGCTTTCCGGATTCGGAATCATGGCCTCCACCTCGAAAGCCCGCGAATCCGGGTTCACGGTCGGATTGATGCGCGTAAGTTTCCCTTGAAATGCCTCATTGGGATAGGCGCCCACGTGAATATCGACAGTGGCGCCGGCGTGCACGGCGCCCGCCCATTTCTCCGGCACTTCCAACCGGGCGCGTAACTGGTCGATGCGTACCAAAACCATCACGGGACTTTGCACTTTGAGGTATTCACCGAGATTGACCTTCCGTTCCTTCACCGCACCGTTGAATGGGGCGCGAATCGAGGCGTCGGCGACTTTCTTTTCCGCGAGACGCCGCATCGCTTCGCTCGATTGAAGCTGGCCGACCAGCTGATCCACCTGTTGAATCGCCAAATCGCGCGATGCGCGGGCGTTGTCGTACCGCGCAGAAGCGGAGTCGCGATCCTCTGGGGAGATTAACTGCGCCTCAAAGAGCGCCTGAGCGCGGTCGAATTTCTGCTTCGCGTCAAATAGGTCGGCGGCCGCGCGTTGCACGAGGGCAACTTTCGTGGGGTCGCTCGGTGGAGGATCGTCGGGCCCAATGCCTAGTTGCGCGCGCACCTGGCGAACGGCCGCTCGCTGGGTTTCCACGGCATATTGGAGTTCGGTCGGGTCGATGGAAACCATGACCTGACCTTCCTTCACTACGTCGCCCACCTCCACAGCTATTTGTGTTACCGGACCTTCTACTTGAGAACTGATGGTGCTCTCTTCGAGAGCCAACAACGACCCGACGGCTTCCACACGCCGCGGGAAAATCTCCTCTCGCACGGTAACGCTCTGGATACGGATCGTCGCGCTGGCGTCCACCCGCCCGCCGGAGGATACGCCTTTCGAACAGCCTGTTAGCGTAATACCCACGCCGAGTATAAATACAAAAATAGAACACGTCTCTCGCGTTCGCTGGTATTTAACTTCGTTGTTAGACAAAATATGTCCCCGCATCCGCGCAACTTCCAACTGCACCGCGAGTCCCGTGCGCACGTCCCGGGCCTCGTTTTCTTTGCGCTGTCCTGAACGATTTTGCCAAACTCATAATAGCCCTGGGAAGCTAGTTCGTATAGTGACCAGGGGGCTCCTAAGAAGTTACGGGCCCAAGCAATCCCCGAGTACTATGTTACTTGCACTTTAGGAGCGAGCTATGAAGACGCTGTTGAAGATCGCTGGAGCGATACTGATTTGCTTGGTCCTATTGCTGGTGGTCCTGAGCATAACCGGCCTTGAGCCTCGGGCAAGAACGCCCGGTCTGTGGCTTAAAGGAAATCTCGTTACCACTCCGGTTGCTGACTGGTCGTTCACCGACGAACTTTCCACAGTCAAGGTTCAGACCCGGACCTGGTATCTGCTTCCTCACTCGGTAACGACTTATTGCGTCGCCTATAATGGCCAGCTTTACCTGGACTCCTTTTATCCTGCGGGAGTCGAATATCCCCACGGGAGAAGTTGGAATGAGAATGTGGCGCGCGACCCGCACGTGCGCTTGAAAATTGGGAATAACTTGTATGACGTTACCCTCGTCCATGTGACCGATCCGGCTGAAAAAGCAGCGCTGCGCGAACTGAAAGCGAAAAAGTATCCGCAACTGAAAATTCCGGCGGATTCGCAGGTGCAGTTATTTCACGTGATTGGCTGAACCGTACTCTCGGTCCGATTCTTGCTTCTGCTTCCGAAGAATGCTACGTTTCCGCCGCCCAGGCGTTCGGTTACTCGTTATCGAAAATGAGGTGGATTCCATGAGAGGTTTTTTGCTTACTCTCGGGGCTACGGTTCTGTTTTCTGCAACGGCGTCGCTGGCTCAACTTAATCCGCCGAACAACATGGGCGTGACGGTAGGCCACATGCACTTAAATGTGCACGACGTGGAGGCCGCCAAGAAATTTTATCTAGAGCTTGGCGGTACGGCCATCAAAAGCGGTCCCTTCGAAGGCGTCGAGTATCCTGGCGCCATCTTTCTTTTCACAAAGGCGGACCCCAGCGGAGCCATGGAAGGCTCCTCGGTCAATCACGTTGGCTTTCTGGTGAAAGACGGCACAGCGTTAGTGGCTAAGATGCAAGCGGAGGGCGTTAAGGTCGCCAGCAATGGAACAGACCCCCAAGGCCGGATATACGGCGGGTATATCTACAGCCCGGATGGCTTCAAGATCGAAATTATAGAGCGGCCCACGCTCGCCGTTCCGATTGAGTTTGATCAGGTCCATTTTTTCGTTGCCGATCCGGGTCCGAAGGGAGGCTCCGCGTGGTCGGAACTGCAACAGTGGTACGCGAAGGAGTTCGGCATAAAAATTCAGAGGGCGGAGCTCACCGGCCCCGCGCCGGGCAATCTGTCCTCCGCGCCGATGGCGCAAAGCAATCTCTCGGGCGTGAACTTCAGATTTTCCAAACAGGATTCCAAAGCAGTCCCCACCAAAGGGCGGGCCCTCGACCATATTGGTTTCGAGATCAAGAATCTCGCAGCATTCTGCAAGAAACTCGAAGCTGACGGAATTAACTTCGATACACCTTACAGCGTGCGCGAAGGTGGCCTCGGGCTGGCCTTCATCACCGACCCGGTGGGTACCCGCATCGAGCTAAACGAAGGTCTCGACAAAAGGTAGCTTTTTCTCCTAGCACGAACTGCGAGTAGCGCCGGTTTCTGCTCCGGCTGAAAGTCTCTTCAACATTCCTAGCAGGAAAAATAGGCGTACAATCGTTACCGTTTTAGTCAAAAAGGAAATTCCGGCTTGTTCTGCGATGGCGCCACCCGTCTGAAGGAGGATTTGACAAAATGCGAGACTCTGCGATTGTCAGCATTGTGCTGTTGGCAACGCTGCTAACTTTCAGGCCGGGCGCGTCCGCGCAGCAGGGGGCCGCGGGCCAAACCGCGGATACAAAGCCTCCAAGGCCGGGCCTGGAGGTACCATTAGTTACTCCGGGTCCGGGCTGGAAAGCCTGCCCGCACTGCGAGAACGAAGCTTATGCCGCGGAGGATCGCAAGAAGGCGAACGTTGATACGCGCCCGTTTAATGTGCATGATATATCAGGAGTTTGGAACGGCAATTCCAAAGACCTGACGGTCAATGGAATTCCGCTGAATCTGACAGCGGTTCCGTCTTTTACTCCCTACGGAAAGAAGTTATTCGAGGCCGACCAAAGTGACTCGCCCCAGTGGAATTCAAAGGATCCCGCCAATATTTGTGATCCTATGGGTTGGCCACGGTTGCTAACATTCAACTTTGGAGTTGAGTTCGTTACATTGCCGAACCGTGTTTTAGAATTCTTTGAGTGGGGCCATACGTGGCGGGACATCTGGACGGACGGGCGCAAACTGCCGCCAAATCCTCCGATTCCGCGATACTTGGGATATGCTGTAGGCAGGTGGGAAGGAGATACCTTCGTTGTCGAGTCGAATGGCTATGACGACAGGTCATGGCTTGCTCAAGTTCAGGCTCAGCGTAGTGGAACCGGGAGACCGGGCGGCTATCCGCATAGCGACGAAATGCGTATTGAGGAACGTTACAAGCGACTCAACTACGGGCTGCTTCAGGTAACGCTGACGGTTATTGATCCACAGGTATATACGGCGCCCTGGACGACAAGCGGCACGATTACACTGATTCCCAATACGGAGATGGCGGAAAATTTCTGCGTCCCATCTGACAGCATTCATTTTAACAATGAGAATACGATACCCACGGTTCCGAAATAGTGAGTGCTTCTTGAATCTTTAGCGGCAGTTTGGAAAAAGAGGAGGGGAAGTATGTTGCGAGCAATGCTCGTGGTTGCGCTCCTGGCTACGATCGTTCTACTGCCGATGTTGACCTCCCCTGTTCTGGCGCATCACGGGAATGCAGCGTGGTCGACAACCGAGGTCACACTAAAGGGCACCGTTGTGGACTATATTTGGAGAAATCCCCACGTGTTGCTCGTTTGGACCACAAAGGATGATAGCGGCAAAGCCGTGCAGTGGACAGGCGAAGTCGCTTCTCCAGAATCGATGATGGCTGATGATGGTTGGACCAAGCAGACGTTCAAGCCCGGCGACGAAATTGTTCTGGTCCTCCGCCCGGCGAAGTCAGGCGTGCCCAATGGCGTGATCGATCAGATCAAGAGAGCCGATGGGACGGTAGTCATGCGGTACTCGCGGCAAGCCGGTTCCGGGAATTATGCCGGCCCGTTGACAAAGGACGATCAGGAACGGCGGGATAAAGCCGCCGCCGAGGCCGACAAGTCGAAGAATTAACGAGCCATTTTGAACGCCTCCGGCTATTCAAGTCGCTGCGCATGGTCCCCAGGCTCAATGGTGCTGGTCGTGCCAGAGGATCTCGTTTGCCACAGGTTGGGAAACGCTCTATGAGAACGGCGCGACCGGACTGCTCCTCCACACCCGCCTGAAGGGTTCGCCGAAATTGCCCCGTCGTTCACCCCTTGCAGACCAATTTCCGGGTTGTTTCCTCCTCGGTTCGGGGCTATTTCCTTCCTTGCGCTCGGCATCGATGGCAAAATCGATCATAAGGATTGCGTTCTTCTTCACAATGCCGATCAGCAGGATGATGCCAATGAGCGCGATGATGCTGAGTTCAGTCCGAAAGATCAGCAGCGCCAAAAGAGCGCCGACGCCCGCCGAGGGAAGCGTGGAAAGAATGGTAAGCGGATGGACATAGTTCTCATAGAGGATTCCCAGCACAAGATAGACCGTCACCAGCGCCGCCAGGATGAGGTAGGGCTCTGACGCGAGGGAGGACTCGAATACTTGCGCCGTGCCTTGAAAACCAGGATGAATCGTAGCGGGGACAACCATCGTACGTACCATATTTTGAACCGCGACTACCGCCTGTCCGAGAGGGACATTCGGGGCAAGATTAAAGGTAAAGGTGATGGCCGGAAACTGCCCTTGGTGGGCAACGGCCAGCGAGGTCATGGAGGCCTCGTAGTGCGTGAATGCGCTGAGCGGAACTTCCTGACCGGTAGAGGACTGGACATAGATATTCTTGAGCGCATCGGGACTCTGTTGGAATTGCTGAGCCACCTCCATCACGACATGGTACTGGTTAATTCCCTTATACATGGTGGAGACCTGCCGCTGGCCAAAGGCGTCGTACAGCGCGTTATCGATCGTTTGCGGATTCAGACCCAGACGGGCAGCCGTATCGCGGTCGATGACCAAGCCCGCTTTCAGCGCCCGGTTCTGCAAATCACTATTCACATCCTGAAGCTCCGGAATCGTTTTCAGCTTCTGTTCCACCACGGGCGCCCACGCGACCAAGTCCTGTAAGTTGTCACCTTGCAGCGTGTACTGGAATTGTGCGCTGCCGCTACGCCCGCCGATTTGAACGTCCTGTAACGGCTGCATGAAAAGCGTTGCTCCCGGAACGCCGGCCAGCTTGGGTCGCAGCCGATTGATGACCTCGAATACGCTGACCTTGCGCTCCGATAGCGGCTTCAACATGATACTGATATAAGCGGCATTCGCTCGGTTGACAAAGCCCGATACAATCTGAACGGCCGGATCGGCGTTAAGAATCGCCTCGTATTCCCTTACCTTCTGCTGCATAGTTTGAAAAGAGGTGTCCTCGCTGGCCCGGGCAAAGCCATTGATGCGCCCGGTGTCCTGTTGCGGGAAGAAGCCTTTGGGGATCACAACATAGAGATAAATGGCCAGGCAGACCGTTCCCAGCATGATGCCAAGTACGATCGGCTGGTGTCGCAATACCCAACGGAGGCTGCTCGCATAGCCATCGTAAAGGCGTTTGAATCCCTTTTCGCTCGCCCGACCGAGCCAGTTCTGCTTGCGATCTTTTTCGGGTTTGAGGAACTTTGCACACATTGCCGGCGTGGTTGTCAGCGATATGATCATCGAGAAGGCCACAGCCACGCTCAGGGTGACGGCGAACTCTCGAAATATTCGGCCCAGGATGCCTCCCATCAGCAAGATGGGGATGAACACCGCGATCAATGAGGTGCTCATGGAAAAGACCGTGAATCCAATCTCGCGCGCTCCGCGAAAAGAAGCTTCCAGTGCAGAGAGTCCCTGCTCGAGATAGCGAGAGATGTTTTCGATCACCACGATTGCGTCGTCCACAACGAAGCCGGTCGAAATCGTAAGAGCCATCAGCGAGAGGTTATCGATGGAGTAGCCCACGAGGTACATCACGCCGAAGGTTCCAACCAACGAGAGGGGCACAACCACGCTGGGGATGGACGTCGCCCAAGCACTGCGGAGAAAGAAGAAGACAACTAGGATGACCATAAAGACGGACAGGAGGAGAGTCAGCTCCACATCTCTAACGGAGGCCCGGATCATCGTGGTTCGCGTCTCGGTTATGTCCAGATGGATCGAAGGTGGAATGGACGCCTGCAGCAGCGGCATGAGGGCCAGAACATGGTCTGTAACGTCGATGATGTTCGCTTGCGGCTGGCGGTAGAGCTGCACGATCACGGCGGGCTTGCCGTTCACGAACCCAGCGTTGCGAATATCCTCCTGGCTATCGACCACCGTGGCCACGTCAGACAGCCGCACCGGTGCTCCATGACGATAGGCAATAATCAAGGGAGCATATTGTCTGGCCAGAAAAAGCTGATCGTTGTTGTTGAGCACGAGCATGCGGTGCCCATCCGAAAGCGCGCCCTTGGGCACATCCGCATTGGCCGCCCCCAGCGCTGCACGCACCTGGTCCAACCCCAGGCCCAGTTTGCTCAGCAGAAGCGGGTTGAGTTCAGCACGGACCCCCGGGCGCGAACTGCCGCCGACAGTCACTTGCCCGACGCCAGCGACTTGGGAAAGCTTCTGAGCCACAATGGAATCGGCCACGTCGTAGAGTTGTGCCCTGGTAGCTGTATCCGAGGTCAGCGCGATGCTCACGACGTCAATTCCGGCGGGGTTTACTTTGCGCCAGTTCGGGTTCGTCGGTAGGTTAGCGGGCAATTGACCACGCGCAGCATTAATGGCTGCCTGTACATCCCGCGCGGCAGCGTCGACATTTCGATCGAGCTCAAACTGCATGGTGATATTCGTACTGCCGAGCTGGCTGAGAGAGGTCATCTGCGTTATGCCGGCGATTCGACCGAACATGCGTTCAAGTGGGGTCGCAACCGCGGTGGCCATCGTTTCGGGGCTTGCACCGGGCAGATTCGCATACACGGTGATGGTCGGGTACTCGACCTCAGGCAGCGTAGCCAGTGGAAGAAAGGGAAAAGCCAGCGCACCGAAGAGGAACAAACCCATGCTCAGCAGGGATGTCGCCACAGGCCGCCTAATAAACGGGGCCGAAATATTCATAGCTACCCGCCGCTCACGAGTGGGACTCTTTGAAAACCTATCGGCATAATCCCAATCCCTTAGAGTCTGTTTGAGCTCATTGTAATCCTTCACCCCTCTTCCTGGTTAAGTCCTTAGCTGTTATCGCTTCAGGGTTGTCCGTTGCTTACGCCTTATCGTCATTCACTTAATTCCATCCTGTTTTAAGAGTTAGCTATCACTTGCGGTTGTGCGCCTTTCCCAAAAGTTGCTTTGTGGCGTATACTCCGCCCAACTCGAGGATTTCACGCGTGGATAACACCCAAGTATCGGCCATCGATGTAAATGCGGCAACCCGGGAGCAGGTTGGCACACGCAGCGTAGCAATTACGATGTATTGCATCCTGCTGCTCTCCTACGTGCTCATGGCCGCTGACCGCTACCTCTTTCCGGTGATCGCGCCCTACGTGCGGCGTGAATTCTCCTTCTCACCGGCGCTCACCGGGCTGCTCACGACAATTTTTACGCTTGGTCTTGGCGTCGGCGGCTTGACGACCGGCTACATTCTTTCGCGTTTTTCCCGCAAAGCGGTCATGCTGGGAGGCATCGCAATTTTTTCGGGGGCGACTGCCCTTACCACGGCCACACATGGATTCTGGGGCATGCTTTTCTGCCTGGCGGCGCAAGGAATCGGGATGGCCATGCTGGCGACTTCCATGTTTGCCCTGGCGGCAAGCTATTTTGTGACCTACAAGGCAGCCGCTATTGGCTCGGTCAACTTCTGCTACGGAATCGGCGGATTCGTAGGATCGTCGCTAACCGGCGTGCTGCTGATGAAATATGGCAACTGGCGCGTGCCGATGCTGGCGTTCGGCTTATTTGGCTTTGTGATGATTGCCATCGTCGCGGCCAGCGTGCGCTCCTGGTTCAGCGAGACGCGCGGCCAAGCGCAAGCGCGGATTACCGCCGGCGGTTCGCTGAGTCTATGGAACAGGAATAGTGTGCTCCTTACGATTCTCTGTTTGATCCATGGGCTCAGCATGTATGGATTCCTCGGCAGTTACGCATCGTTTCTTCAGGAGAATCTGCACTACACGCCCAGGCTCGCAGGTTTTGTAGTGGGCTTTTTTGCCATAGGAGCGCTCACCTCGATCGCCGGTGGCTGGGTGGGGGATCGTTTTTCTCCGCGAATCGTATTGAGCGGAGCCTACGTATGCATCGCTGTCCTGGGTTATCTCTTCTTTCAGGTAGCGCCATCGGCCCTGACGCGGGAGATCCTAACCTGCGCCTACGGCGTCGTGGGGAGCGCGATCCTCTACGTAAGTCTCGCGGCGTACCACGTGAAGTCCTTGCGGAGTAACCTGGCCAGCAAAGGCTCGGGCATGTTCGTCACCAGCCTGTACGGCGGCGCCGCGTTTGGCGGCTATTTGATCCGTGCACTGGCCACGCACGGCGGTTGGCTATTCGCGGGGGTAATCCAAATGTCCTTGCTTTGCGCGGTTGGCGCCGTTCTCGCACTGGCCTTGCGGCCCACTGAAATGAGCGCGTAGGCCGGAGCGAAGTCACCCGGCATCGAGCGATTGGGAGCTACCAAAGTTGCCGGGATTCCTGCGAGGCGCATTGCTTGGATTTTTCGGTCTGATCGTCGGCATTCAATTGATTCGACCTGCGCGCACCAATCCTCCCGTCAACCAGTCGCACACTTTGGAAGCAGTAGTGTTCGTGCCCCCACAGATCGAAAGCATACTGCGACGCGGCTGCTACGACTGCCACTCTGATCGAACGAGCTGGCCTTGGTACAGCAACGTGGCGCCGGTGTCCTGGTTCGTCATCGATCACGTCGATAGTGGACGCCGACACGTGAACTTCTCCGAGTGGCTGCGGCTCGACACCAAAAATCCCGCGGAATATACGCGTGAGCGCTTCCAGGCGATCTGCCGTCAGGTGCAGACCCACGATATGCCCCTAACTTCATATCTTCTGGTGCATCGTGCGGCAAAGCTGTCGCAAGACGATATCGAGACGATCTGCCAATGGACAAGGACGGGTGTGGTCCCCAACTGATGCGGTATGACTCAGTCTCTACCAGCACGCGCTACAGAAAATCTGGCGTCACTCTTGCTTTGCGCGCAAACTGAGGTTGACGGCGATACTTCGAGCCGAATCCTTGAACTCATGGTCCTGCTCGGCGCGGGTCTCGCTGCACAACTTTTCAGCGCGGCTTTGCCAAAGGACGTACAGGATTGCTTGAAACGCGATGTAGTTCCGCGGCGCCTAATTGATGGCATTTGCCGGCGATGTTTCCCCGCGGAGCGCGTAGAGCTTGGAGTGTTCAGCCGGTTTGCGTTTCGAGCGCGCATGCGAGGTTCGCTCGCCGAAGGCGTGCCCTATGCGATTCGGCTGGCGATGATGCCCTCCGAATTCGATCGCGGGCGGCACGCGCGTTTTCTCGAGCCGCTCTACCTCTCCGGCGCCCGCTGCGCCTGGCGCGGATCTATGGCTGGCGCACGCGTGCCGGCCCTTAGTGTTGCGAGCAATACCAATCCCAAGTCCTGCGCAATCCTTCTTCAAAATTGACGTGCGGTTTATATCCAAACGTCTGGGTGGCCAGGGAGATGTCAGCCTGGGAGTCGCGGATATCGCCCTCGCGAGGAGCGTCGTATTTTGGTTTGGCCGGCCTGCCCGCGAATTCCTCCAACAGCCGCAAGGTGTAGTTGAGCGTGTAGCGTCCTCCCGTTCCAAGATTGACTACCCGCCCAGCGATACCGGGCGTCTCGCAGGCCTGTAAATTCGCGATCACCACATTCTGGATGAAGGTAAAATCGCGCGACTGCTCTCCGTCGCCAAAAACGGAAGGCTGGCCGCCATCGCGCATCGCTGTTATAAACAGCGAGAGTACCCCTGAGTACGGCGAACCAGGATCCTGGCGCGGCCCAAACACATTGAAATAGCGCAAAGCGACGAAATCGAGCCCGTAGGTACGGTGAAAGACGCCGCCATACAGCTCGCCCACCAGCTTGGAAACGCCGTAAGGAGAAATTGGCGCGGGCGGCATGCCCTCATGCTTCGGTAAAGTGGGTGTGTCACCATAGACGGAGGAAGAACTGGCAAAGACCACGCGGCGCACACCAGCATCTCGTGCGGCGACGAGAACGTTCAATGTGCCATCCACATTGATTTGATTAGTCTCCAAAGGCTGCTTGACGGAGCGCGGCACGGAAGTGCGCGCCGCCAGATGGAGCACGTAGTCGGCCCCACGACAAGCCTTTTCGATTGCCTCGCGGTCGGTGATCGTCCCCTGAATGAACGTGATCCGCTCTCGGACGCCCGCGAGGTTCGCCTCCTTACCGGCGGAGAGGTCGTCGAGCACGGTGACGGAATGCCCCCGGCGTACCAACTCATCCACTGTATTCGAGCCTATAAAGCCGGCGCCGCCGGTGACCAGATAACGCATCGGAGCGATCCTCCCAAATTTGCATCCCGCGTCACGGGCAAGGTGCCTCCATGACCTTTATTTTTCGGCCCCTCGTTCTTCGTTTGTACTCGGCGTACGCATATCAGATGCGCGACCTGAAAAGACCGCGCGCAGTTGCTTTTCCCAGTGCGGAAGCCTCACGCCAAAAGTGTCATTTAATTTCCTATTGGCAAGCACCGAATAAACCGGACGGCGGGCCGGGGTGGGGAACTCGTCGGTCGCGATGGGAACGATGCGCCGGGCCACCAGGGGCCGGTTGTTGGTAGCCGCTGCAAGCCAGTCCCCGGCCGGCAGTTGGCTGGAGGCCAGTTCCAGAATGAGTTGCGCAAAGTTATACCACGTCGTTTCGCCCCCGGCAGTCATGTGGTATATGCCTTTAGTTTCAGACCAGGGCCGCATGCCGTTTGCGGGTGCGCAAATGTTTGACAGAACTTCCGCTGTGGCGGCGCCGATCTCTCGGCTCAACGTTGGGGCGCCCGCCTGGTCTCGAACAATCCTCAACTCCTCTTTTTCCGTCGCGAGCCGAAGAACGGTCAATAAAAAATTGCGACCTTCGCGCGCATAAACCCACGCCGTGCGAAAGATCACATATTCTGGCGCAATCTGCCGAATGGCTCGCTCTCCTTCCAGCTTTGTTCTTCCATACGCGTTCAATGGATTGGGCGGATCATCTTCTTCGTAAGGCGTTCGTTTAGCCCCATCGAATATATAGTCGGTGGAGTAATGCACGAGGAGCGCGCCGAGCCGTTTGGCCTCTTCGGCCAAGACTCCCGGCGCAACCGCATTGACGGCTCGCGCAGCCGCTTCGTCCGACTCAGCCCGGTCTACAGCCGTATACGCTCCTGCGTTAACGATCAAGTCCGGCAGTACGCCGCGGATCACGCGCTGAATTTCATCCGGTTTACTGAGATCGAGTTGCTGCCGATCGAGTGCCGTCAATTCGCCCATTCGGTCGAGGAGCGGAGCTAGCGCCCGACCGATCTGGCCAGTCTTGCCGGTGAGAAGAATCTTGGGTTTTGATTCTTCCTTGCTCATGTAGTTGGGTAAACGGGGAGCAACTCGCGGGGCAGTTTCGCGAGCGTAGGCGCTCTCGCGTCTTTTTCAGAGACCACAGGTGCGGCGATATTCCACGCAATTCCAATTTCGGGATCGCTCCAAAAGATGGCGTGCTCGTCTGCGGCATCGTAAAAATCGCTGCATTTGTAGAGAAACTGAACTCGTTCCGTCAGCGCCAGGAATCCGTGAGCAAACCCGCGTGGAATATAGAGCTGATTCTGCATCCTCGCCGAGAGCACAACGGCCGCCCATTTTCCGAAAGTCGGCGAACCTGTTCGAATGTCCACGGCTACATCCAGGGCTTCCCCTTCGACCACGCGGCAAAGCTTGGTCTGAGCGTGGGGCAACTGGTAATGCAGGCCGCGGAGCGTTCCTTTAACCGAAAAGGAGTGGTTATCTTGTACAAATACGTCGGCAATTCCACACGCGGCGAACCTTGCTTGATTGTAGCTTTCGATAAAAAACCCTCGGGCGTCGCGGAAGATGTGGGGGCGGAGTTCCCAGACTTCGGGAAGCGATGTCGCGATCTTCTGCAAGCGAATGGGCCTCTCATTTCGAGCTAAAATGGCGAAAATCAGTTACGACTCTAGCAGATTTCGCTCCTGCAACGCGTTCTCGATTGCCTCAGAACCGTGTAAATGATCGTGCCGACCGCAAGACCAATGAGGGCGAGTTAGCGCCTTAAAAACAACACGCGCATTGAGGTCACTCACATTTCACGCACACGGCCAGCCGGGGGGCGGCGTGAAGCATCCGAGTGGGTTGTCGCCAAATCAGACAAGATGGGGAGCGCACGTGTCTGGAATCATCTCCCTGCGGCAACCCTGCGTGGCTCTCCTTCGATGGTGGAAGCTCGGCGCTCACGCTGGGAATGAACAATGCGTTCCAGGGTCTCTGCCACCGCGCTCACTGTTTCATCGGGAAGCGATTCGTAAATAGGAAGGCTCAGGATGCCATCGGCCAGGAGTTCGGTTTGACTCAAGTCATTTCGGGCCGGATCGTGGAACCTGGAATAGAGCGACTGTTGATGAAGCGGCGGATAGAAATATTTCTTGGTTTCAATGTTTTCGTCGAATAGAGCATTTGCCAAGACATCCCGCGTCATTCCCAGAATTTCAGGGGTGACGTGGATGGAGTAGTCCTTATAGGTGTTGGTGTCGCTCGCATGGGTCTTTTGA
>QHYQ01000560.1 GCA_003224175.1 Acidobacteriota bacterium
GTGATAATCCACAATCTCCACGCCGTAAGCATCCGCATTGCGCCAGACAAAGCAAATACGCCACTGATCGTTGATGCGGATACTGTGCTGCCCCTCTCGGTCGCCCTTGAGGGCTTCCAGATGGTTGCCCGGAGGCGAGGCTAGGTCGCGGAGTTCGGCGGCAATATCCAACTGGCGCAACTTGCGCTGCGCGACCCGCTCCATCGCCCGAAACCGTTTGACTCGCTGCCTGGCATGGAGTTGCTCGGCCTCTTTCGAGCGAAACGACTTAATCACACTCCCACCGTATAACGCTATCCGTTAAATGTCAAGCAGAAACGGGCAGCGACGCCCTCGACGAGACCGACCTTTCTGGCAGCACGAGCACCGCTACGTTCAACGAGTACATTTTCTTTGGCAGGAAGCGGATCGCACGGCGGGATTCGTCGGGTAACGTGTTCTACTATTTCGCTGACCATCTGGGAACGTCGCGGGAGATCGTGCAGGCGGGGCAGACTTCATTCTGCTACGACGCCGACTTTTACCCCTTCGGCGGCGAGCGTATCTATACCAACACGTGCCCCCAAAACTACAAATTCACTGGCAAAGAACGAGATTCCGAGTCAGGATTGGATGACTTCGGTGCCAGGTACCATTCGTCCTCAATGGGACGGTTCATGTCTGCGGACTGGTCTGAGACTCCGCAATCTGTTCCCTACGTCGATTTCGGTGACCCTCAGAGCCTGAACCTTTACACCTATTCAAGGAATCGACCCCTCACCTATGTGGATCGCGACGGACATTGCATCTTCGGTCTCGACACAGCGGTGTGCGCAGTAGTAGTAGCTGCAGTCGTGGTCGGTGGAATCGCCTGGACTCTCCACAAACTTACAGAAAAGACGACTGAAGGGTTTGATCTAGGCTTAGGAGCTGCCAAAGCAAGAGCGGAGTCGCAAGAAGCGGCGGCTAAGGGAGACCCCGAGAAGGCTGAGCAGAAAGACGCCGAGTCAATTGAAGATGCGAAAAAAGCTGTGGGGAAAGCTGCTGAGGCTATCGGAGAGGGCATACAGCTGCCGGGGCGAGCATGGGGGGAGATATCGGCTTTGGAGTGCCGGACGCCGTGGCAGGTATCACAACCGGCGTTGTTGTGGACGCCTCGAAACGGGAACTAGAAAAGAAGCAACAACAACGACAAAAGGAGGCCCAAGCGCAAGAGCAGGAGCGGAAGCGTCGTGCTGAGGAGGAGCGCAGAAGGAAGGAAGAGGAGGAGCGGCGGACAAAGTGCCAGCCCGCGCCGACGAGCAGCGGGACGAGTTGTGGGTCCTAGTGCTGGTCAGAAGACTTGATGCAAAGTTTCTGGCTGTCAGCCACCACGCTGATGCGATTTTGTAACCGGCGAAGACCGGAAACACACAAACGTGAAGATGGCCTTATGCGACAGCGAAACGGCCAATGTCTGTCTCTTTGACAGGAGACGGTTTCCAAGTATAAAGGATCGCGGAAGAGGCACGATGCCAGATTGCACAGACAATAAGAGGCGTAGATTGCGCCGGAGCAGGCTCCTGGCCAGGTCGGCAATTATCGTCACTATTCTGGCCTGCGTCTTCTTACCTGAAGTCGTCTCGCTGGTTTGGCATCTGGTTCACGGCAAGACTGCCAGGTTCCACGAATGGGAAGTTCCTGTTCCTTGGGGGTGGCGTGCCTTCAGCGGTCAAGGTATGCTCATCGTCCAGAGGATACACAGAGCCTACTATCGCCGCGGCGAGTTCTCAGAAGTAATCGTCGCCCCTCTGATTTCCCCGCCAAACCACGCATTCGAATATGAGAAATGGAAACCGGCGACTATACGAGTCAAACTAAAAGGCGGATATGACTTTGTCGCCGAGCACAGGATCCATTTGGACGGACAGGAAGGTTATTGTCTCTCTTTTGCAGCGAGCCAGAATCCAAATCGCCTCTGGGTCACCTGCGATGTCCCCAACCATCGACTTGCAATCGATTTCATAGGCGACCCGACATACGCCCCTGTTTTCGATTCGATCACGCGGCACATCACAGGGAGTAATTCACACGCGCCGTCGGAGTCGCCAACCACGGCGCCCAAAACAAGATGAGAACTAGACCGTCGTCACATGTCCATTCGCGCGTGCGAAAGTCGCTTGGGCGGATGCGAGGAATTCTGCCCTGCAAAGCGAAGGGTTCAATGTGAGTGTCGCTGGGGCCAATGCAACCCTAAGGGCCCAAAGGAAGTTTCACTTCGATTTCCCTTCAATGGCTCGGTGACGCCATACATGCGCTTCAAGACCTTGGACAAACAAGCCAACCAGAGAATCTAGCAGTATGTTGACTGGTTCTACTCTGCGCCCGACGACGCAAACGACACAGAGATTCGACGGCAGGCTGCAAGGCAATGCGCCTTGGGCAACCCTGTAACCTGTTTCTGACGGTCTGAAGGACAAATGAGATGACGAAGAATCGGCAGCTTCAACGCTTGGCTATCGCCTTATTAGCGTCCATTCTCTGGAACTGTGTCTTGATAGCCACACCGTTTTTCACTGTGCGATTCCCAT
>QHYQ01000561.1 GCA_003224175.1 Acidobacteriota bacterium
CAGGCCGTCGTGACCCAAACTCGGGAGCATAGCCTATCCGTCAAGCCCAACCATGTGCAGGTAAGAATCGAGGGTCTGAACGATGGAGACCGCCAGGTGCCCATCAAGACTGTTTTGCAGCGTAAGGATGTACGCTAGTGAAATACACCGTTCACGTAACCGAAGAAGTCCGGCACACTTTTCAGATCCGAGTCCGCAAAGGCCAGTTTGTGAATGATGGCGAGCTGGAAAAGTATGCGCGGGAAAAATTCCTGAACGCTCGCGGACGGAAACTGAACACGGCAGTGATAGATCGGCAGTTTACCCTTATCCGCGAGGTGAAATAGGATGGAAATTGAAACCGTCCTCAAAGCAGAGATCGTCAAGAAATACCGCACCCTGGGCCGTCGCCGAATCGTTGCTGGGTATGCTGCAATCATCTCTGATCTGATCGGCCTCGGCCCTACTCCACGCGAAGCAGCGGAAGACCTTCAGGCCCAGGTCGCAGCGAACGCGAAGTACCGTACCGCACACACCTGGAATTCTCATGGTTTCACCGTCGTCGTCGCTCCGGCTCTGAACGGTTGGTTCACGATTATTGCTTCTGATCAACACGACGTATCCCAAAGTTTACCGGCGGGTGATGCGACCTCGGACTGGGTTCCAATCCTGGACGCAGCGAAACTACACGTCGCAGAATCTCTGTGGCCGGACCTGGGGGCGTACATGATCGGTGCGACGCTGCCGGAGAATCTCAAGAATGAGTTGGCAAATTGGATCGTCTGGCAGGACACCTACGACACGCTTCTTGAGCAGGAAGGAAAAGAAGCCGCAGAGGAATGGCGTAACTCCCTCCGCTCGATCCAGGTTGCGCCGGCGGCGGTGGAGGCTCAACTACAACTAATTCGGAATGGGGGGTTCTAATGGAGTTCACTGTAAAACATAACCTCGGATACCCTGGAGTTTTTCGTGGTTGGGAGGGCTCTGCAAAGCGCCGTCACCAGTTGCAGCTCACACTGAGGCCAATGTGACAGTCGCTTACCAAATCGACCGAAACAGAACGGAGGAGAGGCGAGCCATCCAAGCTCAGACGTTCGTTTTTCGCCACTCCCAGCTATAGCCCACACCCTCGGCTTCGCACCAAGCCATCAGCTCCTCCTGGCAGAACCCCGCGTCCCGGATTCAACAAAGTTTCTTAGCTCATGGGCGGGTCGGTTTGAGCCGGGCTCACACCAGTTGTGTTGGCGCGGACCACGCCAGACTGATCGGTGAAGAAGGCCCGCTGCCCAGTCGTCCCCACGGTCACCGGAACTGCCGTGATGTCATACGTGCTGCCCGCGGCGCCACCAGAGGTGCCAGGGGTCTTGTAGGTGAACGTGTAGCCGCTCTTGGTGCCGCTGGACAGGACGGAGTCAATCAGGTCCGCGCTAGTGGATGTGGCCGGGCTGCCAGGACCCAAGTTCGCCAGGGCGGCCGGATAGCTCCCATAGGTGGTCGCATAGGCGATACAAGCGGTGTTTAAAGCTCGCAACGAGCCCACCGCCGACGCTTCGGTCGCAATCATCTTCGACCGCAGTATATTGGGGATAGCGATCGCCGCGATGATCAAAATGATCGCCACGACAATCAAGAGTTCGATGAGCGAAAAGCCTTCTTGTTTTCGCCGCATAACCACTCCTCTGGGTTGAACTCCCTGCAGGCAAATCCCAAAGATTCGTGGCAACCCCGTCTGATACGACGCGTGAATAGCGCATTAGTGAGCATGGAAACCTGGGGCCGCAGCCGTACCTCACTCGCTCCGGAGCGTAGTGGCTCAGTTTGAGTTACGCAAGAACTGGCTCCGTACCAGCTCGCCCGCGACACGCCGGTGAGCTTCCCCACCGCGCGCCCTCTGCCGGAAAATCTGCCACTCGGACTGCGCATATACATGGGTACATGGGGTGTGCGCGAGTAAAGCAAAAAACAGAAGAAAACACTCTTGACACGGCCGCCGTCGTTAGAATGGTGGTCGTCCTCGAACCGGAGAGTTAGGCTGAACTTGAGATTTTTGTTTTCGGGCTACGCGCCTCCGATCCCGGCAATCAGGAAGTTATACGCCAAGGGCTGTTTCAGAAATGCCCGGAACGTCCAAAGAGCCGACTACGAACTCACTTTGCGCGTATGGCAAGAAGAACATGGCGTTCTTGGAGAGATTGACAAATGAAACGTAGAGCGTATGGCGGGTCTGGAATCGACGCGGGTTAATCGCGGTCGCGCCCGCGCCTGCATCTGTCTTCGTCGTCGTCCTCGCGCGCGCCGGCGCGCTCGGCGGGGCTGCTAATATCCGTGAGCACGCCCTCCACAGCGGTAATCTTCCGGCTGTAGCACGCACCGCTGGAGTCTGTGGAGAAGTATCGCTGCGAGCTTATCTGGCCTTGGTGCCCGGTGATTGAGCCGGACGCGTTGAACAAGAGCGTGT
>QHYQ01000562.1 GCA_003224175.1 Acidobacteriota bacterium
CCTCGAGGTCGGCGACGCGGATTGGCCCAAACCCATTCCGTGACGGTCCCCTTCAGAGTACTTTCTTGCCCACGTCGAATGCGGTATTACCCGTAGTGGGCAAAGAGCGGAATGAACACAATCAAGGCCGTCACGCCTAGCGCGAAACCCGCTGAGAATTCCCCTCTCGCAATCGACCTCCATCTTCCCCGTTGGCCGCTGGTAAGACGTCAATGGCGCACGCTGCTCTGGAGCTTTGGCTACGATTTCGGCAGCGCTAACCTCGAAGCCGAGGAAAAACGCGATGGGCGTCGCGCACCGGGACTAAGCAGAACGCGGCCCGCTTGACACCACGAGCGCGCTAACATAAATTTTGCCGCGTATCGTTGGCAGGGCGATGTCGACTCGCAGGAGGCGCATACGCGTAGTGGGAACTCGATCCTTAGGGCAGTGCTCTTCGCTTCTATCTATCGGGATCTACGCTAAGAGGTGTCCTAATGAGAAATGTGTGTAAGGGCTGCTTGGTTGGTCTCGCTGGAATGCTGTTGTTTTCCTCGGTTGCGTCGTCACAGACGCGCGAGCCGAATAAGCCTATCCGCGCGGACGAAGGGAAAACAGTGGTCGACCAACTCTCCAAAAACGGCAGCGGCGGGCCCGCTCCGCGTCAGGATATAACCGGGTCTTGGGCAGGGCCGGCGAGCCCGAAAGAGAACCCAGTGCCTCCCATGACGGTGTGGGGAGAGGAGCAGTTTCGGGCTCATAAAAGCCATTCACACTATTCGGAAGCAGAATCTAATGATCCCATGAAGTATTGCGATCCCCTGGGCTTCCCGCGCGACATGCTTTACCAAACCAGAGGAATCGCCTTCGCTCCGATGCCGGGCAGGATGATCCAGCTATCGCAGTTCAATCGAGTATGGCGGGAAATCTGGACCGATGGTCGCCAGCTTCCCAAGAATGTGGGTGGCCGCTCTCCGGATGCGCCCGATCCGCGGTGGTACGGATACTCAGTCGGACGCTGGGAGGGAGATTACACGTTCGTAGTGGACACCATAGGAAGTGATGAAAGGAGCTGGCTGGACACAGCAGGTCATCCCCATAGCATCGACATGCGCGTTCAGGAACGCTACACGCGCCTGGATCACAACACCCTGGAAGTGACCATTACCGTTGATGATTCGAAGGCTTACACCAAGCCATTCGCGATTACCACCTCTCATTTCAAGTGGATCCCAAATCAAGAACTGCGCGAGGAGATCTGCGTCCCCTCGCTCATGCAAGAATATCTGAATGTCATTGGCGATCCTGCCGGCGATAGCACCGGCAAGTAGTCAAACATTCCAGGGGCACATAGGCTAACAGTGATTTAGGTTAGTCTTTCTGGCTGCTGGCGCTAATTCTACGTGAGTGCGTACCGTAGAATCGACGCGACGGCCTGCTTGACACCCAAAACCCGCTGGCATATGTTTGCGCCGGAGCTACCTATGGTGAGAGTTCGGGCTCCGATTGCGGAGGTGCCATGAGAGGCAATCTTATTTGTTTGGCCCTGTTTGGGGGCCTCCTAGCGAGTTCCGGCACACTATTCGCACATCACGGGAGTGCGGCATATGCCAGCGCCGTGGTTGCCATGAAGGACGTTACGGTAACGAGATTCGCCTGGAATAATCCTCACTGCATTGTGATGTTCGACGCAAAGGATGACAAGGGCAACGTTGTACATTGGGCGGCCGAAATCGGCAGTCCGCCGGCAGTCAGTGTTCTGGGTTGGACAAAAAATTCTCTGCAGCCGGGTGACGTAGTCACGGTCTACGTTTGGCCTGCCAAATCCGGCAGGCCTGTCGGTCGTCTAAATAGGGTCGTGTTCCCCGATGGGAAAATGCTAAGGGATAGCCAACTGGGCGGGGATGGAGACAAAGAGTAAGGCACAACCCCAAGAGCAAATGCAGCTGTTAAAATGCCGGCGGAAATTGACTCTTTTGATTGGCCTCGCGTATAGTCTGCTGCGGAAGGGGCACAGAGAACTGAAAATCTCCTGTTGTGATCGAGTGAAAGGTAAATGAGGAGTGTTTCAGTTTTTTCAGCGATATGTCTAACTTCACCTCATTGATTTGCAAATGCAGTTATGTGGCCGCGGCGACTTCACTCATTATAGTACTCGCATTCTCCATATCTCCAACGACGGCGTCTGCCCAAACTGGTTCCAACAATAACTCCGACGCCAACAAGGATAAGACAGCACCCTCCGGGCCGGTTCTCCGGGATGGCTGGGGTACACCCGTAACCAACGCGTTGAAGCCTGGTGAGAAGCCCGCTCCTGCTCCGCGCCATGACATCTCGGGAACTTGGGAGCCGGCGCGTGGACCGGGAGACGGCATCCAGGCCTTCGGCCCGCGCGATATGCCGTCTGACGGCGCCCCTGGGCATGAGCCGCCCTTTACTGCATTTGGATTGGAAACGTATCGTTCCCATAAACCGTTAGAGGGCGAGGAACGCGTTCTCGAATCGCTTAGTAATGAGCCAAGAAA
>QHYQ01000335.1 GCA_003224175.1 Acidobacteriota bacterium
ACAAATTGTATTGGGGTATCGGCAACTGTCTGCGCGCGATGCCGTACATCTCGCCGTTATGCAACACCACGGAGTCGAGCAAATCATGACCTTCGATTCAGGGTTTGATGCCTTTCCTGGTATTAGGCGTCTCTCATAAAGAGATTGAAGCCGCTCCACAAGTATTTAGTGAATTCTTGCTGCCGCTCCGAGAAGATGTGTTCCTAGAAGTAGGTACAGGCTCGAACGTCATTTTTTCTTCGCGTGTAGATCACTGCATACTGGACTCCACAAAAGCTTCCACGGAGTCGGTGCCAGAAGCAGTAGGACCAAGAGAGTTCATCGCGCGCTCATGCCGGTAGCTGGCGAAGCTGACGGCAAAAAATTAGCAGCGCATGCACCGACGTTAAAATCCATATGCAACTGGTAGCAAGAGCATGACGCCATATCGGCGCATTCCCTGATTAATACGGTCTGGCCAAATTGACGAGAAGACCGCTAATCACCCTCGCGAGACGTTCGGCAGTGATGGATTCAGGCAGGGGGATTTCTAGACTCGAACGTCGGGTTTCCGCATCCGTCCGCAATAACGTGGAAAGGCCTCGTTCGATCGGTCCAAAACCGTCGGCGCTGCTAGGGGAGGAGAGCGACTCCAAGAGGGTCAGACCCGCTTCCAAAAACTTAGCAGCGTCCGGCACCAACCAGCCGGATTGTGCGTGTGCCGTCGAGTTAAGATGCATGCGTTTCGGTTCATCGACCAGTGGAGCCGGCGTGGCATCATCTCTCTTTCGGTTGTTAAAATGCTGCCGCATCTCATACTGACAAGGGTGGCGATATGCGGACAAGTGGATCACTGAGCAGCATTCTTCTGCCCTGGTGCGTTCTGGTGCTGAGCGCGGGCTGCGTTCTTGCACAATCCCTAGGCCCTCAGCCCTTGCCGATGCCGGCGCCGATTGCTGCGCCGAGGGATATCCCCTATCTCGCCGCGATCCGTTTGAATGTGGACGCCACCGACCTCGAGCGACACATCTTCAGGGTTCGCGAGACCATTCCGGTGCGCGCCGGCGAGTCCCTCGTGCTTCTGTATCCCCAGTGGTTGCCCGGCAATCACTCTCCCTCCGGACGGGTCGATAAGCTTGCCGGCCTCATGATTTACGCCAATGGTGCGCGCATAGAATGGGTGCGCGATCCGGTGGACGTGTTCGCATTCCATGTTGCAGCGCCTGCGAGTGCAACGACGCTCGATGTGGCTTTCCAATTTGTCTCGCCGGTCGATAACAATGAAGGCCGCATTGTGATGACGCCGGACATGTTGAATTTGCAGTGGAACGCTGTAACGCTCTATCCGGCAGGCTATTTTGCGCGACAAATCATGATGGAGCCCAGCGTTCGACTGCCCGATGGCTGGCAATTCGCGACTGCGCTTGAGACCGCTTCAACGAATGACAGCCTCACCACCTTCAAGCCCGTATCTCTCGACACCCTGGTGGATTCGCCTATCTTCGCGGGCCGGTATTTCACGCGCCTGGATTTGGACCCTGGCGGCGTCGCGCCCGTGCATTTGGACATTATTGCGGACCGAGCAGATTTGCTAGAGATGAAGCCCGAGCAACTGAAAGCGCACCGTGCCCTGGTACAGCAAGCCTACAAACTTTACGGCTCGCATCACTATAATCATTACGACATTCTGCTTGCCCTCACCGATCACATGGGCGGCATCGGCCTGGAGCATCACCAATCAAGCGAGAACGGTACAGTGCCGACCTACTTCACCGAATGGGACAAGAACGCTGATGTCCGCGATCTGCTCGCGCACGAATTCACTCACTCATGGAACGGCAAGTTTCGGCGTCCGGCCGACCTGTGGACACCGAACTTCAACGTGCCTATGCGCGACAGCCTGCTGTGGGTCTACGAAGGCCAGACCCAGTATTGGGGATTCGTTCTAGCAGCTCGTGCAGGCCTACTCACGAAGCAACAAACCCTCGATGCTTTGGCATCCACCGCAGCGGCTTATGACCATCGCGTCGGCCGGGAATGGCGGGCACTTCAGGATACGACCAATGATCCGATCGCTGCCATGCGCCGAGCTCTTCCCTGGCGAAGTTGGGAACGCAGTGAGGACTATTACTCCGAAGGTCAGCTGATGTGGCTCGACGTGGACACGCTGATTCGCGAGAAGTCCGGCGACCGACGATCTCTGGACGATTTCGCTAAGGCATTTTTCGGAGTCAGCGATGGCAGTTTCGTTCCGTCCACATACCTGTTTGAGGATGTTGTGAAAGCGCTGAACTCCGTTCAATCCTATGATTGGGAAACGTTTCTGCGCGCTCGGCTCGGTGGTCATGGCCCAGGAGCACCTCTTGATGGTGTTACTCGTGGCGGTTACAGACTGGTTTATACCGAAACCCCATCCGATTATTTCAAGGGCTCCGAGACCCGCCGGAAGGTAACTGACCTGACCTATTCCCTTGGCATGGTCATAGCGGCAGAGGGCCGGCTCAACGACGTGCTGTGGGAAGGGCCGGCGTACAAGAAGGGAATGACCATCGGTACTCAGATCATTGCTGTCAACGGAACTGCATTTGATATCGACCGCCTCAAGCGTGCCGTCCAAGATGCAAAGCAGAATGGAGCTGTTATTGAATTGCTTGTCAAGAATGGGGATCGCTTTCGCACTATTGCCTTCGACTACCACGACGGGCTTCGCTACCCGCATCTGGAACGCGACGGAAGCGGGCCTGCACGTCTAGATCAGATTCTCACAGCGCGAAATTGATCAAAGTCTTGCCGCACGTGCGAACTTCTCAGGATGCCCCTACGCTCAATTGGTTGTTTTCGGATGTTCCGTTATAGAGAATCTTCTGCGGAGGCGTCGGCGAAGCGCTACATCAGCCGCGACTGGCATGTTAAATGAGAGGCCATCGAACCAGCCGTCTCCTTCCTCCTGAAATTGAAGAGTACCGCGATGCGCGCTGGCGCCGTGAAAATACGGCGTGCATCGAAACGGTCGTACAGGCCGAGGAGTTTATCGAACGCGTCGGGTTTGCGGCGTGCCTGACCGATGCGCGCCAACCTGGGCCGTCGCTTTATGTGGCTGTCTGCGGCCGGCGCGACGCCACTATGCCGCGCAACGTGCAGAAAGATCCGGAAAGCTCTCATACTTGGATATTGAAAGATGAAGTGATGCGGCGCGGTCGCGTTTACTACGGCAAACTTGCTCGCGGCAAAGCGATGTTCCTCGCGCCACGAATGATCCCGTATTTTGGGGCGCTCTGGGGGGTACCGAGGCGTGAAGAGAAGAAGCGCTTGAGCGAATCGGCGCTCAGAGTGTTGCGAGTCTTGCGCAAGGAGTGGGAGATGGGAACGGCCGACCTGCGCCTCGAATCGGGCGTATTGGATCGTAAACGGTTCACGCAGGTTTTGGACGAACTGCAAACGGCGATGATCGTCCTGCCGAACGAGGTGGTTTACCAACCAAGGTTCAGTTACCTGTGGGGTTTGGCCGAGGAGCGTTTCCCGGAAGAGTTGGCGACGAAAGTAGATCGTCACACCGCTCTACGCGAAATCGCCCGCTGCTTTCTTGCGGGGGCAGGTATGACGGTTCCGGGAGAACTGGCGCGTGTCACTGCCTTGACGCGACCCGAAGCGGGACTCGGCAACCGAGCGTTAGTGGAGGAAGGCTATGCAGTGAAGGTGTCTCACGGTACGTATCGATTGGCCGCATGGTCGACAAGATGATGGCTGTCTTCGGGGAACAGTTAGGAAATAGCTAAATGCAGTATGCTGTACCTTCGGAATTCGGAGGGTTTATGCGAGTTACCTCGGTTCTGTTTGTGGCCGTCTTATTCGTGGCTGCTGCTACCTTGGGCGGGCACCGCCAGCAATCTCTGGAGATTTACTCGATCGACGTCGAAGGCGGAAATGCCGTGCTATTCGTCTCACCAACTGGTGAGTCGCTCTTGTTCGATGCCGGCAATCCGGGCGTGCGCGACGCCGGCCAGATTGCCGCCGCAGCCCAGCAAGCGGGGGTCAAGCAGATCAATTATCTGGTTATCAGTCATTGGCATAACGACCATTTTGGCAGTGTGCCCGTCCTGTCTGCCAAGGTGCCAATCCGTAACTTCGTTGACCATGGGCCGCCGATGATCGAGACGAGCGAAAATGCGCTGGCCGGCTATAAGGCCTATACGGCAGTTCGCGACACGGGACACTACATGCGGGTCAAACCCGGTGACAAGATCCCAATCAAGGGTCTCGACGTGCAGGTTGTGACCTCTGACGGTGCGGCCATCACCAGTCCACTCCAGGGAAGTGGGGCGCCAAATCCGCTGTGTCGTGAGTTCAAGCCGATGGTCGAAAATGCGGCTGCGGCAGAGGACGGTCGCTCCACCGGGATCGTCGTGCGCTTCGGCCGGTTTCGTGCCATAGAACTCGGCGATTTGACCTGGACCAAGGAGTACGCCTTGGTCTGCCCCAACAATCTCCTGGGTACATTCGATCTCTATTTCACGGACCGCCACGGGATCGCTGCCGGATCGCCGACGTTTGTGCATGCCCTCAAACCGAGGGTCGCCATCTTCGACAACGGTGCCAGGAAAGGCGCCTCCAGGGAGGCTTTTTTCACCCTCAAAAGCTCACCCGGGCTCGAGGACATCTGGCAGCTCCACTACGGCGTACCGCGCCCAGCGAGAGAAGCCTTCGGTGAAACCACGGATCAGGGAGGGAAGGATCTGAACGCACCAGAAGAATTCATCGCGAACCTAGTAGAGGAACACACACCCACCGACGCCGCACACAATCTCGAGATTTCTGCACGGGAGGACGGTAGCTTTAGCCTAACGAATCAGCGGACCCGGTACAACAAAGAGTACAGGCCGCGCCAGTAGCTGGAATCCGGGCCGCTGGCGACAAATGCTGGTACGAACAGAATTGCGCAATTAACTATGACCGACTCGACGAGCGCAAGCCCAGACTTCAGGTAAGCGAGGAGTTTGATGCTCAAGACCTACAGATACCGATTGGTTCCAAGCTGCAAGCAACAGGCTGCGTTGCAGCACACGCTCGACCTTTGCCGTAATCTCTACAATTGCGCTCTCGAACAACGGCGAATGCAGCGAACAACTCCTGTAGCTCAGATGCGAGAAGTTACCGAACTCAAGAAAGAGTTTACAGATTATCAGGGCGTCCACGTTCATGTGCTGCAAAACGTCATCAAGAAATTGGATCGTAGTTTCGAGAATTTCTTTCGCCGCGTCAAAGCAGGACAGAAGCCAGGATTCCCCCGTTTCAAGGGTAAGGACAGATTCGATTCCTTCGCATTCAACAACACGGGGTTTTCTCTAGCGGGAAAATACCTGCAAATCTCAAAGATTGGCGCAATCAAGTTGCGACTCAGCCGCCCATTGCCAAAGGATTCTACGATTAAGTCGCTCATAGTTAGGCGGTCTAGCAATAACTGGTATGCGTGTCTCGTCGCTGACTACACTCCGCAGACGTTGCCAGCGAGCGAACTCTGTGTCGGTTTGGACCTGGGCATCGAAAACTTCGCCGCATTATCGGATGGTTCATTCATTCCCAATCCCCGCATTTACGAAAAGGCACAAGCAGAACTGCGACGGGCACAGCGGAGA
Organism: Acidobacteriota bacterium; assembly: GCA_003224175.1. Lineage (GTDB taxonomy): Bacteria > Acidobacteriota > Terriglobia > Acidiferrales > UBA7541 > Palsa-189. Next base: position 5,613 of record QHYQ01000335.1, read on the forward strand.
GTTGCAAGACGTAAGAAAGGTTCGCATCGTCGCAAGCGGGCCGTCGAATTGCTTCGAAAGGTTCATGAGCGAATTGCCAATCGTAGGCTGGATATTCTCCACAAAGAATCCACGAAGTTGATTCAGAAGTATGGAACCATCGTGGTAGAGGCTCTCAATGTAAAAGGATTGGCGCAAGGATTTTTAGCAAAGCAAGTGCAGGACACAAGTTGGGCACGATTCATTCAACTACTCTCCTACAAAGCGGAAGAGGCTGGTCGGAGATTAGTTAAAGTCGATTGTTCGTACACAAGTCAGACGTGTCCAGAATGTGGAGTCATCAAGAAAAAGTCACTGTCCAATCGAGAACACAACTGCGAATGTGGTTGCAGGATGCGTCGTGATACGGCAGCGGCAAAGATTATCTTGGGTCGGATAGCCCCATTAGGCGAGAACGTAGGAGCGTTCAGTCCATGCGTAGCCTAAAGAATCCCAGGGCTTGCCCTGGGAGTATCAAGATCGGCCTGTCTCAGTTTGAAAAATTCAAGATAAGTACGGTGCCGCACTGAGCTATTTGGGTGGAGGTGCGGTAACGGGCTTGCCGATTACCTTGTTATAAGCCGCCGTCTCCGATGGGGAGCAAAAAAACTCCTCCACATCGAAATTATCTGGCAGACGGTGGAGCACGAATTTGTTCAGTGCCATCCAGGGTTGCGCATACATCTTCGGGTCTTCAATCTTCACGCTGAGCTCTAACGTGTCATAGTCCGCCCGATGGAAAACTTCCTGGACGTGCAGATCGCTGCTGTGCGGGCGACCGACATTATCCAGCCAGGTCCTTTCATCCATGCCCACGGTGTCAACCACAAACGTGTAATCGTCCACCCACTTGCCAACCGAATACCCGTTCCACCGCGGTTCGGGATCTTTGGGAAGTTCTCGCCCGTCCGTCCAGATGACGCGCCAATTGTCGTAGAATTGATTCAAGAAAAGCACCTGGTTCTTGGTTTGAGCGAGCTCGACTACCCTGAGTTCAAAAAGCTCCATGCGCGGGAAACCCTGTGGGTCACAGAAGTCCACCGGGTCATTTACCTCCCCCGGGGGGACTGCTCTGATGCCCGTTCCCGGTTTATTGGCTCTGAGAGCTTCTTCCCCGAAAGCTGTGTAGGGCGGATGGCGGGGGATACCTTTCTCGTCGGGTTGGCCAAAGTGGCCTGGTTCGCCTAACAAGGGGTCATCGGCTGGTCGATCCCCTGGTTGCGATGCAGATCCACCTGGATTTGCTGGGTACTCAATCGGGCCGTTTGCCTGGATCCCACCCTCGGCGGTGCCATCCCAAAGCCCCCACAGGTCACGGCGTGGAGCCGGGGCTGTCTTCTTTTTCGCGTTGTACTCGGCCTTGACCGGCGGACTATTATTCCATTTCCTTTGCTTCAGCTGTTGCGCCACCCCCGGAGGCTGGTCGGTTTGAGCGCACAGAATGGGCGCAAGGGTCAATAGGGCAAGCATTGCACTCGCCGAGACTACGAAGCGTTTTGACACCTCCGAAATTCCTCCCCAGCTTAGATTTCATTCTTTCGATTCAGCTTCCGAATACTCGCATCGCGAAAACCACACACCCGCCTGAGATAGGCTCAGGCCGTTAGTCCAGTCATAAGGACTCACTTAGAGTGAGTCCTCACGGCTTGGGTGCGGGCTCGGTACTGTTGGCAACACCCGACGGGAACGGCTGGCCGTTAAGCACGACGCTATTCGGTCCGCTGACGAAACGCCCGATTCCCGGGGCGCCGTTCTTGGGTATCATCATGTTAACAACGACCGAATCCCCGGACTTGAATGAGGTCTTGGCCCAGCCCTGCCTAGTCATGTCCGGCGGATTGCTGGCTTCTACGATCCAATGCTGCACTTCACCCTTGTCGTCTTTCGCATCAAACTTCAACCAACAATGAGGATTGGCCCAAACCCATTCCGTCACGGTTCCCTTCACAGTGATTTTGGTTCCGGTTGCGTACGCCGCGTTTCCGTGGTGCGCGAATAGCGGAACGGAAACCGTCAAGAAACCAACACCCACGAGGAAAATGGTCGTAAGCTTGTTTCTCATACCATCGCTCCAGATTTCTGCCCGGAGGGCACGGAGTCTAATGTGCTGGAATCGTGTTTGCAAGTGTGTGTACTCGTCTCTTGTGGGTAACTGCTTGCAGTGGTCAAACCAAGCCGGCCGATCAGACGGCCGCAAGTAATTTTGCCGAGGCACTCATCTGCGCAGCCGATGACACGTCTCTTCGACAGCAATCACTCCCAAACAGAATTTTCTAGGCATCAGGATTAAAAGGCATAACGATTTTCTTCATTGTCGCTCCTTCGTTTGAGCCGTCGCGTAGAGGCGGGCGACCATCAGCCCGATGAAAGCCCAAAGTCCTGAATTCCTCATATTTCCCACTTGGGGAATTTTTAGAGTAACCACCGGGTTCCATTTCGGTACGATCACGCAATGATATACCCGCCGAGACCGATGCCTGCGCCGCCGTAATTGCTCCTGGAGCCTGCTTGCCGGAAGCTGACGCAATTTTTCTGCCACTCGTTAAACGAATGCACCGCCTTAGTGCAAACCGCATTAAGTTTTTTCCCTAGACTCGCCTACGGTTCTCTCGAGAATGACTTTCCACATGCTTTTGCACACTCTTGTTGAAATTGTCGTCATTCGCCAAGAAACACCCCTGCGCGATTGCGCCTTCATCCTTAACTTGATTGCTGAAAGCATCCGACCCGTGCTGCTTAGCCATCTTGTTGTACACGCCCATGATCAGAAATGCGGGCGCCCACTGTCCACAAACGGGACTAGATGTCCAAGAGCAAGCATGAGGGTTCGAGGGTTGGCGGGGAATTGTTATCGGTTGTCGTACTCCTTGCGAGAACCGGAAAAGCAACGCCGCGAAGCTGCCGGGCGTGGGAATTAGCCGGAAGGAGTCCCAGGAAAACGAGCGGCGCGGTCCGTTGTAGTGAGCAGCTGAGTTACTGGTTCTGTTCCAAGTTGGAACACATTGTGAACATAACCGCCGCAGTCCGCTCCGCTGCGACGCGGTGTTGCAAGTTCCATTGATAAGTTGAAACTAAAAATTCAATACAGTAAGGCTTGTAATTTCGCGTTCTTCGGACTACACTCGGCAACCATTTCGTTGGGAACCCACGGAACCCTGGTTGTCACTGGACCAAGAACAGGCAGGTCAAGCGAGCTCGAGTTCTAGCGGCGAGGTACGATTCCAGTGAATCCGAGCCTTCGGATCAAGGTTCTTCTTCTCGTCGGTAATCGTCTTCTCTGCGAAGCATTAAACCGCATCCTGCGACAAAGATCAGATGTACTCGTCGTTAATCAATCCGTAGAATTATCCAATCTCCCGGTCCTTATAACAAAATCGGAAAGCGATGTACTTTTATTGGATTCCGCCAGCGCAAGTGTCTTGAACCGTCAACGTGTGACTCGAATGCGGGATTTGAATCCAAACGTGCAGGTTCTCATGATTGGGATGGACGTGGACGAGAGTGCCTTCCTCAGAGCTGTGCGAGCGGGTGTAAGCGGGTATTTACTGA
>QHYQ01000563.1 GCA_003224175.1 Acidobacteriota bacterium
TCCAGTTAAACCTTCCCCGTAGCACGTGCACACCTACCGAGCCTGAGGCGGTAAAATTGAACATGGAACCTCCCGGTGGCACGTCATTGTTCGTGACCAGTCCGCCGCCGTTCACCTCGGCATAGGGCGCGATCCGATGCCGGGTGACAAAATTCCACTTCATCCCGACAGGAACGATTCCGCCGCCCCACGCGGTCTGACTTGGAAGACGAAATTCGATCAGCGGAATCACATCGGCGACATATTCGAATCGGCCGCGGAGCGGCCCGGGGCCATGCTCTCCCGTAAGCACGTATCCGAAACGGAGGCCGATATTCCAAAAGCTCCCCTTCGGATTGCTGTGTGCGATTCGTACTCCGTCTGCACCGGCGGACCAGAACTGCAGCTCGTAGCCGCCTGCTTGTGGTCCTTGATCGATCTCGCCCGCAGGCTGGATCGCTCGTACCAACGCACCGCTTGGACGAAAGGCGTCGGCCGCGATCGGTATAGTTTGTCCGTTTGCCGCAACACCCAAAACCATGCCGGCCACGATTGTCCCAAACAACTTCAGGCTGATGCGTCGTGTGTGATTGCCGTGGGATTTCTCTCGGGAATCCAAGCGATGCATCGAAGCGTCGGCGGGGCTCATTGGCAACTTCCTCGCTTGTGGAAGTGCATCCGAGTTGCCAAACGTGGCGACCTTTCAAAACCGGAATTAGCTTATTTTTGGCTGGATACTAGAGCGGGTCGTGAATCTTCAGAGCGTTGCCAGCAGAACAAATGTCAACGAGCTGGCTAGTTGCCCATTTCCCGGCAGGTCATTAGGAGTTATGAGATGACGTGTTCGCCTGAGGATTGCTTAGCGTACTGAGTCCGCCTGCTCTCGCCGAAGCCATCTCTGACGGATTCTCCTGCGCGGCGCGGTGATGCCAAACGGACTCGCAAGGGCAGATCAGATTTTCTGGTTATTTTTGCGGCATAGATCGGTTTTCTCTGAGATTCATAGTAAGTGCGTGCCATCATCTCGGAGACCAGCCCCAAACACGGGATCTGAACCCCAGCGAGCAACAAGGACGATGGAACCAAATGCGAGAGAGATATTTGAAGCGATGAGTTCTGCGTGGATTATGAGCTTCTGGACGAACAGTAGCAGCCCGGTAACTAAGCCGATCCCTGCCGCAGAGATCCGATCGACTATTCCCGCCGAAGGATTGGCAGAGTGGAAATTGTGCCCTCTAAGTAGCTGCAGGAACAACAGTCCCAAAACGAACATTCCCTGCTGAGCACGCGGAGGCCTTGTAGAGTTGTATAAGCGCCAGCCGTTCATTGAGCTGCGCCTGAACCAGATTCAACGCCGCCGCGAAATAATTCGTGTCATTCGTTAGCACTTGGGATGGGAATAGTTCAATAGTTTTAGCTACCCGGCAATCTCCACTAACTCGCTGGCGTGTAATTTTGCCCATTCCCTCAGCAACAATGGCTCGCGACCCAGAATTGTCTTCGTATCGTCTCTTACGCTTCCAACGTACGCCATTCTTCCGTCCTCGACCTGGCGGAACCATTCGAGTCCTCCCTTTGCATACGCTGGTTCGAATGCTGAACCAGGCTGTGCCAAATCGTTGTGGAAACGTTCGGCATCACGAACTGCTGCTTTGAACTTATGACCGGTAGCCGCAGTTAGAGTTTCAGCCACCTGGTGCGGAGTAAGTACTTCCGCTGAAAACCAATAGTCCTTTCCACTGTGTC
>QHYQ01000564.1 GCA_003224175.1 Acidobacteriota bacterium
GATCCTTACCTGGACGAAGCCATTGAGCAAGCACAGCGAGCCGGAATCATCATTTACTCGATCTATGCGCCGGGCCGCGGCCATTTTGGGCACAGCTCATGGCGGCTCAACTGGGGACAGAATGACTTATCACGGGTTTCGGATGAGAACGGTGGTGACGCTTACGACTTGGGACTAGAGGGGGCCCAATCTTTCAAACCGTACTTCGACGACATCTCTCAGCGGCTGGGCCATCAATACCTGCTGACCTTTCTGGCCAAGCCAGAAACAAAAGCCGAAATGCGGCTCATCAAACTGAGCACCGAAGTTCCGAATGCGGAGCTCGTGGGTGCGACCCGTGTGTACGCTCCCGCCTCAGCATCGGCTTCAACTTCGCAGTGAAAAGTCATTCAACTGAGTACTATCCAATGCCGCTTGTCATTCAAACGGGAAGTCGAGCCTGATCGGTGATAAAAGCAAGTTGTCAGCAGAATGCCTCTGACACGTATCACACCTATCCGTTGAAATTAATCTAGCCTGTCCGCTAATCAGCCTGCCATCACGCTGTTCGCAATCGTGCCATGTCGCAGGCAAAGTGCCACCTCACTGGCAGTCGCATATTGGCACTGTGAGTTGAAAGCGCTCCGCCATTTTTTCTATCTCACGCTTCGGAAAGCGTTTCCAACACAACGGAGGTCATGACCAGCATTGGCATGGTGTGTGCAAGCTCACTGCTGAAGACGAAACGCGATGCTGCAGATCACTAAGTAAAAGGATGACCCTTAAGCTGGCCCGCGGGTAGAGACCAAGGGCCGGAAGGGATGTCACATCCAGCATGCATGAAGAGGCAAACGTAAGGTTCCGTATATGAAAACAGACGGAAGAAACGGTACAAAGTGCTGCCTTCACTCCCCGAGGGAACTAGGATTCGGTCGTGATCGTGGATACGCGATCACATTGCAAATCCTAGTCTGGTTCTTATCGTGGCTGTTGCTCTCAGGCGTGGCATTCGGAGTGCCCCAAGCGGGGAAAAGCCTTGATGCACGACCGAGTGGGGCTTCCATCGCTGGCACTGTAACCGTAATCACCAGCCAAGGTCAGGCAAACGATCTAGCCGGCGTGGAAGTGAGGTTGCGGAGTCAGGCTCCAGGGTCTGTCTCGCAATCCACGGTGACGGGCGAGGATGGTCGCTATCAATTTACGCAAGTGGCCCCAGGAACCTACACAGTAGAAGTGAACCAAGAGGGCTTTCAATCCTGGGCTCAGGTCATTGTAGTTGGGCAAGGTGACTCCTTCAACGAAAACGTCAGGTTGCAGATTAATAGTGTCACTCAACAGCTCGAAGTGCATGCGGAGGCCTCCGAGATTTCGGTAGAGAGCGCGGAGGCAACGGCGAGCCTCAGCAGCGAGCAGTTAGACACTCTGCCACTTGCACAACAAAAGTTTACCGACGCATTGTCCCTCACTCCAGGTGTGGTTCGCACACCCGAGGGGAAGCTGAATTTTGACGGCCAGAGCGAAAGCGAAGGCATCCTGTTGATTAACTCGACCGAGAACGTCGATCCGGTCACGGGAAGCTTCACCGTTCCGCTTCCAGTCGACGTGATTGAATCGATGAGTGTTCACGATGCCCCGGACAGCGCCGAATACGGTGGTTTTTCCGGAGGCTTAACGCAGATCGAAACCAAACCGCCATTGGATGCGTGGAATTACAGGTTGCATGATTTTCTTCCCGGATTTCGGGGCAAGAACGGCCAGCTCAGGGGAATCGCGGATTTCACCCCGCGGGTCGTCTTCGGTGGTCCGCTTATTAAAGATAAGCTCAACTTCACCGAAGAGTTGACCTGGGAAGTACGCAATCAGCCCGTGCGCGGGCTGCCTTGGCCTTACAACGAGACACGGACTCGAAGTGTTACCTCGTTTACGCAATTCCAGGCAATTCTGTCGTCGCACCACCTCCTGGACATAAACGTAAACGCGTTCCCGCTACGAAGGCGCTTCGCCGACATCAACGCGCTCATTCCGCAAACGGCGTCATCCAACTACAACCAAAATGGAGTTTCGGTGGGGATTTCCGATTCGTACCAGTGGAATTCAGGCGCGCTTCTGAACACGGCTTTCCGTTACACGCGATTTGTCAGCGACGCAGAGGGTCAGGGAGTCGCCGACATGCTG
>QHYQ01000589.1 GCA_003224175.1 Acidobacteriota bacterium
GCAGCCATCCGGTGTGATCCAGATGAGCGTGAGTGAGCACGAGATAGTCGATCGAATTCGGATCGACCGCCAACTGTTTGTAGTTGCGGTCCTGCAGTTCCGGCAAGCCCTGAAAAATTCCACAGTCCACCAGCAGCCGTTTGCCCGCCGCTTCGACCAGATACTTTGAACCAGTAACGCATCCCGCCGCGCCCAAAAAAGTGAGTTTTGCCATAGGCCGGTATTCTAAACGAACATGCTGCTGTCATGGACGGAAACTGGGTGCTCATGTAAAATACAAATGTTCGTTTCACTCCGGTGGGGCCGTGGCGCAGTTGGGAGCGCGCCTCGATGGCATCGAGGAGGTCGTGGGTTCGAATCCCATCGGCTCCACCAATTGAAGAAGCCAAAGAACTTACCTTCGAAAACCGCTAACTGTTACCACCCACTGTTGCCACATTTGCTGTTTTTTCTTGCATTCCAACATGAATCTTTCACCCTTTGCGAGGAACAGCCCATGGGGCACTACACGCTCATCGCGCGCATCAACGCAGGAGACGGGAAATTTCCGTTCGTCAACCTGCAGTTTTCGAAGAAACATCGTCCGATTCCGATTGAAGGAGAACTTACTACCTCCGTCCGGGCAACAGGCGCAGCCGTACTCCAATCAGAATCGGAAAAGATCTCAATCCGGCGATCGGAGCTCTGCTCAACATGGAGGACTGCAAAACACCGAACAATATTGCTGCGTTGCCCACTACTCGCGCGTCCGTCGTTCCTTCCACGGTACCCCGCAAGACCATCACTGAGGCCGCTCGGGAGTACATCGAGCGCAGCAGCCAGAAATCGCGCAAAAACTTATATTGGCTATCGCACCGCCGTCAATCTATTTGCCCAGAGTTGCAAGAAGCCGTACTTCGATGAGATTTGCCGCGATGACAATGCTGGATTATCTATCCCGTTTGCGGAACTGCGTGTCGCCGAAAACGGGCAGAGTGTTCGGGGAGTCCACTGTGTTCAACTACTTTCTCAAGACCATGGTCTTCTTAAATGATCGTTGCATCGCGAAATATGTAGCGAAAGAAGATTGGGTACTGAAGAAGGATTGGCCCATAAATGTCGACAAACGCAACAAGAACAAAAAGTACGCGACGTATCTCGAAGAAGAGGTCGCTGCAATGCTTCAGGTGGCAGATGGCTCCGAGGAGGCCCTCATCCGCTTCCTTCTGGAGACTGGTTTCCGCATCGGCGAGAACGCGGTCGCGGAGTGGCTGGACGTCGACTGGGAGGACAAAACTATCTCGGTTCGGTTCAAGCCGAAGTTCGGATCCAGACCGAAGGACTATGAAGAGCGCTCCATCGTGGTCAATTTAATTGCCACTCTTACGCAAACACCCGGGGTGTGGGGCTATTCTTCCCATTTTGGTTTACCCAGAACGCAAGCGAAGGGTTCACCCAGAGCGATTTCCGCGAAGGGAACTCCCCCGGCAAGGAGGTCCCCCCGCTAACAAAGTTCAACTGACAATAGCTCGCTCACCCCACAACCTGAGGCGAAGTGCTAGAATAGAATTGTACCGAGGGGGCGACACGGTTTCGACGGAAGCTGTCGCGGCCCGAAGGCATGCCGGGACCCACCTGCCCGTAACTTGGTGGAAACTAGAACTGCCAACAACAACTTGGCACTTGCTGCTTAATTAATTAAGCGCACGCTTCCCCGGGCTTTGCTCATGGGCCCGGTCAGAGGCGTCACACAGTGAGCTGGCCTGAGCCTTTCGGTCCGTAAGGCTCGGGCGAGAACCATCGGACTAGCCGGCTGCGTTTCTTGCTCATTCTGAGCGTGGCGGGCGAACCAAACGGAATTGAGCTAAGCATGTAGGCTTCGTGTCGTAGCGCTTTTCGGACGGGGGTTCGACTCCCCCCGCCTCCACCATTCTGTTGACACCGGTCTTTGCCAGAGTTCGGGTCCATCTTACTCTGCGCTGAACACCCGAGCATCTTATCATGCGCAGAAGTCCTTGCGCACAATCTAGATAGATAAATGAGCAGTGATATAAGTTGGTGATTATAGGTGTCGTCTAATCATGGGTCGGTGGCTCTGAGATTTTTGTCGGAAATCAAGGAACTCCTCCTTCCGCTTAGGGTCTTCACCTGTAGGGAATTCACCTGATTGTTTTATACAGGTCTTCACCCTACAATCGCGCAATCCAACACAATCATTCCGGACGGAGGTAGCACGATGTACGATCCCCGGGCCCTCGTAGTGCGACTTGCGCGTCTGCAATACGCAAGACGCCACACAGAACGAAATGTGCGCCCCGCCAAGCCTTTGTACGTGCGTCTTTTCTTTCTGCTCCTGCTGTTCTGCGCTTTGGCTCCCCTCTCTTTCGCGCAAATCGACATCTTCACCGAACGCTACGATCAATCGCGCCTTGGCGCGAACCTCAACGAGACACAACTGAATACTTCAAACGTCAACATCAGTACGTTCGGAAAGCTCTGGTCTTACCAGGTCAGCGGTTCCGTTCACGCGCAGCCTCTTTACGT
>QHYQ01000336.1 GCA_003224175.1 Acidobacteriota bacterium
AAAGATACCATCAACACCATGGTGGACCAGCTCAACGCCTTCGCCGGAGAAGTCACCCGCGTGGCTCGCGAAGTCGGTACCGAAGGCAAACTGGGCGGACAAGCGCAAGTGCCCGGCGTGGGCGGCACCTGGAAAGACCTCACTGACAACGTGAACTTCATGGCCAGCAACCTGACCGGCCAGGTCCGCAACATCGCCGAAGTAGCCACAGCCGTGGCCCGCGGCGACCTTTCCCGCAAGATCACTGTGGACGTGAGGGGCGAGATTCTCGAACTCAAAGATACCCTCAACACGATGGTCGATCAGTTGCGTTCATTCGCGTCGGAGGTCACCCGAGTAGCGCGCGAGGTCGGCACCGACGGCAAGCTGGGCGGTCAGGCGCAAGTGCCCGGCGTCGGCGGCACCTGGAAGGACCTCACCGATTCGGTCAACTCCATGGCCAGTAACTTGACTGACCAGGTGCGGAACATCGCGGAAGTATCCACCGCCATCGCCAGCGGCGACCTCTCCAAGAAAATCACCGTAAACGTCAGCGGCGAAATTCTATTGCTCAAAGAAACCATCAACACTATGGTCGACCAGCTCAACGCGTTCGCCGGCGAAGTCACCCGCGTGGCCCGAGAGGTCGGCAGCGAAGGGCGCCTCGGCGGCCAAGCCAACGTGCCCGGAGTGGCGGGCACCTGGAAGGACCTTACCGACTCGGTCAACTCCATGGCTGGCAACCTCACCGCGCAAGTTCGTAACATCGCTGAGGTAACCACCGCCGTGGCCCGAGGCGACCTCTCCCGCAAGATCACCGTCGACGTGAAGGGCGAAATTCTCGAGCTCAAGAACACCATCAACACCATGGTCGATCAGCTCAACGCTTTCGCTGGCGAAGTCACCCGCGTGGCTCGCGAAGTCGGTACCGAAGGCAAGCTGGGCGGACAGGCGCAAGTGCCCGGCGTCGGCGGCACCTGGAAGGACCTCACCGACTCCGTCAACTTCATGGCCAGCAACCTTACCGGCCAAGTCCGCAACATCGCCGAGGTAGCGACGGCCGTGGCCAATGGCGACCTCTCACGCAAGATCACCGTGGACGTGCGCGGCGAAATCTTGCGGCTCAAAGAAACGCTGAACACCATGGTCGAGCAGTTGCGCTCCTTCGCCGCCGAAGTGACGCGCGTCGCTCGCGAGGTCGGTACCGAAGGGCGGCTGGGCGGCCAGGCCAACGTGCCTGGCGTAGCGGGCACCTGGAAGGACCTCACCGACTCGGTCAACGCCATGGCCGGCAACCTCACGGCACAGGTTCGGAACATCGCCGAAGTCACCACTGCCATTGCGCGCGGCGATCTGTCGCGCAAGATCACCGTCGACGTGAAGGGCGAAATTCTCGAGCTGAAGAACACCATCAACACCATGGTGGACCAGCTCAACGCCTTCGCCGCCGAAGTCACGCGCGTGGCTCGCGAAGTCGGTACCGAAGGCAAGCTGGGCGGCCAGGCCAAGGTGCCCGGCGTGGCCGGCACCTGGAAGGACCTCACCGATAACGTCAACGTAATGGCAGCCAACCTCACTGAGCAGGTACGAGGTATCGTGAAAGTTGTGACTGCTGTCGCCAACGGCGAATTGACCAAGAAACTCACTGTAAACGCCAAGGGCGAAGTCGCCGCTCTCGCGGAAACAATTAACAGCATGACGGACACGCTCGCCACGTTCGCCGATCAGGTTACATCAGTGGCAAGAGAAGTCGGAGTGGAAGGGCGTCTCGGCGGCCAAGCCAACGTCCCGGGCGCAGCCGGCACCTGGAAGGACCTCACCGGCAACGTCAACCTGCTCGCCGATAACCTCACGAACCAGGTGCGCGCCATCGCGGAAGTTGCCACGGCCGTCACCCAGGGCGATCTCACGCGTTCGATTCAGGTGGAAGCCAGCGGCGAAGTCGCCGAGTTGAAAGACAACATCAACACCATGATCGGCAATCTCCGGCTCACCACCGAGCGCAATACCGAACAGGACTGGCTGAAGACAAACCTCGCGCGCTTCACCGGAATGTTGCAAGGTCAGCGCGAACTCGCGGTGGTCGGCCGGATGTTGCTGTCGGAACTGGCGGAATTGGTCAATGCACAGCAAGGCGTGATCTACCAAGTGGAAGCGGAAGAATCCGGGAGCTTGTCGCTGTTATCTGCGTTTGCTGACGATGGGCAGGATGGGCATCCGCAGCGCCTCCAGATGGGAGAAGGCCTCGCTGGACAGTGCGGTGTGGAGAAGCGCCGCATGCTAATCACCGAGCTTCCGGACCATAGCGTGCGCATCCGCTCAGGCCTGTTCAAAGCGATCCCACGAAACGTGATCGTGCTTCCCGTTCTCTTCGAAGGGCGCGTGAAGGCCGTCATCGAACTGGCATCGCTCAGCGCCTTCACCACCTCGCACCTTGCCTTCCTCGAACAATTAACCTCTAGCATCGGCATCGTGCTGAACAGCATTGAAGCCACCATGCAAACTGAGGCGCTACTGAAGCAGTCGCAACAACTCGCCACCGAGCTTCAGACGCAGCAGAAGGAGTTGCAGCAGACGAACGAACAGCTCGCTCAAAAGGCCCAGCAGCTCGCCGAACAGAACGTCGAAGTCGAACGCAAAAACCAGGAAATCGAGCAGGCCCGCCGTGCGCTGGAAGAAAAGGCCAAAGAGCTCGCGCTTACTTCCAAGTACAAGTCCGAGTTCCTGGCCAACATGTCTCACGAATTGCGCACACCTTTGAACAGCATTCTGGTCCTTGGCCAGCAGCTCACCGACAATCCGGATGGCAACTTGACGCCGCGACAAGTCGAATTCGCCCGCACCATACATGGCGCGGGTACGGACCTGCTGAACCTGATCAGCGACATCCTCGATCTATCGAAGATCGAGTCCGGCACGGTCTCGGTCGAAGCCGAGGAGGTGTTCTTCACCAGCCTGCTCGAAATGGTCGCTCGTCCTTTCCGCCATGAGGCAGAAAACCGGCGGTTGAGCTTCGAAGTTGTCACTGATGCACACCTGAGCCGCAGCCTCGTCACCGACTCAAAACGCTTGCAGCAAGTGCTTAAGAATTTGCTCTCCAACGCCTTTAAGTTCACTGAAGATGGCGGCGTCCGTCTTTCCGTTTCTGCGGCTGAAACTGGGTGGAGCAGTGATCACCCGATCCTCAGCGGGGCCGCATCTGTCGTGGCCTTCGAAGTTTCGGACACCGGCGTCGGCATTCCGTTTGAAAAGCAGCGCATCATCTTCGAAGCCTTTCAGCAAGCCGACGCCGGCACCAGCCGCAAGTACGGCGGCACCGGCCTCGGCCTTGCCATCAGCCGCGAGCTGGCCAGCCTTCTCGGTGGCGAAATCCAATTGCGCAGCGCTCTTGGAGCCGGCAGTACGTTCACGCTCTATTTGCCGCAGACCTACGTTGGCCCCTCTGTGAACAACGTCATGGTGGAGAGCAGAGTCTCTTCGTCTACCGCGTCGGCGCCCATACAGTTGTCGAGCGCCAGTGTCACCGAGCGCCCGATTGAACAAATTCCGGACGATCGGGCGAATCTGCAGCCGGGCGATGCGGTGTTGCTCATCGTGGAAGATGACCCGCACTACGCTCGCGTCCTGTGCGATCTGTCCCGCGACAAAGGTTTCAAAGTCCTGGTGGCCGCGCGCGGCATGGATGCGCTCGCCTTGGCTCGCGAATATCAGCTAACCGCTGTGTCCCTCGACGTTTTCTTGCCGGACATGCTCGGCTGGACGGTGCTCAACCACTTGAAGCAGGACCCCAGCACCCGACACATTCCTGTCCAAATGCTGACGCTAGACGAGGATCGGCACCACGGCTTGGCGCGGGGTGCGTTCTCGTTTGTAACGAAACCCACATCCAAGGACGCGCTCGATCGAGCCCTCAGTCGCATCAAGGACTATGCGACCTCGCGCCGCAGGCGTTTGCTGGTCGTGGAAGATAATCCAGCCGAGCAACTGAGCATTCAGGAATTGCTCGGCCACGACGATATCGAGGTTTCGTTTGCCGCTACCGGCATGGATGCTTTGGCCGCTATGAACGACCAATCCTTCGATTGTGTCGTCCTCGATTTGCGCCTTCCCGATATGTCCGGTTTCGACGTGCTCGACCACCTGGGTGAAAGCCCCGCGCTGAGCGACCTACCCATCGTGGTTTTCACAGGTAAGGAGCTTTCGCCGGAAGAGGATGCTCGCCTGCACACCTTCGCTCGCAGTGTCGTCGTCAAAGGCGTCGAGTCACCGGAGCGTCTGCTCGATGAGACAGCTTTGTTCTTGCACCGCGTCGTTGCCGGTCTGCCGCCGGAGAAGCAAAAGATGCTTGACCGGCTGCATCGTTCCGACGAGGCCTTGCTGGGGAAGAAAGTTCTGGTGGTCGACGACGACGTGCGCAATATCTTCGCTGTCAGCAGCGTGCTCGAGCGTCGCGGCATGACCGTATTAACCGCCGGCACCGGACGGGAAGCCGTCGCCACGTTAGAGTCAACGCCGGACTTAGCCATCGTCCTAATGGACATCATGATGCCGGAGATGGATGGGTACGCCACCATGCAGGTAATCCGGCAGAACCCGTCCTTCCGCCGCTTGCCCATCATCGCCCTCACCGCGAAAGCAATGAAGGGCGATCGCGAGAAGTGCCTCGAAGCCGGCGCTTCCGAGTACCTGGCAAAACCCGTGAATACAGATCAGTTGCTCGCAGCCCTCAGAATGTGGCTGCATAGGTAAAAAATACGACAAACGCTCCAGCTTCTAGTCTGCTGGCCGGAGGACATCGTTGAGCACACACGACAAAGTTAACATCCTGATGGTGGATGACCAGCCTGCCAAGCTGCTCAGTTACGAGGCCATACTCGACGAACTGGACGAAAACCTCATTAGGGCCAATTCGGGCCGAGAGGCGATGGAGATCCTGCTGAAAAGCGATGTTGCCGTGGTTCTCATGGACGTTAGCATGCCGGAGCTCGACGGGTTCGAACTGGCCGACATCATCCGGCAGCACCCGCGCTTTGAAAAGACGGCGATCATTTTTATTTCTGCCGTGCACCTGACCGATATCGACCGGCTCAAAGGCTATCAGCGCGGGGCCGTCGATTACATTTCCGTCCCGGTCGTTCCGGAGTTGCTGCGCGCAAAAGTCAGCGTTTTCGCCGAACTCCACCGGAAGAAGCGCGACTTGGAAATGTTGAATTTTGAACTGCGTTGCCTTTCGGGCCGGCTGATCACCACCCAGGATGAAGAGCGGCGCCGTTTATCCCGCGAGATGCACGACGGCTTTGGCCAGGATTTGATCGCCACAAAAATGGTCGTGGAAAGGATCAGTTTGTCCAATGATTGCCCGGAGTGGTCACGACAGGCCTCCGCCGATGCCAGCGGAGTGCTTGAAAATGTAATTCAGCAGGTTCGCAACATGTCGCATCTGTTGCATCCTCCGATGCTGGACGAGGTCGGCTTGAAATCGGCGCTGGAGTGGTACTTGGACGGAGTCGCGAAGCGCAGCGGCAGAGAGATTTCCATCGATATAAAGCCGTCCAATTTCCCTCGGTTCACACCTAAGTTGGAGACCACGGTTTTCCGCATCATTCAAGAGGCCCTCACGAATGTATTCCGGCATTCGGGAGCGAGCAAGGCCTGGGTCACGCTCGCCGAAGCGCAATGCCAGGTGGTCTTCGCCGTGCGCGACAATGGCAAGGGTATTTCGGAAAAAGTAATGGAGTTTCAACCCGACCGAATCGGCGTCGGAATCGCAGGAATGAAACAACGGGCCAAGGAATGGGGCGGAAACCTGGAGATCGCTAACGCAAATCCCGGCACAATCGTCCAGGTTACGATCCCTGTCACTGTCGGTGTTCGAAGAGAAGCTACCACGATGGCTTTCCATCAAGCGGAAAAAATAGCCAAGTAAATTGAAGCCTCGTAGGGTCGAGGAATGGCGCAATACTCCGTAGGTCCGGTCTATCGGGTGCTCCCTGTTTCCTCTGGGTTGGGATAGAGCGGGCGCGCCAGCCTGGAAGGAGGGTTACCGTCCTCGCCCTTTCAGTCTGCGAGGCGGGGTCACAATTCCACCAAGGCTGCGTCTCCCGAGACCCCCCTATAATGCCGGACGTCCGAATTTCTCAGGTCCGGTTTGAAGCCTTGGCATTTCGTTCATGAGCCTTCCCATTCACCACGAGGTTCAAGCGCTGGCGCACGTACGCCCCATCTGCGAATGGTTTGCTCACAGAGCGGCTCCTTTCTTCCGCGTATGGGCCATTGCGGTAACGAGCGAGGTGAAACGGGCACTTGACGAATTGTTCGAACACGATGCATCTCCTTCCGCGGGAAATCCACGGAGCATGAACTGCGAACGCATGGCGCGCCATCGGGCTCTTGTTTTCCCGGATTCCAGAAGGTAATGTGCGGACGTTATGGTTTCGCACGGGAACGGCAAAGTCGGCAGAAATGATCCTTGTCCCTGTGGCAGCGGCAGGAAATACAAGCGCTGCTGTTTGGAACGGCAGTCCGCCACCTTCAGTGCCTGGGCCCAACAGCGAAATGCATCCGACGAACTTACGCGGGACATGATGGGATTCGCAGCCCGCAGACTCGGCGACCAGATTGACATGGCCTGGCAGGACTTCAACCTGACCGACCTGCCGGTGCCCTATGACCCTAGCTCGCATGAACAACAGATTTTTATGCCGTATTTTCTATTTCATTGGGATCCTCAGAGGCCGCGCACTGGAAAGAAGGCGAGTCGGAGGGGCGGCATGGTCACTCGTTGGTATGAACTGGAGAGGGCTGGCAGGCTGTCAGACATGGACCGGCTGTTCCTTGAACAAGCGACCACACAGCCACTCAGCTTCCATGAAGTCCTGTGGAGCGAACCGGGCGAGCGAATTGGGTTGCGGGACATCCTGATTGGTAGCGAGGCGGAAGTCATCGAACGATCTGGGTCCCGCATGGTGCAAAAAGGCGACATCGTTTACGGGCAAGTATGGAACTTGAAGCCGACTTCCATCTTGGGCTGCATGGCCCCGATCTGCATCCCACCCAGTTGGAAAGGAGAGGTGATCGCGCTTCGGAAGAAATTGCGGAGAAAGATTGCCAAGCAAAGTCGCGACCTAATTGCTGACGATCTGGTGCGGCATGCGGATGAGATTCGCCTCACGTATCTGACGATCAGAGAGGGACTGAACCGGCCGCCGCAATTCGCTAATACCGACGGTGACCCCCTTGTGTTCCACGCGATGAAGTTCCGCATTGAATCGCCCGGAAAAACTTTCGAGGCACTCGCACCGCTGGCTTTTGGGCAGACCAAGGAAGAACTTTTGCGCGATGCGAAATTCACCAAAGATGGAGCACTGCGGAGCATCGCATTTGACTGGCGCAAGGGAGGCAATGCCAAGATTCCAAGCTGGGACAACACCGTCCTCGGGAATATCAAAATTTCCGGGCGCTCTCTTATTGCTGAAGTGAATTCCGAGAATCGGGCCAAACGCCTTCGCGCGGAGATCGAAAAACGGCTTGGTTCTTCAGCGGAGCACCAGAGCACAAGTGCGCAAACCGTTGACGATATGCTGGCGAAAGCTCCCAAACGGACCAAGGCGCAAGCGAAGGAGGACGATGAGTTCGAGCAAGCTCTTCTTCGTGACCCAGAAGCGAAAACCCGACTCCAGCAAATCATCCAGAAGCAAGTCGAAGACTGGGTGAACCTGAAGGTTCCCGCGCTCGGAGGTCGCACACCCTTGCAGGCGGTTCGTGATCCAGACGGCAAGGAGATCGTGGAGTCCCTGCTTTTGGACTGGGAACGCCGTGCTGACGAAGGCGTGTACCAGGCCGGAATCCGCCCCGATTTCGGCGCCGTCCGGAAATTGCTGAACCTCACCCCCACAGCATCCTGACCCACCAGACCGGACTCTCAATTATGTGGCGTTTGAAAGCCAAAAGCTGTGAAAAATCCCATGTTTTCGCCAAAATGCGCTTATTGGTTCCGTGGACGTGGGAGCGTGGCTCAAGACCACTCCTTTGGCTCGTGGCCGCAAGGCCAAAATCCGCAACATCATGAGCGCCTTATTTTCTCATGCCATCCGCTGGGAGTAGGCAGACAAGAATCGTAAGCGTCAAGCGAGGTGCATCTAGCGAATGCCGCCTGTGTTGCCTGAGGGGCTTTGGGTCTGCGGACGCCGGCGGTATAGTTGTCAGCATGAAGTTCCAGAAGATCTGGGTCCACCAGTGCCGGGCGACCCGCAGGATCAGGAAGCAATTCGGCGTCAAGAGTGCGCTGGATTATCTTCTCGGTGAAAAGTTGCTGAACTTCGCAGAGGCAGCAGACCAGCACTCGGAGTTTGCCGTGAAGCTCCCACGTTTTCAGGCAGAGGTGTGGAGCGTCTTCAACCCGTATGAACTCGCCGGCTACCTGATCACCCTGAAGCCATCGAAAAGAAAGAAGCTGCAGAAGCTTCTCTACGTGAACCGTTCTTCGGGTTCCCGCCGGTTAACCTAGAGCAAGTTAGTTAGGTAACTCCCACGCGGGATCAATAGATGGAGAGACCGGGCTGCCTGGGCGTTCGCTCGATCAGGCCGTGTGCTTCGAGCGTCAAGATCATCGGATGCACCGCAGGCGGAGAGACTCGAAAGTACTGTTTCAGTTCGGCCTCCGACGGCGCTCCTCCGTGGATCTTGTTGCCCGGCAA
>QHYQ01000590.1 GCA_003224175.1 Acidobacteriota bacterium
CACAGCCTCGACACACCCTCACACCCGCTCCTTCCCATTATTGAATCCCCATAAGGCTCGCGTCCGCCGCAACCACGGTCGGCTTCCTTCAAGTCGCTGTATCGAAAGCGCGCAATCCCACCGTGCTCGTGGGCGCATCTTGCCTACTCGCGCTTCCGATACAGCACTAAGACTTATCCGGAGTTGGGCTAAGATCCATCAGCCTTCGTTACTTGCCAGTCTAAAACTTGTAACCCTACCGCCTACTGCTCGTGTTCCCCGGTGCAACTCGCGGAACAGGCTTACCGTAAACTTCGATCCAGTCGATCCGCGAACCAGAACTTCCGTGACCCCCTCCCCTCATCAGCTCGGTGAAACCAATCTCCTCCACCCTGCTCAGGTTTGGACTCTCCACCCACTTGTCGCCCCGGCCCTCGATCACATTTTCGATATTGAGATTCCGCCAGCGCACGTCAGCCAGCTGAATTTGTGACTCCACCCAGTCCGTGGAGAAGCCGGTCGCATGGTCGCCCACGAGCCACGTTCCGTCCCCGAGCTTCACAATGGGATGGAGTAAATGAAACCCGGTTATCTTGGTGCGCCAGCGGATGGTCGCCAGTCCAGTCAAATCCACATCGTTGTTCTTGTCCCTGAGCGTGATCGCGCAGTTTGATGCGCAAAGTAGCGTCATCACATAGGTGATGTCATTGTTGTAGGTCTGTTTGACCGCCACAGGGCCAACCTTGTCGCCGAACAGGTGCACTTCCAGATTTGGGTTCGCGACGTCCCCCTGAACGACCGTGTGCTCCGGTTCCTGCGGAGTATTGGTATTGGGCAAGCCACTCGCGAGCGTCCAATCTTCCCGGAAAAACAAGGGAGGGTATTGGAGCCTTTGTGGCGTGGCCGCCTGTTGTCCCGCAGCCCGCGCAGGCTCGCCTGCCCACCAATTCGATCCGGCCCAACACAGACTCAAGAGTCCCAAGACGGATGCAGCTGGAATAAATCTCGGCATATACACCTTCTCTTTCTGCATTGCCAATCGGGAACCGCCGCAATTTAGGCAGAGCCCGTTTCAACCCGGGGGCGCAATCTTGGTGAGTTAATTGCGTTTAAGCTGAACAGAGTATAAATCACGCGGTCGAAGCGCGACTGCAAAACTTAGTGAGGAGCGTTTCGAGGCCAAGCATAGCATCCGGCAGCGGACGGCTTTGGAGGTTCGCTGCCGCACCCTTCGGTTTCAAGCGTGCGGGGTTTTTCATGCGGGACCCTCTGCCGTGCTGCTAAGCAGCGTACTCCTTCCAACACTATCTCAACTCCCGAAAAACGGCATTATCGGAATGTGGCTTTTGGGCCCGGCCACAATCCGAGAAGGCGACTTGTCGGGACTTGGCACGGGCTGTCCAAGCGGCCTCTCAACTCGATGAACTTTTGTGACCCAGAAAGATCGTGTGGTGAGGGCCACCTTGTTTGAGGCGGCCGCGCACACGTTCCACCTGAACGGCGAACCCGCCATAGCGCAGGCGCTTCTCGAATTTTCGATCCTCTCGAGCAGACCAGACGGCCAGCACCCCGTCCCTTTTGAGAGCATCGAGAGCGGCGGCTATTCCCCGGTCGTCATAAAGCCAGCCATTGTCGGACGCCGTAAGTGCGGTCGGGCCATTGTCCACGTCGAGTAGCACGGCATCGAACTTTCCCGGGCTCGACCTGAGTGTGACCGCCACGTCACGCATCTCGATCCGTACGCGCTTATCCTTCAGCGGGTGTCCCGCCAACGGCCCGAGAGGGCCACGGTTCCACTCCACTACGTCGGGCACCAACTCTGCGACGACAACCGTCGCATCCGACGGCAGGAAATCGAGCGTCGCGCGTAGCGTGAAGCCCATTCCGAGGCCGCCGATGAGCACGCAGGGCCGCTCCAGCCTCCGCGCCCGACGGCAGGCGAGCGTGGCCAGCGCCTCCTCCGAACCGTACATGCCGCTGGACATGAGGCTTTTGCCGTTGGCGAGTATGACGTACTCGTTGTCGCGATGGGCCAGCTTCAAGACGGTGCCGTCAGGGGCGACTGTCTGACCGAGTACCTTCAAATGCTTCACGAGTGCGATCTCCCAGGAAGGGAGAACTTAGTCAGATTTGACATGGGAACATATATCGCTCGACATGGATTAGATCATGGGGTCAATCGGGTGCGTAAGCAATCAGAAGACAAGGCAGAAAACGTCGCGCGACACCCACATCCTGAGAACGTTAGCGCTTTATCGGATGCGCGTTGCGCGGAGGAGTGAAGGCGGGCAGGAATCTCCTCGCGCGTCCGATAAAGCCGTTTGGACTAAACCGCTAGGGCGGTAGTGGTGGCGCTGTAGTTGTGTCGGCTTATCCGGTCGCACTCGTCGCTGTTCCAGTTGAACATCTCTCCGCCTCGGAAGGCCTCTTTGCTACAGCATGGAGCGGCTGCTCAGGCAGCACATTCCATCTTGCAAAGGAGCTTT
>QHYQ01000591.1 GCA_003224175.1 Acidobacteriota bacterium
ACTGATAGACGTAGCCGGTTGCGGCGGAGTAGCTTTTGACGCGGCGAACCGCCTCGGGGCGTGCCATGACCCGATTATTCGGTTGCGCCGTTGGGATGTCAACTCAGGTGCGCGGGAAGCGGCTAGGGTGAGAGGGGCGGAGACTGTTGGGAATGTTGGGCAGGCTTGAGCGCTCGCAGCTTTTCTTCCAGGAGCTTCAAGTCTTCCCGCGCTTTTTCCAGCTCCTTGGAAACCACATCTCTCTGTTGCTAAAAGATTTCTGCCTTAACGAAGTGTAAGTCACTGCAGAATCAACCAGACGATCCCGACGGGCCTCGTCATCTTCTGGAAGCGCGGAAATATTTTTACCGAATGCAAAGGAAAGGGTGCCGTGATGATCACAACCACGCGGCACCCAACCAGTCTAATCTCGGTTGCTCTTTCGGGGTCAGTACTTCTTCCAAGTGAATGAAGTCAACATGAAGTTGCCGATGCTGAAGGCTGTGTTCTGCAATCTGCGGTCATAGTGGATGGCGGCGCCGCCCATGTCCGCCATGGTCTGGCCGATGATCGCTCCATACCAGCTTCCGCCGCCGCCGAACGAAAAAGTGGCATTCGGAGCATACATGAGGCCTGAAGCTTGACCGCCACCTTTGAGCTTGACCGTGCCGCTTCCCGCATAGAGGATCTGGAAGTTCATCGGGACCAGGCTGGCGTTGGTCACGCCGCCGCCGGTCAGATCCACTACCGCCCCGCTGACACTGGTGCCCGCGACATTGAGGATCACGGGGCCGGAATCGACGACAATCGTTCCTTGACCTGCTTCGGTCAGGCTGTTGATGTTGTACGTTCCGGCGGTGAGGTGCAGTGTAGCTCCACCGTTGAGCGAGACGTTTCCATACGAGCCGGGCGCGAAAGTGTAAGTTCCCTTGTCGCCGACGCAGCCTGGAGTGCCACTGCAGTTTCCGTTGTTCACATTCACATTGGTTGTAGGCGGCGCAGGACTCGGCGGATCCGGAGGAGGGTAACTAATGGGCTGCGGCAACTCGATAAGACCTCCGGTCACCTTGCCCTGATTATCCGTCCAGGCGGTTACGTTGTTCGCAGTGCAGGTGCCTACCCCAGCACGCGGAGTGGATAGGCTGCCGTTGATGGTGGTGGGGTTGCCGCTCGTTGAAAGGTTTCCGTTTGTACCGACGTTGCCGCCATAGGCCTGCGTCGAGGCTACCCCACCGACGACCGTGCCGGAGTCATAGCTATCGGTGGTGCCGCCCCCGCCGAAGGTGAGAGCGCTGCAGCCGTTGCTGGTCGCGAAGACCGCGTACGTGAACACCGGTGTGATGGCGCGCTCCAAGATGGCGGAAACTTCCGCGTGGGCGTTTCGAATCCCATTGATGGAACCATCCGATGTGATTTGCCAGGTTTGGATCGTGGCAGGCGTTGTGGAGCCGTACACGCTCACTTGCTGCATGGAGAGCAGCGTGGCATAGGCGCCGTAGTTCACCGTCGTATAACCAGCCGTGAGGCCTCCCTGGCCGGCGGTATTGAAACTGTTCTGGACTGAGGAGACAGGGTAGTTCGATGACATGTTGCTGTTGGCCGACAAAATCACGGGACTATTGGAGTAGGTCACCGGTGAGGCCGTCATCGTATAGTTGCTGAGCGCGTCGCCTGCCCCTCCCGGCGGCGTATAGCCGTACATCAGAAAATTGGCGGCCGCATTCACTCCAGCTTCTGCTCCATCCCGCGCTTGCGACATGAGACGGTAATTCAGGCTCGACCAGGTTTCGGTCTGCGAGAGGAACATGAGGGAGAGGGCCATGACCGACAGCACCAAGAGCAAGATCAGGGCCAGGATCAGTGCCACGCCTCTTTCTTTTGTTCTGTTCATAAGACCTCGATTCTTGCTCCCTAGGGCAGCAAGCTCGTTACGGTTGCCGGCATCGGCTGGATGCGGTTCGTAACACCACCGCTGGCCAGCTCCCATCCCTCAAACACGTTTCGGGGCGAAACGTTCAACAACGCCTTGGTCTCAGTTTGATACTGGTTCGTCTGGGGGTCCGGGTTCTGCGTCTGGACGGTCAAAGTGACCGAGACATCGACGACATAGGTGTTCGCGCCCACGGTTTTCTGCTGGTAACTGAAGCATGCCGTGCCACCAGGATTGGCTTGGATGTTGGACAGCAGGATCTGCGCGCTGGTGACAGCAGGCTTCGTCGCGGCAGTAAATGGCATCACATTGCGGTAAAGATTCCCGCCGGTCGTATCACACGTGTACTCGACATAAACCATATTTCCGTCGCTGTTGATGTCGCCGTATAGTTTCAAGACGGTGCCAGTTGAACCGTTCGCCATATTCGTCGG
>QHYQ01000592.1 GCA_003224175.1 Acidobacteriota bacterium
TGGCGCAGGCGGCATGGGAGAGGTGTATCAGGCGCACGACACCAAGCTCGGGCGCGACGTAGCCATCAAGGTCCTGCCAGAAGCCTTTGAGCACGATCCCGAACGGCTCTCCCGTTTTCAGCGCGAAGCCAAGATGTTGGCCTCACTGAATCATCCCAATATCGCCACAATTTATGGGCTGGAGCAGACAATCGGCACGAGCTATCTCGTCATGGAGTTAGTCGCCGGGGAAACGCTGGCAGATCGCATCAAGCGAGACGGGGCGGTTCCAATCGAAGAAGCCCTCGCTATCTGCAAGCAGATTGCTGAGGCGCTGGAAGCGGCACACGAGAAGGGCATCATTCACCGGGACCTGAAACCGGCAAACGTGAAGGTAACGCCGGAAGGCAAGGTCAAGGTTTTGGATTTTGGTTTGGCGAAGGCGTTCGCGGGTGAAGTGGCCGATAGCAATCCTTCCCAATCGCCAACGCTGAGTGCCGCAGCGACGATGAAAGGAGTGATCCTGGGCACGGCGGCCTACATGAGCCCTGAGCAGGCGCGCGGCAAAGCGGTGGACAAGCGAACCGATATCTGGGCGTTTGGCTGCGTGTTGTATGAGCTGCTCGCGGGGAAGCAGGCTTTTCAAGGCGAGACTGTCACAGACATTCTTGCGAAGGTCCTTCAGGGAGAACCGGACTGGCAGGCATTGCCTCCCGTGACTTCCCTGAAAATTCGCGATCTGCTGCGGCGGTGCTTGCAAAAAGACAAGACATTACGAATGCAAGCTGCTGGCGATGTCCGCATCGAGATTTACGAAGCTGTGGCCGCACCGACGGCGGACGCAAACCTTGCCGCAATCACTCAGCCCATTACAGCTTGGCGACGCGCTGTGCCGTTGGGCTTGGCGGCTGCGGTGATAGCTGCCATCGCGGGGCTGGCGGTGTGGAATCTGAAGCCCACGCCTGCACCTTCGCCACGGCCGGTAACGCGCACGGTGATCAACCTGCCTCTGGGCGACCGGCTCGCCGGCTTCGACCAGCCAGCCGTGGCCATATCGCCCGACGGGAGCCATCTGGCTTATGTCGCTATTCGGGGCAGCACCAAGCAGCTTTATCTGCGAGGAATGGACAGTTTGGAGGCGAAGCCGATTCCTGGCACGGAGGATGCCGCGAATCCCTTCTTCTCCCCCGACAGCCGATGGCTGGGCTTTTTTGCAGGCGGAAAGCTGAAGAAGGTCGCTGTAGCGGGAGGTGCGGCGCTCACGCTGGCAGATGTTTCATTCGCTCGTGGAGCCGCCTGGAGCAGCCAGAGCGCGATCATTTTCGCACCCGCAACAGTTTCCGTGCTGCAGCAAATACCCGATGCCGGAGGCACCTCGCGGCCGGTGACTCATTTCGATAAAGCGGAGCCCAGTCATCGATGGCCGGAGTTCTTACCTGACGGAAAATCGGTATTCTTTGCCGGCGGTCCTTCTGCTGGCAACTGGGCGACGGCAAAGATAGCAGTCCAATCGCTCAGGACCGGCGAACGGCGGGAGCTCATTCAAGGCGGAACCAATCCCCGGTATGCACTTTCCGGGCACCTGCTCTACGCCCAGGCCGGAACGGTGATGGCGGCGCCTTTCGATGCCCAGCGGCTACAACTGACAGGCGCTGCGGTTCCCGTAGTGGAAGATGTTCTGCAAAGCTCCGGCACCGGCGCCGCCCAATACAGCATTTCCACGACCGGATCGCTGGTCTACGTTCCGGGAGGTGTTCGTGCACTTTTTCGCAAGCTAGTATGGGTGAGCCGCAACGGAGTTGAGGAGCCGATTGCAGCTCCTCCTCGCGTTTATTACTATCCGCGACTTTCGCCAGACGGTCGCCGGATTGCAGTGACGGTAGTGGAGGAGGAACTGCAACTTTTGCTGTACGACCTCGCCCGGGACGCGCTGAGCCGATTCTCGTTTGGGGTCTATATGAACCAAAATGCGGCCTGGACGCCGGATGGCAAGCGGATAGCGGTTGCAGCGAGCAAGGAAGGACCGATCCAAGTTTTCTGGCAACGATCGGATGGCAGCGGCGAGCTCGAGCAGCTTACCACTAGCGAGAATGTTCAGTATCCGATTTCTTTTTCTCCAGATGGACAATTTCTGGCCTTCTGTGAACTCAATCCCAATACCGGCATGGATATCTGGATTCTACGGCTCAGTGACCGCAAGGCCGAGCCGTTCATCCAAGCGCCGGGTAATCAAACCGAAGCCGCCTTTTCGCCGAACGGACGCTGGCTGGCCTATAGCTCGGATGAATCGGGCCGCCCGGAAATTTACATGCAACCTTATCCCGGCCCGGGTGGAAGATGGCAGGTCTCGACCGAAGGGGGTGAAGAGCCGGTTTGGAATCCCAACGGCCGGGAGTTGTTCTACCGCAGCAGGGACAGGATGATGGCTGTCGATGTAGCGACACAGCCGAGTTTTTCGGCTGGGAAACCAAGGATGCTCTTCTCCTCGGGACTCTATCTGCCGAGTCCCAATGGGTTCCATT
>QHYQ01000593.1 GCA_003224175.1 Acidobacteriota bacterium
TGTGGGATCAGCGCTTTCACCCGATAGGGCTGAAGCGTGTTGTGGGTGAAAGGACGTGCGATGGGTTCGGCTGCCCACTTCCGATACAGGTCTCCCCGCCGGTTGCTGGCGACGACTATAATCAGTCGGAACTGGGCGGGCAGGTGCTCAAGAACACTGGAATACCGCTGTGCCAGCGTCCTTGTCTGGTACTTGGCGGTGTCGTGCACTCGGTCAACGGCGGCCACGCAAATCGTGCCGTCGGCTCGGCGCAGGACGAACTCCTGCCAGAGGTACGGCTGTTCTCCAGTGTGGGGCAAGGCCTCCGTGGGGCAGCCAACGCCCTTGAGCAAGGCAATCTTCTTGGCATGATCGAGGGTGAAGTCGGCTGGCCAGGCTTTCGCCTCCAGATAGAAATTGACGCCCAGTAGCTTGCAGCGGATCGTCAGCGGCGTGCGCTGACGCCGGGCCATCAGGTCAGAGCCAACCAGCCGGGTGGCCGATCCCGTGACCTGATAAATGACTGGGTAATGGGCGACTTGCTTCAGGAACCCACTCTGTTTAAGCGCCTCCAGGCGGGCGACAACACGCCTCGCTGAGTTGGCGAGGCTGAGCCTCTGTGCCTGCTCGATAGTGCAGTAGCCGCCGAGGTACACCAGCGTTTTCAGGAAGTCGTCGCTTCGTTCGTCTAACAACAACAGCCGTTTCGAAAAACGAATGCTCACGAATATCCACGCTCCAATGAAGTAGTGGTGGCTGTGGATCGTGCTGGAAATTTGTGAGCGGCGATTCATGGCTAAAACTGTGTCGGTGCGTGCCGGAGCGAAGGAGTTGGAGCAGGATCAGCAGCAGGGCCCGTGGCGTTCGCTGAGAATCCTGCTCCCGGTTGGTTACGTCAGCGCTCTATTTCTGAGTCTCGCAAGGTTGCCCCGAGTCATGCCGCGATTGGCGGAACTTCGGGTTCAACCTGCGGCCCAGGGCGGGATCGCTCCGGTGAGTTTCCTTTCTCACTATTCCTAATGCCCATCTCCCTGGAGAAATCGACCGCGTCTCGTAAAATATTTCTTGAATTTTCATCCTGCGTTGTTGGAATGCTGCTCGCCCTCGACGAACCGCTTACGCCGATCCGACGCAGCCGATGCACCGCCCTCTGGATGCGGCGGTAGAGCGCGATGGCCGACGGGCCGTCTTTACTCTCCCGTAGTTCCTCAGGCTGGAACCCTTCGCAATGGAACTTGCGAACGAGTTCGCACTGGCTGGCCGAGAGGATGCCCATGCGCCGTGCTTTCGACAGAAGTTGTTCTAGAACAATACCTTCCTCGAAATTGTGCCCATGGGCCGTAGGAATGTTGCCCGCAATCTCTTCCAGCGGAAGCGATTGTCGCAGTTCGCCGATGGCCCAGCGAAAGAGCCGTCGCCGGAACCTTACGGCTAATGCGGCAGGTAAATGGCCGTTGAGAGTCTGCATCTCCGCTGACCTCGCGGTTTCCAGAAGGCACAGTAGCGCCTGTTGCGCGATGTCCTCGGGACACAGCCCAGGAAATTTTTGGCAGACCTCTCGATAAACCTTGTGGATTGCAGGGGCATACGCCACGAGAAGCAATTGCTGCCCGATGTCTTCGGCAGTCCCGCCCGCGATGGAATCAACCAGCGCATGCAGGATTCCGTTCCAAGCTTTGTGATTCACCAGTTCGACCCGCGCGTGCTCGTGCAACTGCGCGATCACGTCAGCGGGCGAATCGAAGTGGTTCAGAATGGGGTAGGTGCGGGCAAGTGCCTGGAATTGGGTTCGGGCTGTTTGTGTGCTTAGCGAATTGAGCAGACTTCGCTCAACCTGACAGACAACGCAGCAGCAATTGTTCTCCTTTAACATCACAGACTCACCTCACGAAGGAAGATTTCGAGTGGATTCTGCGAAGTGGAAGGAACCTAGTTGTGCAATCCCGAAGCTTTGTGGGGCTAAATCTTGTGGCTACGGCAGGTGGGTGGTAGTGAGATTTTTGGGTTGATGCCTTGGACGCCGGCCACAAGCGAAAGGTTTCATCTGGG
Organism: Acidobacteriota bacterium; assembly: GCA_003224175.1. Taxonomy (GTDB): domain Bacteria; phylum Acidobacteriota; class Terriglobia; order Acidiferrales; family UBA7541; genus Palsa-189. Next base: position 2,029 of record QHYQ01000593.1, read on the forward strand.
AAAGCACGAAATTCCCCTCTACCTCAGAACAAGCCTTTCGGGGACAAAACCTCACCGACAATTTCTAGCGCTCTTGATGTGGATAGCCATCGGCCGACTAGTTTGGTCGCGAATCAGCCCCCTCTTCTTTCGCGGCGCGCCCCATGCTGGATGCTCCGCTGCCATGCGGAAGATCAAGTCGCGCACCTCTT
>QHYQ01000337.1 GCA_003224175.1 Acidobacteriota bacterium
GGGCCCCGTTTGTCTGATCGGCCTGCGCTTGGGGGGGACCATAGCGATGATGGTTGCGCGCGCGCAGAATGACCTTGCGGGTCTGGTCCTTTGGGATCCAGTCACGAACGGCAGGGAGTTTCTCGAAACAGTGCTCTCGCTGCAGAAGCAAAGGATGCGGTTCCGGCGCAAACCAAAGAGGTGCAAAGACGTTTCCAGTACGACGACTGATCTTCTCGGCTTCGCCCTAAATCATTCTTTGCGTGACAGCCTCGAAGAAATTGATATGTCAACCGCGTCGCCGAGCCCGGTGGAAAAAGTATTGATTATTAAAAACGATCGACAGAACGGAGGGGAAAGTTTACCGAAGGACCTCATCCAATTGGGAGCTCTCGCAGATTATGAGCATTTGAGTGCTCCAAAGATTTGGGAGGGAACTCCGGAAGGGACCCTACTCGTTCCCAATCAGGTTCTCCGATCGATCGTCTCCTGGATGGTGAACAAGTTTCCATGAAAGAACAAGCAGTTCTCTTCGGCAAGGACAGATCTCTGGTGGGCGTAGTGACCGATCCGCCTGAAAAGAAGCGCGGCATGGACCTTCCTGCAGTCATCTTCTTGAACTCGGGGATCGTGCATCGTGTAGGGCCAAACCGCATTTACGTGAAAATGGCAAGACACCTGTCGACCATGGGGTTTGTCGTCATGAGGTTTGATTTCTCCGGCATCGGAGACAGCCAACCTCGCCGCGACACTCTTCCCTTCGTTAAGAGCGCCATCAGCGAAGTGCAGGAAGCGATGGGCTGTTTGAAGGAAGTGCGCGGCGTGGGGCACTTTGTGTTGATTGGCGGCTGCTCGGGGGCTCGTATTTCATTTCAGGCGGCTTGCCAGGACGCTCGCGTAGTCGCCGCGTTTCTTATCAACTACAACAGAGGGCCGGCGGATGCGAATCAACCGGCAAACACTGAACTGGCCAGTCGTCCGACCGCCAGCTATTATTGGAGATTTGCTCTTTTCAATCCAGAAAGCTGGAGAAGGTTTTTCACAGGAAGAGCGGATTACGTGCGCATCGCAAGGGCTCTCGGATTCCAGTTGAAACGTCGGTTCACCCACAAAGAAGCAACACCTGAAACGATTCAGTGCACAGCCAACATTCGGCTGCTTGCTGAGCGGCGTGTCCGGGTCCTCTTCGTCTGGTCCGACGGGGACCCTGGAGTGGACGAGCTCCGCGGAGGTGGGGTGGAGGACCTGGTGAAACTTGGAGATGTGGGATTGCATGTCATTCCGAAGACAGATCACACTTTCAGCTCCCTTCACGACCAGCGGCACCTTCTCGACGCGCTCGGCAAGTGGGCTTCCGACATGGTACCCGCTGGTTGCCGCGGACCATCGACCCGATGGAAAGAAGCGGCACTCGAGGCGCGCCGACCGTCAGTTCGTCTTTCGTCTTCGACCGGGCTTAATTCGACCGTTTGACAGCGATCGCGGGTGTCCCCCGTTCGGGTGTGCGAGCTTGCCAACAATGGATAACACCAGAACCTGCGAACCGTCCCAGGACCAAATTCGAACTTTTTCGGCTAAAGGCCAAGAGGTAGATATGCATCAGCTACAAACTTTCGAGCAAAATGGAGCCGCTTCTCCTCAAATTTCCCCATCGCCGAGCTCTTTCGAGGAACTTCTTCCTACACGGCCCCTGAAATCAGAATCCGAGTTTTATCAGGAGTATTCTTGGTCCTTGAACGTGTTTCCGACGTTTAGGGAAATCGTTCGCTATCTCGCTCGAGACCTCCAGAGGTTCGAGCAGGTGGAATTAGACTGGCGTCGGTCGGAAGCGTGGACGAACGTCCATCTCCTCGCCGGAAGCATCACGAATACTCTCGACGACTATCTCCTCGGCGACCATTATGATCTATCCAGGGCTGCAGGGATGGTTCCTTTTCTTCGCTTGGGCTTCCGAGCAGCAGAGGAAATCCTCAACATGCCTAGTCGTCTTCGCACGAAGAGACTCAGTAGCCTTCTCGCCTGGAGAGAGAAGTGGACTGCCGCGGTTGACGAGTTTCTCTTCCAATCCTTTGCGGATGGGGAACTTAGTCCTCGTGTTTCTTCCGAGACTAAGCAGCGATCGTTGGGATTATTGTCGGCGACGTTTCCTCGGAACTTGTTGGATCAAAGGCCGCGGATTCCCGCCTATTTCCGCTCCAGAGATTTCACTCACTTCGATGGCCTTCTGCTTGCTCAGAAATTTCTGAATACCTATCCCGAGCGCGAGCGGCCAGTTCTTATCGCTGGACTGCGAACTGCCGGATCTTTTTTGGGGCCTTTGATTTGTGCTTTTCTTCGCAATCAAGGCTATCGCGACGTGGATTGGGTAACCTTTCGACCGCGGAAGGCCATAAGCAGCTCTGAAAGAATCAAACTTCAGCAGGCTTTCTCGAAAGATGCTCGTGTGGCGATCGTGGATGAGCCCGTACTTTCGGGCAGCACTCTCGCGAAGACTGTCTCCATATTGCGCGGTATGGGCTTCTCCCATAGCGATCTCGTTGCACTCTTACCGGTAGACCCGGCCTTTCAACAGTGGAAGGATTCCTTTTACATTCAGGCTCTTTCCCGAGTGGGGTTTTTACCACTTGAGCCTCAAGAACGCTACAAGCAGCGATTACTAGAATCTGCGAAGATCGAGAATCTCTTCAATGAGTACTTCAGAAACCTGGGATATGAATCTGCCAGAATTGCGTCAAGTCCGATAGCCGAAGCCTTCAACCGAGACTGGTGGAGCCGCCCCCCCGAAAAGGCCGACTGTCGCCTGAAGCGAGTCTTCCAGGTTGAGTTGACTGGTCCGCGCGGGCCTGAAATTCGTTACGTCTTGGCCAAGAGTGTTGGCTGGGGGTGGATGGGATACCACGCATTCCTAGCGGGCCAGCGGCTCGCAGGTTTTGTGTCGCCGGTCTTGGGTCAACGCGACGGAATTCTGTACACCGAATGGATACCGCAAAACGGCGCGGACACGCTGTCGGACCTCGACCGCGGAACCTTAGTGAATGCTCTTTCATCCTATGTTGTGTCGCGAGCTCGCACACTCAAGTTGGAAAGTGATCTCTCTTCTCATCTCGGCGGCCGAGGCGGCAATAAAACCTTCGAACACCTCGCACGCGTTCTTTCCAAGGCATATAACTCGAGGATTGCGGCCGCGCTGAGGCGCCCTGGTATCGAGCAAGAGCTCGCCCAGCAAAGTTGCTCAGTGCCAAACTTGACAGACAGTCAGATGGCACTCCGCGAATGGATCCGGGCGGGTTCTCGATTGTTGAAGACCGACTTTGAACACCACTGCCAAGGAAAGAACGAAACCTGCGCAACTGACTCCGCGTATGACCTCGCTGACGCGATTCTTCAACTTGGACTTTCAGAGGATGAATCGATCCAGCTCATCGAGCGTTACACGCAAGGTACGGGCGACAGGCTGCTCGGGCGCCGACTTTACTTCAATAAGTTAGCCGCCGGCACATGGTCACAGATGAGGGCGCTGAACGGTCTCCGCGACCCGCGTCAACTGCATCGGCAAAAGGACTATCACAAGCAATATCTTGCTGCTTGGAATTACTTGGTGACGGAAACGGTTCGCGAGTGTGGCAAGTTGTGTCAGCAGCGGAATGAGATTCGTTGGCAGGATCCCATCATCGTTTTGGATATTGACGGGGTTCTCGATCGCATGGTTTTTAGTTTTCCCTCTGCCACCGCGGCGGGGATTCGAGCGCTCTCCCTATTCCACGCTCACGGATTTGCGATGGCACTCGACACAGCTCGCACTCTCCGGGAGGTAAAAGAGTACTGCCGCGCGTATGGGCTCGTGGGTGGAGCAGCCGAATACGGAAGCGTTGTCTGGAACGCGGTTAACGGGCGTACGCTTCCACTTGTTGGGCGAGAGTCACTCGAGCAGTTAAAACGGGTCCGCGATGCCTTGCAAACTATCCCGGGAGTGTTCCTCAACCAGGATTATGAATTCTCTCTGCGCGCATTTACATACGAAAGCGATCGAACGCGTCCACTGCCGCCTTTGCTAGCAGAGAGTTTGATTGCTCGCCTCCATGCAGACCGGTTAAAAATACACCACACTGGTTCAGATACTGCAATCCTCGCGAAAGAAGTTGATAAGGGCGTGGGGTTGCTTGAGCTCTTGGGCCTGGTTGGCATGTCTGACGCGAAGGTTTTAGCTATTGGTGATTCGGAGCCCGACTTGTCAATGTTTCGCGTGGCCAACGGCTCCTTTGCTCCATCGCAAATAACGTGTGCGAACATCGCCCAGGCGTTCGGTTGCCAGATTGTGGACCGACCAGGCCCGCTCGGCTTGTTAGGCATTGCTCGCAAGATCGCACACCCGAACGGGGGCACCTGTAATCGCTGTCAAGCGGTCGATCAAGCCTGGCCAAAGGAGAAAGATCTGTTTGTGCGACTCCTGGAGGTCGCCGATCAGAAACGCTTGCCCCTACTCCTCCGCAGCTTACTCGAGTCGTCCGCTTTGCTTTCTTTGTTAAAAAAATAAGCGCCATGGGCAACTCCATCATTGCACGTGTGTCAAGGTTTTTTCCCGGAGAAGTAAGAAATGAGAAACGCTTTCGACTGTCGGGCTCGATCTCAAGATTGCCCAATTCAAAGAAACCTGCCGTTCCCGGAAGTGAGTGTTCACGACAATGAGGAATCCTGAGAAGTGTGGTGTCGTCCTGCGACCGTCGCTAACGGCCTTGGTCGGACGTCGCGAGGCCGCGACTAAAATAGCGCCTTACAGGACGGTCGACGCTTGGACCAAACTTTCCGAGCGCGCCAGGAGGTCCTTCGACGCGAAGGAATCCGGCCACCAGTGCGCTGGCACTCGCGCTGCGCATGCGAAAGACGAGGATGTGGAATGCTTCGTCGCGTCTTGACCGCTGCCAACGCAATCTTTTCCGGGTATGTGATTGCACGGGTAGGGTCGCTCGTACTGGTCCCGCTCTTCTTGCGGTACTGGTCAGCCAGTCTGTACGGGGAGTACTTAGCGATGTTTGCCGTTGTGAGCTACCTAACCAGCCTGAACATTGGTGTGCAATCGGCAGCAGTCAATCGGCTGACCCAGGCTTACGCCACGGGTGATTTCGACGAATACCGGTCCGTTCAGCACACAGCGCTGGCCTTCTATGTCACACTCGCAGCGGCTGCTACCGTCCTCATTGCGGCGCTCGCGTGGCTGCTGCCTATTCCCCAGTGGATCGGGCTAAGGCTGACAAAGCCGACCACTGCCACGCTGGTCATCATTCTGCTCGCCAGCTATGTCCTGTGGTCGATGCCCATACGACTGATCAGCTCCACTTATCAGACCTTGGGAAACCTAGGGCGCTCGCAGTGGATCGCAAACGCCCAGCAGATATTTGTGGCGTTCCTTTCGGCGTTGGTCCTGATTCTTGGCGGTGGAATGCCGGCCATCGCCTTCCTCCAAATGCTGAGTGTCGGCTTGACCGTATCCTTTGTTCTCCTCGATGTGCGCCGAAGATTCCCCGCGCTTTTTCCCAGCTTTAGGGGAGCAAAGCCTTCTGTCCTGAAGGAATTGGCCCGTCCCAGCATCCTGTTCGCGCTACTGATCGTGGGCAATCTAATCGCCTACGAGGGAAGCATTCTCCTGATTTCCGCGGCGATGGGTGGCTTAGCCGTCGCCGTGTTCTCTGTTTCCAAGAGCATAATCGACGTGATCCGTCAGGGTTTATATGGCATCAGCCTGTCTCTGTGCCCGGACTTCGCAAGGATGGAAGCCTTAGGTGAATTTGAAAAACTCCGCAAAGTCCACCGCATGACGGTCGCGGCAACCTGCGCCATTACTCTAGCATTTGCCGCCAGCGTATGGTACGAAGGCCCCCAGATTATCGCTGTATGGACTCGCGGCCGTATTGAACCCGATGGGATGTTACTGCGGCTGTTGTTGGTCTTAATCGCATTCCAGACACCCTGGGCCACAAGCTCGACGGTGGCAACTGCCACCAACCGACACAAGGTTCAAGCAATCGGGTACTTGTTCGCCGCGACCGTAGGCATTGGCCTGGTCGCAGCGTTGGTCCACCGTCTAGGCACTTGGGCTGTGCCGGTTGGACTGACGCTCGGAGAGGCAGTCTGCTGTTATCACTTCGTGATCAAGGCGACGTGCCAGATGATTGGGGAATCTTATGCGGCTTTTGCCCTGCGTTTCTGGTTGGGCTTCGCCGTGGTGGCCGCAGCAGTGCTGGCGGTGGGCTGGATCATTCACAACCTGATGCCCGGGCCGATGCTCGTGCGCTGGGCCGGCATGGGTCTATTCACCCTGGCGGTGGCCACGGCTTGTGGGTGGATGCTTTGGCTAACGCCAGAGGATCGCGCGCTGCTGCTGCCTAGGCTCCGTCCGGCCCTCGGCCTCTCGAGCGCGAAGGCCGCATAGCATGAGCCACACTGAGAAACAATTGCCTGAGATCCGCTGATTGCTCCCATGAACGCTCATCGCATTCTGCTCTTATCGAACGTACGGCCATCGCGAGCCTGGAAGGTCGTTAATCGAATCGCGCGAGAACTAGCCGGTGCAGAGGTCCACGGGATAGTCCAGCGGCCCCTGCAAAAACTCCCTGTTGAACAGCAATGGATCGCCGCCGGGAGAACCGACCGGCCAGCTCTCGCTGTGCGGTTACTCTCCAGAGCAAATCTTTGGCTCCAAACCGTGCTGAAAAGACTCATGCACTTTGCGTTATGGTGGGTCCACGGCATTCCCGGTAACCTGCCGGGGGCGACCCAATTCACAATTGGGGAGTTGGCGAAAAAATGCGGGCAAGTCGGATGGCCATTCCTCCTAGCGGAGAACCTTAATGACGCGAGAGTCGTAGAGTTTGTCCGGCAACAGAAGCCCGAGCTGGCAATCTTGCTCGGCCACCTCCCGTTGAGCCCAGAGTTGTTAGCGGTTCCAGCCCGGGGTTGGATTCGCGTGTGTCAAAGCGCGGTCGAGCGCGATGGAACGAACGCCGAAGAAGGCCATGAAATCAAAATTGAATACTTGGCGAGAGATTCCGATACCGTATTCACCATGGCTCGCCTGACTCTCCCGTTCGAAGCTTACGACGGTTTGGCAGGATCTACGCTTAAGGCGGACTTGATAGCGGATGATTTGCTGGTCGAAACCGCCGTAGGTCTCCAAACCGGAAGCCAGGCCGAAGTCTGTAAAGCGGTAGCGGAATGGCTGCAGAGGATTTTCTTGCCTTACTTGCGACAACTCCGACCGGTGCCGATCAAAACCCGGCCAGACACGCCTCGCCCTTCCCGCTTTCGTCCATCTTGGAAATTGTGCCTGGATACGCTACTGCTGTGCTCGCCGTTCGTGGTTGGTCGGAACTGGTACCGCCGGTGGTGCGCTCGATATCCGGTGCTCATTCTGACCCACCACCTCGTATCCGATCGTCCGCATCGCCTGGCTATATCCACAGAATTTTTCTGGCAGCAAGTCCTTTTCTTGCAGAGACACTATCGCATCGTGAGTCTATCCGAAGCTGTCGAACTCTTGGCTTCGCGGGAGGTGCAAGCGCCTACCGTCGTGCTCACTTTTGATGACGGCTATGGAGACAATTTCGTGAGTCTACGAGCAGTGGCTGAGGAAACGGGAGTCCCAGTCGCACTGTTTATTGCAACTCAGCCGGTTCAAACTCACCAGGAATTTCAGCACGACTTGGCGGCAGGGATCAGGGGTGCTCTACCCTTGACCTGGGATCAAATCCGGTATTGGAGCCTTAGAGGCGCCGAGTTTGGCAGCCACACGCGTACACACTTCGATTGCGGCTCCACTGACCGAACCACCCTGGAACAGGAAATGATTGGATCGAGGAATGATCTCGAAAGTCATCTGGCAAAGCCGGTAGAGTTTTTCGCCTTCCCCTTCGGCAAGTACGAGAACATGTCTAGCGAGGCGGTCAAAGTTGCGACGTCCACTTATCAGCACTTTGCTTCTAGTGTCGGCGGAGAAAATCTCCACGGCCGGGCAGCAGGCCATCAACACTTATTCCGGAAGAACCTGTACGCAGATCCCTGGGAACTAGAACTGGGACTGCAGTCCGTATTCGATATGGTCGACAACATCAAACGCAAGTTGCACCGCAGACGGGCAGAATCGAGCTTTCCGGGCGAACCATCCACGGCTCGCGCCCTGACCATATCCACGAGCCGTAGTCCGGAATTGAAGGTCTCCAGCTAATCCCGGAGAATCTCGACTCCATCCTTATTCGTGTGTTGTCTGCACAGCAGGATCAATCGCTCGCTAGCAGTTGCGCAATGTGTCATCGCCAGAAAGTTTAGTTTCGAATCGCACTCTTGCTGAGAACTGCAGCCTGGAATTCAAGCCTGTAAGACTCGGGCTCTTTTCACCCACAATTTCAAGGAGGGCACTTCGATGATCAGACGATCACAGTTCATGTTGGCTTGCTTGGGGTTGTTCTTCGCGCTGCCTTTGTTTGCGCAGCTTCAAGAGCCCTCTCCGCCGGTCAATCTTATTATCGATTCCGATATGGCGGTCGACGCAGACGACGTGGGAGACCACGCCGTCATGTGGGCGCTTGCGAATCGAGGCGAGGTTAAAGTACTTGCATTGATTTGTTCGTCGGCCAATGACTACAGCGCTCCTACAATGCGAGCAATCGCGAATTATTACGGCCACTCGGATGTTCCGGTCGGCGCGCACAAGGGCAGCACGCCAAATGTGAACTACTCGAGTACCAGTCAGTACACGCAGCAGATCACCAATCAGTTCGGTACACCGGGAGACACGCGCTTCAACTATCCAGACGCCGTAACGGTTTACCGGCAGGCGCTGGCGAATGCTCCGGATAACAGTGTGTACATCGTGGCCAATGGCTACTATCAACCGCTGCGCGACTTGCTACAAAGCCCACCCGACGCCATTAGTCCGCTCACCGGCATGCAGCTTGTAGCGCAAAAGGTGAGGCGTTTCGTACCTTCAGGCGGCTGGTTTCCCGCAGGAACCGAGAACAATTTCTTGAATGATCCCGATGCCGCCAGTTATGTCTTCGCAAACTGGCCCGGCGAAATCGTGTCCGTCGGAGCCAACGTAGGTGGGGATGTGATTACAGGGCCATCACCAAACTCCAATCCCAACCAGGACCCTGTCAAGGATGCTTACAACCTGTTTTTCGGCTCGCAGACCACGCCGGCCTGGGGTCAAGTGGCACTACTTTTTGCCGTTCGAGGTGGCATTGGCACGAACTTCTCCATCGGTGGCTATAACGGCCAGACAGTCGTTTATGACAGTACCCAATCATCACCGGGCCAGAACTACTGGTATTCGAGTCCCAACCTGGGGCGATCATGGATGCAGAAGGCAATCTCAGCGGCTGCCATGGCGGCGATCATCAATCCGCTGCTTCAGGGTTCGTCTAACATGCCGATCTTGCGGAGCATCTCTCCTGCAAACGTGCCGGTGGGGAGTCCCGGACAGACGATCACCTTGACGGGTACTAACTTCTTCCCGGACTCCCAGGTATTGTTCAACGGGAACAGCCGCCCCACTACTTTTGTCAGCGGGACGCAACTCGGTGTCCAGCTCAGCACGAGCGACCTGGCCCAGGCGGGGAACCAGGCCTTGAGTGTATTGAATTCTTCCGAGGGTGGCTGGCAGTCCAACATCATCAATCTGAATGTTTATGTTTCGACGCCAACTTTAACCGGCATTTCGCCCTCTAGTGCTATAGCAGGGAGCGGTCCGGTCACGCTCACGGCCACGGGCACGAACTTTATTAACAGCTCGGTCATTCAGGTCAATGGCGCGGCTTACAGCACAACGTTTGTCAGCAGCACTCAGTTGACCAGCACACTCACGGCCACCGATCTTGCCACTGCTGGATGGCTATCGATCACCGTGGCCACGCCCGGCGGCGGCATGAGCGCACCTCTGACCTTCACAGTCAATAATCCGGTGCCTTCGCTTTCGAGTATTTCACCCTCCAGTGTCTCCGCAGGCAGCCCGGGGTTTACGCTAACCCTCACGGGCAGCAACTTCGTCCCCAACTCTGTGGTGCAAGTTAACGGGGCCAGTCGAGCGACCACATTCGTAAGCGCCACGCAGTTGACGGCATCCATTCCCGCGTCTGATTTGACTGCGGGAGCCTACCTGTCCATCACTGTCTCGAGCCCCACACCGGGCGGGGGAACTTCCTCAGCCGTAACCCTCACCGTCAATAATCCGCTGCCTGCTATCACGAGCATTTCACCAAACCCTGTCGTCGCGCTAGGCCCCAGCTTCACGCTTACGGTCAATGGCTCGGGATTTATCCGTGGATCGGTCGTGCGGTTTGACGGCAGCCCAACTCCGACTACGTTCATAAGTGCTACTCAACTTCAGGCCCAGATCAGTAGCAACCAGATTATCAGTATCGGGCAACATTCCATCACCGTCTTCAACCCTGCTCCGGGAGGCGGTACCTCTAATTCCGCCACTTTGACCGTAGTCTCGCTACTCGTGAAGGTGGTGGCGCCGAACCCAGAACTGGCGGCAGCTCTGGATGTTCGACCTGAGCCCTATGTTCGACGGGAACCATTCTTTCCTGAACTCGTGTGATCCGATAAAGGGCACGAGAGTTTTTCCGTCCACTGTCGGTCATTTTGGCAGGGGCGGCGATTCTCGATGTGATGAGTTCTGCCCCTCTTGTGCGTGAGCACCAGAACAACGATCGGGGGGTTCACTCCGTGACCCCAAACAGGGAAGGGGGGATGGATCGGTCTTTGTCTGGGCGTCGCCCGCAGGACGCCCTACATGGGAAAACCCATCTCCCCTAACCACACTAAGATTCGAAAGAAAAACCTCAAAACTTCCCTAATTAAATGGGCACATCCAGATGATGGTTACTTCGATGATCAAACGATCACAGTTCATGTTGGCTTGCTTGGGGTTGTTCTTCGCGCTGCCTTTGTTTGCGCAGCTTCAAGAGCCCTCTCCGCCGGTCAATCTTATTATCGATTCCGATATGGCGGTCGACGCAGACGACGTGGGAGACCACGCCGTCATGTGGGCGCTTGCGAATCGAGGCGAGGTTAAAGTACTTGCA
>QHYQ01000582.1 GCA_003224175.1 Acidobacteriota bacterium
CCAGGATCGGTTTTTATGTTGACTCGCGCTCCCGATGGGAACGGAAATGTACTGCTTCAGATCGATAAAGACAGCGGGCAGCCGCGCACGCGCGTGGATCTGGGCAAAGAGCGCGAGCCGTTGTACGCAGTCGACGACGTTGCCGGCATGCTCTTCCTGCGGACTGCGCCGGGCACGCTCGTCGGCTACCAACTCTGATCGCGTTGGAGAGTGTGGGCGCGACTTCAGCGCTGAAAGTGACCTCGTTCGTAGCCGGAGCAGTGCCTCTCCGGATGGTGCCTGGATCACGAGCAAACCGGAAGTAATACGCTGGTCGCTCGGAATTTCGGGCACTTATCGGGCACCTGACGGCGCTGAAGGTGCAGAAGAGCGGGACGCAGGGTGGAACAGGCTGGTTGCTCGTCGGGCTAATATTTTGGTGCGATTGCAGAGGTCACACAAGTCACCTATTGTCTATGGTTTGGCGTGGGGCGTGGCACCTGATCGTCGGGCTAGTATTGCAAGGAAAGGGTAAGTTGCGTATTATGAAGGCGCGGGGTGGAGCAGCCTGGTAGCTCGTCGGGCTCATAACGCGTCATAACCTACATGGCCCCGCTGGATTCAAAGAACTTAGCTCTCCTTCTGCAAGTCAAAACTGCCAAAAATAGGGGTATTTGGGGCACTTAACGGGCACCTGGCATTGGCCGGAAGCAATCGCGATCACTTTCTACAAGCGGGCTTCTTGGTAGTAATCCGGCCAGCTTGCCAGAACTCCGTCTGGCCAGCTTCCTGTTTGCCGACAATACACCTAGAATCCATCTGCGCTCCACCCAAACCCTGTCTGGACCGACGAATGGTACATCAATCTGAAGCCGAGTACGTCGTCTGGATATCTCTGCTGGCGGTCACTTTCGGCAGAGCAAACGTTGTTTATGACATCCATCGCCTAGTTCGAGGGGCGTTATACGTACCGAATCCCAAGATCAAGCTCGCATGAAAGCCCGCGTGAGACGCACTGCGGCATAGAGCATCGCAGCGCCGAGCAGCACCTTGGTGCCTACTGGGCCAAGGACGCCAAGCAGCCCAAACAGGCCAAAGCCCATGATCAGGGCGCCTCCGCCGACCACAAGATTACGGCGCCAGCGAGGATCCTTCCACCAACCCTTGCCAGCTCGCTTCGCTTCGGCAAAGGAGAAGCTATCATCAAATCCTTTGCCCCAGGTCTTGCCCCGAAACCGATACACGGAGAAGGGCGCGTTCCGGTACTTGGCCTGCCGTGCCGTCTCCTCTACTTCTTCGGTGCTGAGCGCCCTGCCGCCCTTGACCGAGTAATAAATCAGGCTGCCCATGAAGATCAGCCAGCCCACAATCGTGATGCTTAAAGTAATCGCAACCAGTGGCCGGCGATGCTGATCGGTAATAGCGTCGATTCGCTTCAGCGCAGGAACGCTATTCGCACCGATGATGACAATCAGGGCCAGCACCAGCGTGGCGAACCATTGCCAGAATCCCTTCATGCCGAGATCTCCTGGCTGAAGTCCTCTCTACCCATCCAAGAACTGCGCTCGGGATGTTTGAAGTCATAGCGGACACGCGCCAGGTCGCCAACTTTCCACGTGGCAGCCTCTTCCGGAGCAAGATACGGGCTGCGTCCGTTGTTTTCTCGTCCTTCGTGATCACGGTAGGTGTAGGAGATTACCCACTGCTGCACCCGATTCACACTCAATGGACTCTCTGCCACTTCGGTTACGGTTGCCTGGGTTGCGTATCCTTGCTGAGTGGCGCGGACGCGCCGCACGGAATCGCGCATGCCCTTGAAGCCGAGAGCCACACCGACAATGGCGATCAGACCACCGATGCCCGTTAGCAACGCCGGAATGAAGCCTTCGGATTCGCCCGCCAAGCGGCTGGTGCGCCAGGCGGTTAAGTACTCAATCCGCACCGGCTGACCCGGCTCCAGTTGTTGCCATCGCTGCTCAGTTACCCGGCTTTCATCCTCGACCACAGCCCCATCTTCCGTGGTAAAACGGTAACGCACGTAGTAATCGCGCGCTCTGCCGCGCACAGTGTGGTCCTTGGAAACAACCACGCCCTCGGCCGCCTGACCATGATTACGGTATGACCATTGCTCCCAAACCATTACTCCACCGATCGCGAAGACCAGCGATCCGCCTGCTGTCAGCAGGATTGCGACCCATATCAGCGGTGATTGCTTCGCCAACGCAAACGCGGATCGCGTCTTCACTTGATCTCCTTTAATACACGACGTTTCTGGACGAAGGCAGAAACGTCCCAGAGGAGTCCTTGAATCCCCGAATGTAAGGCGGGCTCGGTTTCCGCGCAGTTTCGTCTCCGTAAAATGTTCCGTCGGAGAGTTTGATCCATCCCGGGTGTCCGGTCGTGCCCAAAGTCCCTCTCCCTCGGACGTTGCCGCGAGGCACGAAATGCCCGTCTCGTATCTGGCCCTGCACGAAGAAGCCTGACCTTACCCTTGTGGATGCTGCCGCAACTGGCCCGCTTCTGTCATAAATTCTGTTGAAGTTCGGATCGCTCGGTTGATAAACAACCTGAATATTACTTGCGTAGCTTCTCCTGGTGCGTATCCAATCTTGGCCTTCAACTACGCGACCCTCCGGAACCGCAAACCGATAATGGACCTTGTACCAAATGCGTCCGCCTCTCCCCAGCGGAAATGCAAACCACGGGTGCTCCGCGGACAGCACGTTTGCCTCAGCGATTTGAGACTCCCTTTCTGGTTTTGTTCTGCGCAAAAGAACACTGGTTCGATAAACGTCAGTCACTCCACCCGCCAAGAACCAAACGCCACGCAAGAGCAAAACCCCCTGACCTGCAACTAACTTGATCGGCGGGCGGGGTCCAGTTTGCGTGTTGTCCCTAATCAACAATCGGTGGTTCAATATCGTCCCGACTAGGCCATTCCGCATCTCTTTCGGCTTTTTCCAAAGACTCCTTAAGGTCAAACGCACCTTCTGCGCCGTCCTCCGTTCCCTCTGTGCCCTCCCTCCCCTCCCCGCCGTAGTCGGATGGTAAAGGCGCCCTTATGGTCGGTGTGTTAGGCGGGAAGGGAGAGCCAGGAACACCTCTCCCCATCGCATTTCTGGTGGCCAGCCCTTTCGCCGCCCCCGCGGTCGAGCCCTCGGTTCCTCCCGCTAGCGCTCCAGCAGCGGCGGCTCCAGTTAGTGCCCCGGCAGCGGCGGCTGCAGCCGCAGCGGCACCCAGCGTTGGGAAGCAATCCGACGGCGCGCTGCAGTTATCCGCGAACAACAGCGGTGGGCCGAAAATGAACAGGATGAAGAGTAGCCCAATCCGGAAA
>QHYQ01000338.1 GCA_003224175.1 Acidobacteriota bacterium
GGCACCCTGATGTGGGACACCGGGGCGATTCCCGACGCCGACTTGAAAGCCGATGCCAGTCCTGTAACGCAGGGCAGGTTTACGGCGACCAAGACGCTAAAGTCCCAGTTAGCGGCTCTGGGCTACGCTCCGAAGGACATCACCTATATCGGCCTGTCGCATTATCACGCCGATCACACGGCGAACGCCAACGACTTTGCCGGCGCCACCTGGCTGGTCCAGCAGCCGGAGCGCGACGCGATGTTTGCGGAAAAGGGTCCCGCGATTGCGCAGCGCGCCCAATACATGGCGTTGAAGGACAGCAAGACCAAAATCCTGAATGGCCAGGATTATGACGTGTTCGGCGACGGCACGGTGGTCGTCAAGGCTGCCTACGGGCACACGCCCGGGCATCAGGTGGTGTATCTGAAGCTGGCAAAGACCGGGCCGATCCTGCTGGCCGGAGACCTGTATCATTATCAGGAAGAGCGCAACACGGACAAAACCCCGACGTTTGAGTTCGACCGAGACCAATCGCTCGCGAGCCGGGCTGCGATGGAGGCTTTCATCAAGAAGACCGGCGCGCAGCTCTGGATCGAGCACGATCTCGCGAATTTCAACAAGCAAAAGAAGGCCCCGGACTACTACGAGTAGCCTTCGGCTACATTTGGTTCCCACAAACACAGGCTAGGGCTGGTGTGCCGTCCCGGTCATTAGGATCTTCGATGAAGTGCGGCAGCGCGTGACTGTAGGCAGATGATGTCACTTTCCGGTCGTGTCGGGTTCCGATAGCAGTTTAATTTTGAGATGGGTTGACGCGATTGTGGACGGTTGGTCGTCCGCTCGGAAACTATCGTTACAATGAACGCCTTGCCGCCCGGCCAGCGGCCACATCTCCGTGCAATCGGACTGTCCGAAAAGTGGCTCATCGCCCGTGTTCCGAAACCCCATCCGCAAGGGCTCTCGCAACACATTGAATGTGCGCGACCACGGTTCAGCTATTTCGGTGTTCCCAAATCAGATGATTTCACAGTGTCGCCTTCCCCGGATCGAGTGGTAGGTGGGATCGCGGCATGGCTCAATATATTGGGAGGATTAGAGGCTACGTCTATTGACCTATGACGGTGGGGATAAGGAAACCTCAGACGCGATTTACATCGCCTTGGAAGAAGTAAGGAGTAACATCTTCGACCTCGCTAGATCCTTTGACGCCGGGCTTTCAGCGAAACTCGCCTTTGGCGAAACGGAGAACTCTTGTCGCAGGTAATCGAAGACAAGCATGACCATGTCGGCCAGCTCGTCGCGCTGGGCAAGGAGCGAGGTTACCTGCAGTTCGACGAGGTGAACGACATTCTGCCGCCCGAAGTCCACTCGCCGGAAGAAATTGACAATTTGCTCTCGACTTTAGAAACCTACGGCATCGAGATCTACGAAGATGTTTCGGCCGCGAAGGCCGCGCTGGATGCTGCGGAACCCCTGGAGCCGAAAGTAAAGGAGAACGGCGTTCTCGGCGATGAGGTGGAGCTCGACCTGACGCCAGGCCTCCTCGAAAAGACGACCGACCCGGTCCGCATATATCTGCGGGAGATGGGTACTGTTCCGTTGCTCACACGCGAAGGTGAAGTCGTCCTTGCCAAGCGCATCGAACGGGGCCAGTTCCTCGTCCTGAAGACCATCACACGTTCGCCCATCGTCATTAAAGAGCTGCTGGCGATTGCCAAAGATCTGCGCGAGGGTGCTCGCTCGATCAAGGAGATCGTGCACTTCGATGACGAGGTGAAGGAAGAGACAGTCGAGAAGAAGACGCGGCAGACTCTGAAGATTCTTGACCATATCGCCGCTGTCTACAACGTCGCACTCAAACAGGGCGCGAGACTCGCGTGTATCCCGAAATCGAAGCAGCGTTCTTATTTGCGTGCCTGGTGCACCGTCTCCCGGGCGCGCATCCAGATGTCGCAATTGGCGCGTTCGATCGAATTGAATACGCGGGAGCGCAAGCGCTTGATCGGCAAGCTCCGGCAGACGGTGGAGCAAGTGCACTCGCTAGAGCGCGAAGTGGGCAAGCTCGAGCGCCGCACCAATGTGTCCAAGGGTGATACGACGGCCGAGACGAGCCGCGAACTGCGCCTGCGACGCCATGACTTGGGGGAAATTTCCGATGCGAGCGAGGTTGGGCTGACCGAGCTCAAGCGCACGCTGCACATCATTCTGCGGGGCGAGGCTGAGGCCGAACAGGCAAAAAAGGAGCTCACTCAAGCAAACCTGCGCTTGGTTGTGTCCATCGCCAAGAAGTACACCAACCGCGGCCTGCAGTTCCTGGATTTAATCCAAGAAGGCAACATTGGCCTCATGAAGGGCGCGGAGAAGTTCGAATGGCGCCGCGGCTACAAGTTTTCGACCTACGCCACGTGGTGGATTCGCCAGGCTGTTACCCGCGCCATCGCCGATCAGGCGCGCACGATACGCGTGCCGGTGCACATGATCGAGCACATCAACAAAATGCTACGCGCCAGCCGGGAAATGGTGCAGGAACTCGGCCGCGAGCCCACACTGGAAGAACTCGCCGAGCGCTTGGAGATCCCGGTCGACAAGCTGCGTCAGGTAAAGAAGATCGCGCAGCAGCCGATCTCGCTGGAAACGCCCATCGGCGAGGAGGAAAGTTCGCATCTGGGAGACTTCATTGAGGACAAAGGAATCGCGTCACCTTCAGATGCGGCCATCAAACTCAATCTGGAAGAGCAGACGGCGTCATTGTTGAAGACGCTGACCCCGCGCGAGGAGCGCATCATCAAGATGCGCTATGGCATGGAAGACGGCTCCGAACACACTCTGGAAGAGGTGGGGAATTCCTTTGCCGTCACGCGCGAGCGCATCCGCCAGATTGAAGCAAAAGCGCTGCGGAAGCTGCGTCACCCGTCACGATCGGCAAAGCTTCGCGCGTTTCTCGACAGGTAATGGCAAGCTCAGGCTTCCCTGCAGCACTCGAGGGCTAACGACCGAATACACCTGCGGCCCTTCTGAATGAAGCAAATCTGCTGTGCCCAATTTTGTGCCCACCACCAAACCCTACCAATTGCTACCGTGTGTTCCGATTGCGCGACAAACGCAAAATAATGTACCAGTTAGATGACCTTAACCCATCAGGCGTGGCGTTGCGGTAAGTTACTCATTCTTCGTGCGGGAAGACTTAGAAGGCAGACGCTCTATCCAACTGAGCTACGGGCGCTCTCTCCCTAATTTCTCACACTAAAAACACTTAGGCTACAGCTGCCCTGCTGCTCTGCCCTGTCGAGTAGTCAGTCATGTAACCTACGCCAGTGCCGAACATGAGGTTTCCGCCTTTCGCGTGGAAACGACCCACCACGTCGTGGATGGGGCCAAGGTAGGCCGGATTTTTGGTGACCGAGGCCACGATGCGGCCATCGCGAGCCAACAGCGTAGCGTCGTTGAGCGGCGGCTTGTCGAGTGATACGACGCAAAACCTACTCCGTGAGGGCGCCCTTTTATAATGCGTGGCCCCGCGTCGGTGAGGCCGCTCGCGCAGAAAGATTTCTGCTTGACACCCCGAGGGATGCGTGGTGCAGTGAGCATTTATAAGGGGTATTGGTGGTGCGGTTCAAAAGGTAAATTGACGCGGCCCGGAAGCTAAGGATTTCGCTGAGGAGTTTCGGCGAGGAGGCATCGATATGAAGGCCGTGCGCAGATCCGGGTATTTCGGTCCTAACGCCGTCATTCCGGTAGTGTTCGTGGTGATGGGCGCGGTGGGCATGAATTCAATGCACGCGCAGGTGCAGACCAACGGGGCCGCGAAGCAGGAACAGGTCACCTTCACCAAGGACGTCGCCCCTATTCTCCAACAGAAATGCCAGGAGTGTCACCGCGCTGGGTCCATGGCTCCGATGTCTTTAGTGACGTACGAAGAGACGCGTCCGTGGGCCAGGGCGATGAAGCAGCGCGTGGAGACGCGCGTGATGCCGCCATGGCATCTCGACAAGACAGTGGGCATCCAGCATTTCAAAAATGACTTATCGCTGAGCGACGAGCAAATCGACACGATCGTCCGGTGGGTCGATGCGGGTGCACCGCTGGGGAATCCCAAGGATATGCCACCTCCGAAAGTGTGGTCGAATTCCGACGGCTGGCAACTCGCCAAACAATTCGGCGAGCCGGATCTGGTGATTTCGTCGGACCCCTACACCATGCCGGCGCACGGGCAAGATGTCTGGTGGAAGCCATACACTGCAGTGCCGGTGACCGAACCCCGCTGGGTACGCGCGGTGGAGATTCGGCCAGCCACATCCGCAGGCCGCCGCATCATGCATCACGTCCTCGCACGGCTGCAACAGGATGAACCCGATCAGCGGTCTAGCCTCTTCGTAGGGACCGATACCCAGAATGACGGTCCGGGATTGCTGATGGAATGGGCGATCGGGAAAAAATATGACATCTATCGTCCGAATACCGGAAAGTTGCTGCTGCCGGGGTCGCATATTTGGTGGGAACTTCACCTTCACGCCGTCGGCCAGGAGATCACCGACCATGCCGAGCTGGCGATCTACCTCTATCCGAAGGGGCAGGAGCCGAAATATCGGACGTACCTGATGGCGTACGGTGCAAACCAGGTTGACGACGGCCCTCTTCTGGATATTCCTCCGAACTCCATCGCAGAGACGGAGGGATACCACGTGCTGAGACAGCCAGCCCGGCTGGAGAACTTCCAGCCGCACATGCACCTGCGGGGCAAGGCCATGTCCATGGAAGCGATCTTGCCTGACGGCAGCACGCAAATGCTCAGCTATGTGGACCATTTCAATTTTAATTGGATGACCAACTATATTTATGCCGATGATGCGGCGCCGGTGCTGCCGGCGGGCACCGTGCTGCACATCACCGCGTGGCACGACAACACGGTGAATAATCCGAACAATCCCGATCCAAACCAATGGGTTGGATGGGGCGATCGCACGGTCGACGAAATGGCACATGCTTGGGTCAACGTGACCTTCATCACAGACGATGACTATCAGTCGTGGCTTACGGAACAGAAGTCGAAGCAAATCGCATCCGCCGCTGTTCCGGCGCCGAAATAGATTATCCGGCACGGAACCGGAACCATGCAGGCGCTGCGCTGGAGAGTGGTCGTTTTATGGGTGACGGGCGTACTCTGGAGCCCCGCTCTGATGCAGGCGCAAAGCTTGCCTCTGGGGCCGAGGCACGACGCTGGTCAGAGCATTACCGCCGCTTTCGAGGGTTGGTTCCCAAACCAGGACGGTACCTACAGCATTCTGCTGGGCTATTACAATCGCAATCGGAAAGAAGATTTGGACATCCCGGTCGGGCCGAGCAACCGGATTGAGCCGGGGGGGCCTGACCAGGGCCAGCCAACGCACTTCTTGCCCGGGCGGCAGTGGGGCGTATTCACCATAACCGTGCCCAAAGATTTTGGGGCTAAAAAGCTCACGTGGACGATCGTCGCCAACGGCCAGACGACCGTCGTTCCAGCAAGCCTGGACCCACTGTGGGAGGTCTCACCCTTCGTCGAGGCGAGTGGAAATACGCCGCCGACGATCCGGTTTGAAGGCGGAGCCTCAGTACAGGGTCCGCGCCCGATAAGCGAGACCTTCTCGACCGCTGTGGGCAATCCGCTGACGCTGGCTCTGTGGGTTTCCGACGACGCCAAGACGATTTTGGGGATGAAACCACCGAAGACTCCTCCGGTGGTCCTGACGTGGAGCAAGTTCCGCGGACCTGGCGTCGTCACCTTCAGCGATGCGAAACCTACCGTGGAACTCGCAAGAGTGGAAGCGGGCGGCGGTGGCGTGAGCGGGACCGCTTCTACCTCGGCTACCTTCAGCGAGCCCGGCGAATACATCCTGCTCGTTGTGGCCAACGATTGGTCGGGAAACGGCGGGCACGGATTTCAGTGCTGTTGGACGAATGCTCAGGTAAGAGTTTCCGTAAAGCCCTGAGCAACCCTGCTGGCTAGGGCTAAGGTTTGTTCGGAAATGCCCTCGGCATCCCGTGCTTCCACTCAGGTAGAGCGTATCCATCAGCATTTGGCATTTTGATCTGCGGCAGACTCTGGGCGTCGATTACGTCGTCTTCGTGGATAACATCGTTTTTATAGAGCAGAAAGGCAGTCAGAGCGTATACCTCATTGGGTTTTAGGGTACCCTCCTGCAAGAAAGGCATGCCGCGGTTGATATAATCCCATATCGTCGTCGCGTACGGCGAGTGAGTGGCCATTACGTTTCCCTCTCGCACACAAGGCGCGAGACAAGGCCCAGAGGTCGTGGAAGCGCTTTTGCTTCTTATCAAAGGAGGAGCTTTGCCTCCTGACCCGGTTGCCCCGTGGCATGCCGCGCACTTCTGTGCATAGAGCTGCGCACCTTCCTTGGCGGTTCCGCTCCCCGGCGGGAGTTCCTTTCCGGTAGGACTGATCGCGATATCCCAGGCACGGATGTCTTCTGCGCTCGGGGTCTTTCCCAACCCATAGGTTGGCGACTGTGCCCAGCCAGCCTGGCAGAGCCCCAGGATCGTCACAGGCAGGAGAAGCCTAGGCAATCGCATTGTGGACGCTCCCATCGCCGGCCACTCTCCACGGTTGAATCGTATTGTCGGAGCCTTGCACGCCGTGTGTGTGGTAATAGTCTGGGGCCACGTTGAAGAATTTGGCGACTTGGGCCCGTGTCGGTTGAACGTCGCCCAGTTCGTCTGTGCAGCGCGACTGGAGCACACACTCTTGTCCTTCCCACTTCCAATTCATGCCAAACCGGATATGCGCCATTGGATGTATCGCTCCCCGAAGCTCGGCGTCTTTCCAGGTCTGGCCGCCATCGGTGGATACTTCCACCCTGCGAACCGCGCCCCCACCGGACCAAGCCAAGCCAGTGATCTGATAGAACCCGGGACCGGGCAGTTGCTGTCCTCCGGAAGGAAAGGTGATGACCGATTTCGGTCCCCACCGGAAGGTCAACGCGGCCACTTTAGGATCGTTTGAGATGTGCCCGTAGTCGTTATAGGTCATGTAATAGCGGTCCACTACCTTGATTCGCCTCAGCCACTTCGTGTTATAAATTCCTTCAAAGCCGGGAACCACCAGCCGCAGTGGGAAACCTTGCTGAGGACGCAGCGCCTCGCCATTCTGGCCGTAAGCCACAAGAACGTCGTCCATGGCCTTCGCCAGCCGAATGCTTCCCGCTCCTTTAACCTCCTCCGACCCTTCCGAAACTACCCAAGCCGCCCCTTTTTGCACGCCGACCTCCTTGAGCAACAGAGACAGCGGCACTCCGGTCCATTCGCTACAACTGGTCAGCCCGTGCGTTTCCTGAACTGTTTTATATTCGGCCTTCGAATGGTTTCCCAGGCACTCGATAAAATGAACGCGGGATACGGAAGGGAAGCGCTTCAACTCTTCCATGCTGAACTCCAACGGCCGGTCCACCATGCCGTGGATCATTAGACGATGCTCCTTCGGGTCGATGTCCGGAACGATGGAGCCACGGTGGGTGCCCACAAAGTGGAGCGAGGATGGCGTGATAATCCCCACCGAGTCCTGGAGCGGACTCAATACATGAAACGTAAGGCCGAAGGCATCGGGCGAGGGTCTCTCGACCACGGGCACGCGTATCGAGGTCACGAAATGGGAACGCTCGCCATAGGCGATCAGGTCCTTTAGACTTTTTTGAGGGCGCGCTTCCGGCGCTGCTGTCTGACCGCTTGCGGACTGCACCGCAGCCAAACCGGCCACCGCGGCGCCACTTTTTAGGAATTTCCTTCGACTAGGTTTTTTCGAATCCATGGGTCTCTCCTTGGCAGCTTTCTTGCACTTCGCGCCGAGTGCATCCTTTCCTGAAATTTCCCCTTCCGGTGCGTTGGGCGAGTGCCAGTGTACACCCGATTCCCGTACTAGCAGAACCGAGCTGCGGGTCCCTAAGTGGCGTCACTTGTTTTTGGCCCGCTCCGCTCGCAGCTTGTCGCCGTCAACGCATGGTCCGATTGCTTTGTACGTGTAGCCATCAGACGGGCCGAAAGCGGGGCTCATCACCATCGTGGGAGAGCGCTGCTTGAACGTTGCGATCACGGACGCAACATTATTAGTACGTATCTTGTACATAACGAGATAATTAAACTTAATCTCGGTATTTTTTGGGTTCAGTTGGAGATCGCTGACAGCTAGGCGTTGCGCATTCACGAAGCCAGGCACCGCAACCACGTCTGGCGCGTGCTGCTCGTCGTACCATTTGTTGTATTCATCTTCTCGTCCAGGAATGGGGTTTGGGCATCGCGGAGTTGCGAGTCGCTAAAGACATACCGTTGCCCACTCACGAAGCCAGGTATCGAGGTTACGTCGGCCAAGTGCTGCCGGTCATACCACTTGTTGTACTCGTCCTCTCTTCCAGCCACTGGATTGCTGAAGACGAGAAGATAGTACGTTTCAGCATTGCTGCTGTGCGTCCCGGCCGTTGGGCCGGCCACTGCCGCCATCGAGCCGGTGGTCCAGAGTCCAACCGCGATGATTGCCTGCGCGGCAGCAAGAATTCCGGTACAAGTGCTTCGCGGCAAAAGCGATTTCGCTTTCATGTACTCTCCTCTAACGTGATCGGACTCGGGTTGCAACCGACTCGAATTTCAATCCCCGAAGTTCAATCAAGACCTGCAGCGCAAGGTAGCCTTTAATCTTCACAGTGCGGTGAAATTACAGCACGCGACCATCTTCCCGATAGCCCGGAGCAACATTTATGACCGGACCAAAAATGGCGCAAGCCACTTCAAGCAAGTCGCTTCAAACATAAATCGTCTTGCTTCATGCTTAGGGCTTATTCCTCGGACTAAGCCCCGCCGAACTGGGGGATGGCTGATTGCCGCCGTACTCCGGGATGTTCCTTTGGAACACGCGAAAAATATGGTCATACCCGACGACGTGTTCTTGCCCGTCGGGACCGGTCTGCAAAGTTTCAGGGTTTCTGTCCAAAAGAGCAATCGCTTGGGCGCGATCCGCGATCAATACCATCGTCGCTTCGTATAATTTATCGCCGATCTTTATACGCACGCGGGGATCGCGGGCCACGTTGGATGTCCAGGACTTGTCGTTTGGAAACTGCAAGTCCATTCGATCCTGGTGCGAACGTATGTAGAGCTGGCCGTTGCGGACGAAAGGCATCGTGCGGACCGAGTGTGGAATGAAATAGGGCGTTCGCGTCTCCACCAGGACGGTGTTAAGGCTGCGTCCAGGGTGTTCCACTTTGTCGACGAACGACCAATCGGTGACGGGCGTGGTGACGACTTCGCCTTTCAGCCACAAGCCGGGCCGGGCGATCATGTGATGGGCGCGGAGGTCGTTCAAGTCGAGGTATTGCGGCTCGAGACCAGTTACGCGCAGTGTGAAGAGTGTCACAGCCAGGATAACTACGATGAACACTGTGCCTACTTTTAATATTTTCATGTTTTTGCATCCTGCCTAGCCAAGACCGACAGGAGCGATGCTACACCAGCGAGCAGCGGGATTCGAAAACTTGGTTTTAACGCGCGGGTGGGTGGATCCCAGGCCCGGTCGATGAAACGTCGAGTCGGTGCCCAAAAGTTGGGGATGACTTCCGATATGCTGAATGAATAAGTCTTTGGAGTTCGTCGCTGGATCGAGGAAAAACAGGGATTAAACCTCCCGGACCCGGATCGATCTTCGGCGCGGCGGGCTTCAATTCGTTTTAGGTTTACCGCAGTTGTCGATCTGATCTTGAACGTGAGGCATATCGGGCAGCAAGTCCTGAGCCTGGCGAAACTCCGCGCGTGCCTCATCACATTTCGCTTCTATAACGAGAACGCTTGCCAAAGAGAAATGCAAAAACGGTTCATAAGGACGCACGAAGACGGCTTGGCGCAGGTTTGCTTCCGCATCTTGAAAGCGGTTCATTCTCAAATATGTCAAGCCAAGATAAAGATAAGGGAACGGCATTGCCGGGTCTAGTTGTTGCGCCCGTTTCAGATACTGCTCCGCAGTTGAGAATTCGCCCAACTGGTAGAAGACGTGACCCAAATTGAAACTGGATTCCCATCTGTTTGGCTGCTCCGCGATGAGTTCTTGCATGATCCGAAGAGCCTTCGAATAATCACCCACCGTAGCCAATTCGTTAGCGTAACCATTTCGAGCTTTGCCGCTGCGTGGGCCTACTTCGTAGGCATGCTCGAACATACGGTAATCGTTGGCCCAATAGGATGTGGCCTTCACCGTATCGTAGGAAAGCAGAATGACCACAGCGAGCGTCGCAAAGAGCCATTTTCGTGGAAGACCGGCGAGAACTGCGCCGTGCGCCAATTTGTCCATGGCCAAAGCCAGGAGCAAACAAATTCCAACGCTGGGCAAATAAAAGTAACGATCATGTGCCAGCTCGCCCTCAGGAAAAACGAAAAGATCCAGTGAAGGAAGCAGCAGCATAGTCACCCACGCGACGGCAAAGATTACCTCGCGCTGACCAAGCGTACTGCGCCAGAACCACACAAATGCAACAATCGCGACCAGTCCAATGGTCGGAAGAAGAACGTGGACGAGATCGAAATGGAACCACATCGGATGGCCATAGGACTCCGCAAACTGAATGGGGAAGAACCATTGTTTCGCATAAAAGAGAAGCACTGAGGGCAGCGTGAACAAAAGTTCCTTCCATGAAAGCGTGCTAGGCGTATGAGTGAACCCGTGCAAAACCGCAATGCGTACGGCAGCGTAGGCGATAGCCACCGGCGCATACATCGCCGCTGTCTTGATGGCGCTAGACAATCGCCGGCCAAGAAGCCCTGGTCTGCCGTTGTCCGCGGCGTTGCCGTATATCGCCGCGTGAGCAAACACAACCACCGGCAGCATGATGGCCGCCTCCTTTGCCAAGAGCGCAGCGGCGTAGAGCGCGCACGAAAAAACCATCCAGCGGGCGCCTTCGCGCGATCGCAAGTAAGCGAGAAATGCCAGCAGGAACAGCACTGACCAGAGCGATTCCGTCGTGCCCGAAATCCACCCTACGACTTCGTGCCGCATCGGATGTACAGCAAACAGCAACGCCGCGAATAGAGCAACCAGCAGCTTCCCGGAGAGACGCCGCACCAAGATATACACGAGCCAGACAGCAACGACGTGCAATAGGATCGCTGTGGCATGCCACGCCACTGGACGCAAACCAAACAGCGCGTCATTAATTCGGAACCACAAGACATTCAAGGGACGGTAATAGTTGCCGGCATCGCCGGGATCCAAAGCCTCCCAAACATGGCTCCTGAAGACTTCCGGAACGAAGCGCCAGGAATGCACGAGCGGATTTTGCACGATCTGCAGATGATCGTCGTAGACGAATCCAAACCTCAGCGTGGGTGCGTATAATAGGGCGGTAAACGCCAGGATCATTCCAACCAGAAGCGACTCGTTGGGCGGCGCGCTCGTTGCATCTGGTCGCGCGTTTTTTGCGTCAGCGGAAATGGAATCGCGCGCAGTGGCAGCGGAGCAGTTGCTAGTAACCATACGTGCACTATATACAAGCCGAACGCAAAGCCGAGGCTCGCTGAATCGGCGTGCTACCTAAGAGCTATAGGCGGCGCTGCGGTAGTGATCTGGACGGTGCTCGGTCCTCGTCTGGAGAATTCATAAGGCGATTTCAGACGGGCCAGTTTCCTCGACAGGTTGCTTGCAGTGAAGAGGCTAATCACCCCAACGAGAGACTAGTACTAACAGGGTACGGTCAAGTACCCAGGTTCCATTGTACCGAAATAGGTAGAATTGCTATATTCCTGTCGCAAATTCAGTACGCTTTCTCATAAGTCGTTCGTTCACTATAGGTTGCGGCGCTCCCAGCCCGGAAAGGCCAGCGTTCTGAAACTCCGCACCAAACTATTGTCTTCGCTCGTTTTAGTGATCGCGGGGCTCACCTGCGCGACCCTGCTTATTCTGCGTCACAGCGCGGAGAATCAGCTCGAGCGTCAGGTGGAGGACGAAGCCCGAAATGTGATCTTGACGTTCCAGGTGATGCAACAAGAGCGCCAAATCGCTCTCAGCCATAAAGCTGACCTATTGGCAACCGTGGCATCTATGCGGAATGGCGACGTGACAACGATCCAGGACGCTGGCGAGGACCCTTGGCAGTCTCCGGGTCGCGATCTCCTGGGGCTAACCGACCAGAATGGGCGCGTCCTCGCCATGCATACCACGGCAGGGGAGTTCCCAATTCCGGCAGTGGAAGCGATGTTGCACCGCTCACGCAGGGCAGGTGAGGTCAGCGGATGGTGGTACAGCGGCGCGCAGCTTTATCAGGTAGCGATCCAGCCCTTCTACGGTGATCCGCCCTCGAACAAGGTTCTCTCAGGCATGGTGATTGCAGGCCGGGGAATTGATGCCCAGGAGTTGCGCGATCTCGGAAAGATTTCCTCGGCGCAAGTGGCGCTGCGATACGGCTCCGATATCGTGGTAAGCACCATTCCCGCCCTCAAGCAGGCCGAACTGGCGAATCAGCTTCGCGATCAGGCCACGCCGGAACAGTTGCAGATCGATGGGCAACGTTACTGGGGCAGCCTGAAGATTTTAACGCCGGGGGTTAAGCCGCCCGTCAGCTTGATCGTCCTGAAATCCGATCGTGAAGCCATGGCTTCGCTAGGGCGCTTGAATCATCTCCTCCTGGGCTTGGGCTTGGTTGCGGTGTTCGCCGGTGGCGCGCTTGTGTTTGCGATTTGCGACAGGTTCACGCGTCCGCTCGGCAGTTTGCTGGGCGGCGTGGATGCGCTCGAAAAGGGGGACTTCGACTATCGGCTGAGTGCTCGCGGAAGCGATGAGGTCGCCCGGCTGACGCGCGCCTTTGGACGCATGCGCTCAACGCTAAAGACGAACGAAGCGCAACGGCAAACGCTCGAAGACCACCTGCGGCAATCGCAGAAAATGGAAGCTATCGGGAGGCTGGCCGGCGGGGTAGCCCACGACTTCAATAATTTGCTGACCGTAATCAAAGGACATACCGCTCTGATGCTTGAGCAGTTGCAGCCAGACGAGGCGCTCTACGCCGGCAGCCAGCAGATCGAACGGGCCGCCGATCGCGCCGCTTCCCTTACGCGGCAACTGCTGGCCTTCTGCCGCATGCAGGTCTTACAGCCGAAAGTCCTGGACTTGAACGCGCTTATCTCGGATATGGCTAAGATGCTTACAAGGCTAATACGTGCGGATGTCCTTTTCAGCTTCCGGCCGGACGAGTCCCTTGGCCGAGTCAAGGCTGATCCCGGACAACTCGAACAAGTCATTTTGAATTTCACGGTGAACGCGGTCGACGCGATGCCCAACGGCGGGACGCTTACTCTCGAGACCCACAACGTCACCGTGGACGAGAGCGTCGCGAAAAGTCGTCCTCTCGTGCCCGTCGGCTCCTACGTGATGCTGGCGGTTACCGACACAGGCTGCGGTATGGACGCCCAGACCAAGGCGCGCATTTTTGAGCCCTTCTTCACCACAAAGGAACTGGGTAAAGGGACCGGCCTCGGGCTGGCAACGGTCTATGGCGTGATCAAGCAAAGCGGCGGATGGATTTGGGTGGAATCGGAGCCAGGGAAGGGAACTCGGTTCGAGGTTTATCTACCCCGCGCGATCGGAGCTGAAGAACCGCTTGCCGCGGCGACAAGAGTTGCGCTCGCTGCCAGCCGGCGCGAAACCGTCCTCATTGCCGAGGATGATGATGCGGTGCGAGATTTGGCTTCGCGCTTCCTCGAGGCGGCAGGTTATACGGTGTTGTCCGCCAAGAGCGGCAGTGAGGCGCTCGCGTCAGCCAAGCGCTGGGGCAAACAGATTCATTTGCTCCTGACGGATATGGTGATGGCGCATATGCGCGGACCGAACCTCGCTGCACTGCTGCGGGGCCTCTATCCAGGGATCAAAACTGTATACATGTCCGGCTATCAGGATTATGGCGCGAGATACGGCGAGTTTGAACAGGGACGTTTATTCGTGCAGAAACCCTTCTCGCGGGATAACCTATTAGACGTTATCGCTCAAGCACTGAACGTCGGTCCGGTTGAGGAGGAAGATCCCACCTTATCGACAATCCAAACCATGGTCACAGTGCCCATGAAGGCGAGACGAAAAGCCTCACGCCGCAACAGAAGGCCGGTGGCCGTCTGAAACGCAGTCTCACGTCGTCCCTCCGTGGGGAAGCTGGTCGCTGCCGGGAACGCCGAAAAAGGGCTGATCGCGCAGTAGCGAGTTGATTGCTAATGGCAAACCTTTCGGCGCCTCTGATTTCAGCAAATATCCGTGAACACCAGTCTGCCGGATTTTAGCGATCATGGGGGCGGCGTCGTGCATCGTCAGAATCAATATCTTCGTTTTGGGGCTCTCCTTGCGAATCTGGCGGGCCGCATCTAATCCGTCCAGTCCCGGCATGCTGATATCCACCACGGCGATATCTGGAGCGAACTGCTTGGCTAATCGCACCGCTTGCAGACCATCTATGGCTTCAGCGACGATGACACAATCAGTCTTGAATTCGATAATCTCGCGCAAATTTTTCCTGACGATTTCGTGATCATCCGCTAATAACAACCGGCAGGACATGGCGGAACTCTATATTCCACAAGGCGGCCTGGATGCCTATCCGGACTTTCCTTTAGATTTACGCGGGCAAAGCCTCGCCGCTAGGAACCCAAGAGCGGCAATCGGTTCAGTGGATTCGAAGAAGCTGGTTCGGTCACGAAGGATTCTGCGGCGCCGTCACCTGAATCGGGCCTGACGAAAAAGAATGCCTCGATCTGGGTTGTTGTCTCTTTTCGCGTCTGAAGGCGAGGGATTGTCGAAGAACGTTCCACCCCCGATCAGACGGTCCAAAGCATCGATGAGGTCGTGGGCGCCTCGCGATTTGACTACATAGCCCTGAGTGCCCGCCTTTCGGACAGAGGGAGCCAAGCTCTTCGATTCGTGATGGTAAAAATCAATGCTCGGCTTGGCAGCTCAAGTTTGGCAGTGTCCTGAGACGCTTCACCTTTCCAGGCAGTTTTTTTCCTAAACAGGAGAATCTCACGCAAGCGGCAGTTCAGCGCCTTCGCCCGTGTGAAGAGAATTCGCAAGCTGTTATCGGTGCGCGGGAACTCACATTCTCAAGGAAGGCGCCGAAGAACTTGAAAATCCGGAGCGGATGTATATGATGTCTCTTCTCTCTGGCTCTTTGGCGCCGAATAGGCCTGGCGTTGGATACACGCAGGCATCAACGAGAGCGGATCGGATCGTTTGATTCGGGCTGGTTGCGGCGAATCACCCGGAGTGGAGGAAGATGAGAAGAAAAAGCGGAGAGCAAGGCTCGGCTGCAGTGGCATTCACCTTGGCCACCTCTCTTGTGGTTTTCACTATCGTTACCGTTTACCTCTTCGTGGCTAAAATTTGGTGGTTTCCGCCCGCGATCAGCGAGTTCGGCAACCAGATTGATGCGCAGTTCCATCGCACCTTGATTATTACAGGCATAGTCTTTGTCGTCGCGCAGCTAGGACTCGCTCTGGCCATATTCCGCTTTAGGGACCGAGGCCAGAAAGCGACCTTTTTCGAGGGAAATTCAGCGATGGAGTTCATCTGGACGCTGGCCACCGTGATCATGTTCGTCGGATTAGGACTCTACGGCGAGCATGCCTGGGCCGAAGCGCATTTCCAGGGCGCTGCACCTGGGGCGCTGCAGTTGGAGGTTACCGGTCAGCAATTTGCCTGGAACTTCCGCTATGCCGGGCCGGACGGCAAATTCGGCGGGACCAAGCCGGAACTGGTTAGCGCCTCCAGTGGAAATCCTTTGGGATTGGACCCTCGCGATCCGGCTTCGAAGGATGACGTCGTATCGCCTGTGGCATACGTTAAGCAGCTTTACAGCAGCAGTAGATCCGAAGGGGAACCGAAGGGTTCCGGGAGCGATTCGATGGTGACGCACGACAGCGGCGGCCATCACCACCCGCCGAGTGGTTTTATCCGCAAGTATATTTTCAGTCTCGATCATAAAGTCATCGGCCTTCAGTATTACTTCCTGGCCCTTTTCTCTGTGTTCCTGGGTATGGCGCTGTCGATGTTGATGCGCATCCACCTGGTCTGGCCCAACCTCAAGCTTCCGTTCACTCCGGGCGGCTTGATGACGCCGGAGCAATATCTGGCGCTGATGACGATGCATGGTTCGATCATGGTCTTCATGGTCTTGACCACCGCGCCGCAGTCCGGCTTCGGCAATTACATTTTGCCGATTCAGATCGGCGCCGAAGACATGGCTTTTCCGGTGCTGAACATGCTTTCCTTCTGGACCACGTTCGTGTCTTTGGTGGTTGTCGTCTCGGCATTTTTCGTAACCGGCGGAGCGCCCATCTCGGGATGGACCGCTTATCCACCTCTGAGCGCGCTGGGGCAGATCGCCGGTCCCGGGCAAGGCGCCGGACAGACGTTGTGGGTGATCGGCGTGGCGATCTTCTGTATTGGTTCGTTGCTAGGCGCCCTGAACTTCATCACCACGACCGTTGATCTGCGTGCTAAGGGAATGACCTTGGGACGCATGCCGCTGACCGTGTGGGCCTGGCTCGTTACGGCCATACTCGGCCTGCTCGCCTTTGGCGTACTGCTCGCTGCGTGCCTGCTGCTGTTGCTGGACCGAATCGCGGGGACGAGCTTTTTCATTCCCGGCGGGCTCGTCGTGACCGATACTCCCATCGTTTCGCATACCGGCGGTTCGCCGCTGCTTTGGCAGCACCTATTCTGGTTCTTCGGGCATCCCGAGGTTTATATCGCCATTCTTCCGGGCATGGGCGTGGCCTCGCATGTGCTTTCCACGTTCTCGCGCAAGCCGGTGTTCGGTTACAAGGCCATGGTCGGCGCGCTGGGCGCCATCGGTTTCCTGGGCTTCTGCGTGTGGGGACACCACATGTTCATCAGCGGCATGAGCCCCTACTCCGCATTCGCCTTTTCGCTGCTGACCATGACCATCGGCGTGCCCTCAGCGATCAAGACTTTTAACTGGCTGGGCACGCTGTGGGGCGGAAGCATTCATTTCACGACGTCTATGATGTTCGGCTTGGGGTTCGTGTCGTTATTCGTCACCGGGGGCCTCTCGGGGCTGTTTCTTGCCCAGCCCTCGATCGACCTCTACCTGCACGATACCTATTTCGTTGTGGCCCACTTTCACTTGATCATGGGCGTGGCTGCGATCTTCGGCATCTTTGCCGCGACGTATTTCTGGTTTCCCAAGATGTTTGGCCGCATGCTGAACGAGACGATTGGCAAGATTCACTTCTGGTTCACGTTCATTGGCGTTTACAGCATTTTCATGCCCA
>QHYQ01000583.1 GCA_003224175.1 Acidobacteriota bacterium
TCGGTCCCTGCTGCAGAGCTTTGGGCTGCCGAGAACGTTTGCATCAATCCCTCCCGCAGCCCGCGAGGGCTGAATCCGAAATCGTCGCGTGCTGCGTCAATTCTGCACACCTGATTTTGGTTCAGGCCCAAAACGTTGTCCCGCGTGAACGGCGGATTTTTGAGAAAACTGAAAGCCGCCGCGAGGGCGCCACACACCGGTAAGCTGACCTGAACGAAAGGTTTCTTTTTTTTCCGCGCCTGCAGGATCGCGCTTATAAAATCCTCATAACTGACCAGGTCGCGGCCGCCCAAATCATAAGTTTTCCCGAAAGCGTGATCGCAGCTCTCACAGTCGAGGATCGCTTCACACAAGTCAAACACGTGTATAGGCCGAATCAGACGTGACCCCGATCCCAGAATGGGAACCACCGGCAATCTGTCCAGGAGCCGTACCATCTTTGCGAACAGCCCCTTCGATCCCGGCCCGTAAATCGTGCTCGGCTTAAGAATTGTGTAGGCCTGCGGTGATTCCTTGACCGCCAGATCGGCAGCAAACTTAGTACGAGCGTACGTGCTCGCATTCTGTTCATTGGCGGACTGCGTGCTGATCATTATGAACCGGTCGATCCCTCGCTCCTGGCAAGCCTGCAGCAGGTTGCGCGTCCCTTCCACATTGACCTTGAAGCTCTGCGCGTAATCGACTTTGGTTTCCGATGTCGTAGCCGCGCAGTGCACAACGGTGCGTACAGGCGATTCGAGCGCAGCGCGGAGCGAGAGCGGATCGAGCAAATCCCCATGGCGGATTTCCATGCGTTTGGGATTCAAATCCGAAGTTTGGCTGCTCCGCCTCACCATGCAGCGCACCTCCCGGCCTCTCTTTGCCGCGTAATTGGCGAGATGCGCGCCGAGAAATCCCGATGCACCCGTTATCAAGATCATCCCATTCGTTGCCAACTTTTCAGCTCCCGCTGAATTTGTCAACTTGAAATGGCGTGAGTATACTATCGGACTTTGTGAGCGTCTGGAAAGGAATCAGCATCGCTGTAGATGACGGTTGCTTCACAAGCAAGTACGAAATTCGTGGTCACTGGGGCAACTGGTTATTTGGGGCCCTGGCTGGCCCGTGAAATCGTTCAACAGTTCGGCCCTTCCTCAATTACTTGCCTCATACCAAAAGTATTGCCTCCGATTGAACAGAAGTCTCTCGATTATTTGCAGCGGCTGGGAGTCGCATGTCTCGAGTGCAATTTGATGAAATGCCCGGTGTTGGAGGGAGATCTTCCTTCAGTGGACGTACTGATCCATATGGCAGCCAACACGCGAACTGATCTTCCCGAGAGTGAGCTGCAGGTAAATACCGTCGGGACAAAACATTTACTCGATACGTTTCGCCATTCGTTAGGGGGGAAACGCGTCCTGCTCACGAGCACCAGTGCAGCCATTGACCGCGATTCTCTTCCTCTCTCACCGCTCAACGAAGACAGCCCACCTCACCCTCGCACTGGCTACGGCCGAACCAAGCTGAAAGCGGAGGCAATCCTGCAACAAAAATCGCGCGAAGACGGTTTCTACTACACCACTTTGCGTCTGACCACGCTCTATGGTCCCGGAATGCGCGGCGGGCTGTTTTATGTGCTCGCAGATTGGGCGAGTCGCGGCCGATTGTTAGCGAAGCTCAACTGGCCCGGCCGCGCCAGCTTCATTTTTGTCGAGGACGCGGCCCGGATCGTGCTATGGTTTTCGTTAGCAGAAGCGGGTCGCAATCAGACCTACTTTGTATCCAGTGGAGAGACGTATAGCGTTGGCGAGTTGGCCGAGTTGATTTCCAGAAAGCGGAAGGGCCGTCCTTGGCAGTTCTCTCTGCCGCAGTGGTTTTGGAAGACGGTGCAACGCTTTATTTGGCTGCCGGTGGTCAAGCAGGTCGTTCCCTGGCGCCTCGCCAACGTCATCGATGATAGCCTGCTCTGCGACTCTTCCCGCATGCGTCTGGTTTACCCGGGAACCCTGACCAAAATTGATGCCGGACTGAACCGAACCTTTGGACCCGATACCTTGGAGGATGAACTTGCTCGCGCGCTTGCGTAAATTTGCGTCTGACCACTTCGAAGACGGAACGGTTCGCGTGATGTATTTCACGACCACCATCGATTCGTTTGTAGTCTGCGCGGCTCTGGTAACGATTGCAGTATCCTATCTCCGAGACTCCATTACTCCCAGTTGGTTCCCCCTGATCCTCGGTTCGGCGATTGTGTACACCGCGTTCAAAATCGCCGATTTTTATCCGACCTTCATATTGTTTTCCCCGCTGTTCGCGATTTTCCTCACTCGAGTTTCCGGCTTTTCTTTCGGGTCATTAGGGCGTTTGTTTCTTCTCAATTTCGGATTCGCGGCCGTCGTCCAGTTGATCTTTCAAGACACACCGCACATGGTTGCATCTCGCGACGTCAGCGTGCCAGTGCGCATGTTTTTAAACTCCTTTCTCACGTTGGCGCCTACGACGCTGATGCCCTTTCTAAGCAAAATGGCCGAAGCGCACGCGGTTGCACCTGAGGGTGCGATCACCGTATATCGCGCTCTGACCAACCCGGCCTTTGCCAGCATCATCACGGGCGCTCCCCCGAGCGTACACGGTGTCTCTAATAACAATTTCGGACAGTCCATTCGTGTGGATGGTTTGCCCGATCTCGTGAGCGCCCGATTGTACGGCAGCATTCACGTAAGACATTTTTCCAAGCCACACTGGAGAGTTCGTTGGTTTTCGTTAGTCAGTCTCGGAGCCGAACGCACCGAGGAAGTCGTTTTCAATACACTCAAGGAAGACGTCTTGAACGAGCCGGATACGCGCCTATTCATCGTTGACATTAGTGAAACCGATTTTATCGGCCACTCCTATGGCACCTACTCCCGTCAATATCTGCATGCCGGCGATAAAGCCGATAAACTCATCGAGAACTTCTGTGGCTGGCTTAAGGACCGGGGGCTTTATGATGATTTCACGATCATCATTTCTTCCGATCACGGGATGTTTATCAGCGATCATTCTTATTTGTTGTCGGCGCAGGAAATCTACACGCCGCTGATCTTTTTCGGCAGTAAGATTGCTCCTCACAGCCGGATTCTTGGCAAGGTCTCCATTATGGACATCAATGCGAACGTGAGTTATATCCTGGGCGTTCCGTATAATCGTCATTCGGC
>QHYQ01000241.1 GCA_003224175.1 Acidobacteriota bacterium
CGACGTTGACTGCCGTTGCCGTCTCTATCGAGTAGCGTACGGAAATGCCCGTCACGGTCACCTCAGGACCGCGGTTTTGAGGCTCTCGACGAATGGGCTCCATGCGGGCGATATAGATTTCGTCGCCGGCGATCACGTTCAGATCGAGCGGACCGCGCCAGTGTCCGCAATCCTGACAGCTCCGTGCTGAGCAGCATCGCGGCGACGGGTTTCGGCCTCACAGCGCTGTGCATTGGGGATAAGCGAGGTTTTATCTCGTACAGCGAGGCTCGTGCCCGGGCCCTTACTACGTTACGGTTCTTGTGGACCAAGCTGCCGCAGCATCGTGGCTTTTTCTACCATTGGGCGGACATCAATACCGGGGAGAGGTTGTGGGAATCCGAAGTCTCGTCGATTGATACCGCCATCCTATTGTGTGGAGTCTTAACCTGCCGCGAGCACTTTCGTCAGCATCCCGAAATCGCCGACCTCGCTTACCGCATTTACGGTCGCATCGATTGGACCTGGCTCTCCGAGGATACGCCTTTGCTGCCACACGGCTGGACCCCGGAGAGCGGCTTCCTGCCCTATCGCTGGGACGACTACAGCGAAATGATGATGATGTATTTGCTGGGGTTGGGATCGCCAATGCATCCCTTGAAACCACAAGCCTGGGATGCTTGGAAACGTACGACGTTTGAATATGACGGCATCCGCTACATCGGTTCGTTCGCGCCATTGTTCATCCATCAGTATTCGCAGGCCTGGTTTGATTTCCGCGGCAAGCGCGACCGCTACGCCGATTATTTTCAGAATTCAATCCTGGCCACAGACGTGCACAGGCGCTTCTGCTTGCAGCTTGCCAGGCAGTTTCCCGATTATAGCGACGATCTCTGGGGAATCACGGCCTCGGATTCGACGCATGGTTACGCCGTGTGGGGCGGGCCACCTATCACTGGGCCGATCGATGGGACAGTTGTGCCTTGCGCGGCGGCCGGTTCGTTGCCCTTTCTACCTCAGCCTGCCATGCGTGTATTGCGAACGATCAAGAATCGATATGGCGCGGGGACCTGGAGCCGTTATGGATTCGTGGATGCCTTCAATCCGCTAAAGAATTGGTATGACACCGATGTCATCGGCTTCGATACCGGGATCACCATGGTTATGGCGGAGAATGCAAGGACGGGCTTTGTCTGGGACACTTTCATGAGGAACCCCGAAGCGCAACGCGCCATGGAACGCGCCGGTTTCCACGGTTATCAGCCTTCATTGACCCAGGAGACCGGATTGTCCCTTCCGGGGCAAAACGGCGACGGCTCCCTCAGCCGCTAGTCCGCACCGATCAGCGAGCCCACATGCACTACAAAGCCGCAAGGCGGGCTTACTGGATTTCGATGACGGCCAATCCCTGCGGTGGAAGTGCGATGATCAACTGACCACCCTCGACATCCTGTGTCTCGGGAGATCCTAACTCGGCTGCTTCGCGAAGCCGCTCGATTTCCGCCAGTGTTGGACTTTGCGGACGGCCCATGGCCTCATAGGCATTGAGGAGCGATCCATGCGTGGCATCAACCCGTGAGATCACCGCGTGATGACGGCCGGTCAATCCTGTAATTGAGAGAGCCACTTGCTTCGTTTGACCACGCTCCTCAGGCAGGTCCAGATTCCATAGTGCAATCACGAGGCTCCCGTCGATGCGTCGCGTGACAATCGCGCTATTGGAATCAACGGGGATTCGTTCGCTGCCAAGATAATGAAGCAGCTTGAACGCGTTGAATGCGGGCTTGGGCAAACCGCGTTCGGCCAGCAGCCCGAATCCGCCGTAGAAGGGCTCCTTTACCACGCCCTGCTCTTCGAACACATCGGAAAAGGTCCAATAGCTCATCATTTGGACGAGGCCGTCGCACTGACGAATGGTATCGGCGAGCCAGGGTCCCATGAAAGTGGAATCGGTAACATCTGGCTCATTCTTATAGCTGGCGTTGTATTCGCTCCAGATGATAGGCAGACTCGGCTGTGGCGAGGCCGCAACCTGGTCATGCACTTTGCGCGCGGCACGACAAACCATTTGCGTGCGCGGCACCGACTCATTTATGCCG
This sequence comes from Acidobacteriota bacterium, assembly GCA_003224175.1. Classification (GTDB taxonomy): domain Bacteria; phylum Acidobacteriota; class Terriglobia; order Acidiferrales; family UBA7541; genus Palsa-189. The sequence goes on from QHYQ01000241.1 coordinate 2,079, forward strand.
AGCACGTTTTCGGCCGAGTCATTGCCGTAGACGTGAGTGGAAACGAAGTCAGCAGGTATCTTATTCTCGGTTACGTGTTGAATGAAGCGGTCCACCCAAGCTGCCTGCGCCGTCCCCGGCCCTCCCACGCGTAAGCGCGGACTCATCGCCTTCAGCGCTTTCGCGGCAGCATCGTAGAGTTGGTAGTACGTCTGCTCTTTAGGATCTCCCGCCCAAAAATCGAGATTGGGCTCGTTCCATACCTCGAAATACCATTGGGAGACTTCGTCGATGCCATAGCGGTCTACTAGATGTCGGGCGAAGTGCGAGATCAGGTCGCCCCATTTCGCCCAGTCTTTCGGCGGCGAAATAATCGGCTTATACCAAAAGGAGTGCATGATCTGCGCTGCGGCGAGCTTCTGCGGCATGAAGCTGAGTTCCACGAACGGATGCACTCCATTTTGCACCAGCCCGTCATAAATCTGATTGGCGTAAGAGAAGTTGTAAATGGGAGCGCCGTGCGCATCCTCGCTATAGATCCCGACTTCGTCGTTAAAAATTGCGTGGAAGCGAACGTACTCAAGCCCGGTGATCCGCTTGACGTCGCGCAAATCGTGGCGATAGCTTTCGCGCAGACTCAGGATCGCCCTTCCCGATCCGAACATACGCTCCCAGAAATGCGGGAAAGGATGAGTTCCCGCGGAGAGATCGACATTAACCATCTCCGGAGAACTCTGAGTTTGCGCCCACGTGGGTTGCGTGGCGCACAAAAGGGCAACCCAAAGGGCCGCAAAAGGGAAGCAGATAGAAGAAGTGCGCACGCCAGAGAGGATCAGAGCCTTCGCCGCAGGCTTGCGAGGCAATATGACCCCCTCCGCCATGTTCTGTGGTTGCACCATACTTTAGAGATGATTTCCGGCGCGGCTAGGGGCACGCGGGATCCGGCCGCGTCCCGCTTCCATGCTGGCACAATTATTTTAAGCGGGCAGGGGCTTGCCCTTGGTCTCATCGCCAAAGGGCAATAGCAGCAAGCCCACCACGAAAGCGAAAGCCGTCATAGCGATTGGCGTACCAAGAGTTTGAAAGTGATTCACGCCGGCGCCGACCAGGAAAGTGAAACCCGCCGCGGCGAAGCGCCCGAAATTCGTGGTGAACGCGAATGCGCTCGCCCGACACTCCGTCCTGTACTGTTCCGGAAGCCAAAACGAATAGACAATGAAGTTGGCGCCTCCCAAACCTAACAGAAACGAGCAAACCATGAACCAGCCGATCGCGTGCATCTCCAGATAAAAGACGTGGCCAAAGGCAACCCAAATGGACGCTGACATCAGAGCGTAGAAAATAGCCAAGGTGATTCGGCGACCCAACCACTCGGCCAAAAAGGGGACAATCAGAGCGCCAATCACCGTGCCGATGCCCAGGAGCGCGGTCGAGTACGATGCCAGCCGCGCGACTTGCAGTTCGGTGCGACCAGCCCGTTCGGCGATGTAAGTCATTGCCGCGGGTGTATAGACGGAGCCCGCCCAGAGCCCGGTAAGGGACACGATCAGATAGACCGAATTCAAGATGGTGCGGCGGCGATATTGGGGCGAGAAAAGCACAAAAAAAGCGCGGCGCATCGACCACGTCTCTCCGAGCTGCTCGAGCTTGTGTTCCCAGCGAACCGGCTCCCGAACGTTTTTCCGTATCCAGGCGATGAAGATTGCCGGAACGCCACCCACCGCGAACATATAGCGCCAGCCAAAACGGCTGCCGATAAAATAATTGGCCGCGGCCGCCAGGAAGAACCCGATGTAATAGCCGGTGTGCATTAAGGCCGCGCCCATGGTTCGGCGGTCCTCCGGCCAATCCTCGGAAACCAGTGCCGCTCCAATTCCCCACTCGCCGCCGATTCCTACGCCAGCCAGAAATCGAAGAAGCGCCAGGGTCCAGACTCCGGCCGAGAAGGCTGCCAGGAGAGTGAAGAGCGAAAAAGAAAGAATGCTGAACATCATCGTCCGCACGCGGCCGAACCGGTCCGCGATCGGTCCCCAAATCATGCCCGTTCCCCAGCCCACCATAAAAAGAGCGAAGAGCAGGCTTCCGTACAAGCCCACATTCGCGGTCGTAGGCGCAATTCCGGACCTCGGCAACAAATCGCGCAGGGCAGGCACCAGAACAAGCGAGTAAATAAATGAATCCATGCCGTCCATGGTCCAACCGCCCCAAGCAGCCCAAAAGCTGCGGATTTGGTTGGGATTGAGACGAGATTTTGTGCGCGGCAATTCGACTGAAGCCGTCGTCACCGGAGCGCCTCTTTCGAGTGGCAAATGCGTCATTATATATATTAGCCGCGCTTGTTCAGTTTTTCGAAGCGGCTGGCGAGCGCCTGCTAGAGCGGAGGATAACAAATGCCCTCAGAAGGGCCGGTCATTTTGACCGGCGCGGCGAGCGGGATCGGCCGAGCAACAGCGCAAGCTTTAGCGGCTAAGGCCCATGCTCTAGCTCTTGTTGACATCAATCCGGAAATGCTCAATCAAGTCGCAGAAATATGCCAGAAGAGCTCCGCGCGGACGCGAGGCTTTACCTGCGACGTGACGGACGCAGCCGCAGTGACACAGACGTGGCAGCAAATTCGCAGCGAGTTTGGACGCGCCGCCACGCTCATCAATTGCGCGGGCATCGGACGATTCGCGCCATTTCTGGAGATCGAACCTGCAGAATGGCTGCGCATGTTCAGTGTGAACGTGATGGGCGCAGTTCTCTTCACGCGGGCGGTGCTTCCGGACATGCTGGCCGCCGGGAAAGGCTTGATCATTAATGTGAGCTCCCGTATGGCTCTCGACCCGCATCCCACCACAACGGCTTATGCCGCAAGCAAAGCAGCTATACATGCCTTCTCCAAAGCTCTTGCAATGGAAGTTAAAGTTCACGGAGTCAAAGTAACCTTTCTCGCTCCGGGGGGCACGAAAAACCAATATCGGCACGCCAAAGCACGAAGGCTATCTCGAACCAAGCGCAATTGCGGATGCGATCGTCTACATCACGGAGAACAGCGCAAAGAAAGTGTGGGTGCGCGATCTTGTGGTCCTGCCGCTCGGGTTTGAGCCCGCGCCCACCAGCGCCCCCACGCGATGGAATCACCGAAATTGCGGAGTTGAGTTAGTACAGGACGTTGGAGCGCCGCAGCTTCACGTGTAGCTCATGAATGGTGTAAGGAATTCCCCGCGGCTCAGCCAAAGACTGCAGCGCTTCCCGCACTTCGCGGTCGCACGGGTCTTTTTTTTCCGGCGGAATCTTCACGAAGTGACCTTCAACGCGTACCCACCAGGACCAGTGGCCTTCTAAGGTGTCGTAGTAAGTTGTGAATGACTCATCAACCGAAAGACGGGGCGATTCAGAGACCTTTGAAAACAGCTCAGATGCTGCTCCTCGGGTCAGTTGTTTGCGCAGGCGGGCCGAATCCAAAAGAAGGGCCGGCCCCATATATTTCAAGAAAATGGCGCTCGTCTTCTGTATGAATTCGCGCCCGTTGTCGCGACCGATAAAAAATAGGTCCATTTCTCCATTTGGCAGCAGCACCCGCGCAATCTCTGCGACCGAAGCGGCCAGGTCCGTCACCCAGTGAAATGCCAGAATACTGTAGAGATAATCAACCGAGGCAGTCTCGAGCGGAATTTTTTCAAAGGCGCCCTGCCGGATCTGTACGGCTTTTTGTTCCACCGCTTTCTGCGCGGCGATGCGGCACATATTCTCGGCCGGGTCGATGCCAATGAACTGCGTGTGCTGCGGCGCTGCGGATGCCAAAGCGTAAATGGCCCTGCCTGTGCCGCAGCCCATATCGACGACGACCTGGTAATCCTCACGCAGGCGAATCGCAGACAGCGCTCTCTCTGAGGCGCGGCCCCAGCACGAGAGGAAATTGGCCTCGTCGTCATATTCGCGCGCCAGCCGCGAATAGGTCTCAACGATCGGATTGATCGGGTATATAGGACTTACGCCTGTGGACATGGCTGTCCCTGGCTCAGCGCGAGATTACAGAGGCCGCGCACTACGGCAAATTGACTGGGATCGGCATCCGCCAGGTTGATCTGGAGTCCGGTCTTGCTTTCAATGTGCATGATCAAATCAAGAAAGCCGAAGGAATCGAGAATCCCGGTTCCTAGAAGCTCAGTTTCGGCCGCGATTTCTGCGTGATTCGAAGTGCGTTTGTTGGCTTTAATCCACTCAATAACGAGCTGCTGCAGTTGTTCCGGAATCATCAATTCCCTTCCTGTAAGGGTGATCTGGTGCTTCGAACTCGACGGAAACTCTAACGAGAAGGGGCCGCGTTCCTCTGTATCGCAGCAATGTCTTCCCGCGCATCCTCCTCCTGCCGGAGACAGGAGAGCACCAGTTCCACGCGGTTGGAAACCCCGAGCTTGTCAAAGACGCGGAAGAGGTAATTCTTCACGGTGTGCTCGGTCAGTCCGAGTTGCTGCCCGATTTCTCGATTGGAAAGGCCCTCGACCGCCAAGCGAACCACTTCGGTCTCCCGCTTGGTCATGCGGCTTTTTACGTTCGAGTCCATCTTGCGCTGCTTGGAAGACTTCGCAAATGCATTGAGCACGAATCGCAATTCGTCGTTGCTGGCCCAGATCTGTCCTTGCGAAACTGCGTCCACGGACGTGCAGAGCAGATCGAAGGGGCTGTTGCGGCAAAACACGCCGTCCGCGCCCAAGCGAAAGGCTTCAATAACCAAGTCGGGCTCGGGAGCCTCGAGGGCCACGAGCGTCCGCGTATCGGGATTAATCCGGCGTATTTCCGGCAAGATGCGAATACCCGTGAGCGGCCCGTCCTGCAGATTGGCGCTTACAATCGCGACATGGGGGCGAGTCTCTTCAATGCCGATGAGGATCTCGGCCGTCGTCGAAGCGCAAGCAACCACCTGAAACCGATGACGCACGACGTAGAAGGCTTTCTTCAGAAGGTCACAGTACATTTTATTTGGTTCGGAGATAAGGACCGTTGTCTGATTTCTTTTGCTCGCTTCCGACACGGTTATTTGCGTCCGTCTGTCGGAATCTGGTACCAAAGCAGCCGATTGGTTTCGTTTGTTCGGCTCGGGGATGAGTATAGCCGTCTGATTTCGCATATCGGCTCGAGTAGAGTCTATTGTAGGGAGAGGGTAGGTTGGCACAATAACGTGTTCACCTGAGCATTCTGGGGGGATTATGCTTTAAGGACTTGCTGGTAACTATCAGAGCGCGTTTCACCATCCTGTTGTGGGGCCTAGTTTCGTGGTCATCTCATGTTTATTCGTGCTTTCTTCGGTAGCCGCACTGTCTGAATCGCCAACGATTTGAACCTGCGGTCGTTGCCTACAGCGGGCGTTACGGATCAGATTTGGAACAGCAGCTCGATCAGGCTGGCTTGAAGACCTGGTTTCTCGGCAAAGGACCGGGATTTGATTGCCGTACCTACTATCGTTTGCACCGCGTCTTCAAGGAATTCCGGCCGGACATCGTGCATACTCACGTTCACGTAATGCGATACGCTTTCCCGTCGTTGGTGTATTTCAAGCCGCGCCTGATGGTACATACGGTAAACAACATTGCAGAGTGTGAGATCGAACCGCGGGCCCGCTGGCTGCAGCGCCTTGCTTACCGGCGGGGAGTTATTCCCGTAGCGGTAGCCCGAGAAGTCGCGGCCAGCCTCGAGCGTGTGTATGGAATCGGCAATTCCCCCGTGGTTTGGAACTGTATTCCGATCGATCTCTACGCATCTCCGCAGATCCCTCGTGAAGTATGGCGCGCCAAACAAGGGTTTTCGGAGGAAGATGTCCTCTTCGTATGCGTCGCGCGATTTGCGCCACAGAAAAATCACGCCTTGCTCATAAGCGCCTTCGCCAAAGGGCCTGCTTTGGATCCGAAGACACATCTGGTACTCGCAGGTCAGGGTGTCCTCCGAGCGCAACTGCAGATGCGCGTGAACCAGCTAGGCTTGACCAGCCGCGTACATTTCCTTGGATTGCGAACGGATATCCCAGACGTGCTGGGCGCGGCGGATATTTTCACACTCAGCTCGGATTACGAGGGCAACCCTCTCTCTGTCATCGAAGCGATGGCAGCGGGCTTGCCCGTCGTAAGTACTGCCGTAGGCGGTGTGCCGGAGCTATTGCAAGACGGCAAAGAAGGTTTTATTGTGCAGCCGGGCCATGTTGAGCAGCTTTCTGAGGCGATGATGACCTTGTTCAAAGATCGTGACTTGCGACGGACGATGCGCGCTGCCGCTGCCCTCCGGGCTAGGGAAAATTTCAACGTATCCGCAATGGTTACAGCCTACGAAAAGCTCTACGACGAAATATCGAACCCATCCCGCACTTGGGGCCACTTCTATTTCGGCCGCAAATCGACGGTCACAAGAGAGGACCTCCGAGCGTGAAAATCCGATGAATGTTCTCGTCACTGGCGGCGCGGGATATATCGGCAGCCACACCGTCAAAGCCCTGGCGCTCAACCACTATCGGCCTGTCGTAATTGACGATCTATCTACCGGGCAAGCTCACAATGTGAAGTGGGGGCCGCTCGTGCGAGCCAGTCTTTCCGATACGGCCGTCGTTCGCAGCGTCCTAAAGGAATACAAAATCGAATCCGTAGTCCATTTTGCGGGTAGCGCCTTGCTCGCGGAATCGGTAGCCCGGCCTCTTTCCTATTTCCAAAACAATGTTGGCGGGACCCTCAGCCTGCTGGAAGCTATGCTGGATGTCGGAGTCAAAGACATTGTCTTCTCGTCCACATGCGCGACGTATGGATTGCCGCTTGCCGTTCCCATTACGGAAGGTCAGCCTCAGAAACCCATCAATCCTTACGGCGACTCAAAGCTGGTCATCGAGCGAGTCCTCGAGTGGGTGGGTCAGGCTCGCCAGGTTCGTTGGGTGGCTCTCCGTTATTTCAACGCCGCCGGCGCCGATCCGGAGGGCGAACTGGGCGAGGAGCATGAGCACGAGACTCACTTGATTCCTTTGGCCATCGGCGCTGCTCTGGGACAACGCGAGCGCCTGCAGATCTTTGGGACCGACTACCCTACGCCCGACGGCACTGCAATCCGGGACTACATTCACGTCACGGATCTGGCTTCTGCGCACATTTGTGCTCTGCAATATCTCCACCGCGGAGAAGAGAGTCGGGCCATCAACGTTGGCACCGGCAGTGGAGCATCGGTGCTTGAGGTGATAGCTAAGGTACATCTCGTCGGCGGCAAGGCAGTTCCCACGGTCGCAGCGCCCCGCCGCACGGGAGATCCGCCGATCCTGGTGGCCAGCCCCGAACTTGCGCGTCGATTACTACACTGGGAACCTTCCCACTCGTCGCTGGAAACCATTATTGAAACCGCATGGCGCTGGCACTCTAACTCCCAACGCCAAGCGGACTTGCAGAGGTCGATTTCCAGAGTTTCCTCGTAGAACAACAGAAGAAGTGGCTTGCAGGGACGCGAGTTATCGTTCAGCTGCTCCATTCTGTTCGAAACGGCATCGCTCACTTCCAGCAGCCCTTGCTGACGGAATGCTTATGCGAACACGATTCATTCTGCGATTCGACGACATTTGCCCGACGATGAACTGGCCCAACTGGCAGCCGTTTGCCGACCCGCCAGCGGACTGCCTCTCACCATTTTACCCTTCCTCCTTTGATTCGTATAAATCCGATTTGACATTGCGACTTCATCCGTATTACAAGATGTACTCGTCTTCATCCGCTGTGAGTTGACTCCCACTGCATCCAGGATTCTTCTCTCAGCCAAAAGGGAGTGTTCCGGAATGCGCTTGCGTCCGCTAACCGGTTCCATCTTGTTTTGCCTTGCACTGTTTGTCGCGAACTCAACGCGAGCTTCTGCGCAGGTCTCTGCCGCCATCTCCGGCTTGGTGACCGATGAATCCGGTGCGGCGGTTTCCGGGGCCACCGTCAATGCACTTGCTCTGGAAACGGGAGCGCAACGCGCCGTCGCGACGGATAACGCGGGACGTTATCGATTTGCGGCCCTGCCCGTTGGTCAGTACGAGCTAGGAGTGAAGAAAGACGGGTTTCAGCAGACTCTGCGCGCTGGGCTTCACTTGGCCGTAGATCAGGAAGCAACCGTGGGTTTCATTTTGAAGGTCGGTGAGGTCCAACAGCAAATAACCGTAACCGAGGAAGCGCGGGCGGTGAGCACGACCACGGTGGACATCTCCGGCATGGTCGCAGAACAGCAGATCAAGGACCTTCCGCTGAACGGCCGGAGCTATGACGAGCTCATGACGCTGAATCCGGGAATCATCAACTTCACCTCCGAGAAAACGGGCGGAGCTGGAATTTCCAATTCCACCGTGGGCAATATGTTTTCCGTCTCGGGTAACCGGCCGCAGCAAAACCTCTTTTTACTGAACGGGATCGAATATACCGGCGCCGCGGAAAACAATATGCAGCCCGGCGGAACGAGCCAGCAATTACTGGGTATCGATGCAGTGCGAGAGTTCAATGTGCTGCGCGATACCTACGGCGCCCAATATGGCAAACGTCCGGGCGCTCAAGTCATTATTGTTACGCAATCGGGAACGAATTCGTGGCATGGTTCGATATTTGAATTTCTGCGCAACGATGCGCTGGAAGCGAGAAATTTTTTCGATGCTGGCAGTTCCGCGCCGCCCTTTCGCAGAAATCAATTTGGCGCCTCGGCGGGTGGCCATGTTCGCAAGAACAGATCATTCTTGTTCGTAAACTATGAAGGTTTCCGCCAAGCCCTGCATCAGACTTCGGCCGCCTTTGTGCCGGACGCCGCGTCTCGCGCCGCGGCCGTTCCTGCCGTTCAGCCGCTATTAAGCCTCTGGCCGGTAGCGCCGTCCGGCTCTCCCGATTTCAATGGCATCACCGAAGTATTCAGCAGCCCGTTGCAGACGATTCGAGAGGATTTCGGAACTGCGCGGCTCGACGAGGTTTTCTCCGAGAAGGACTCGGCAGATGCCGTCTATACGATAGACGACAGCGCCAGCATCACTGCTACTCCTCTCGATCCTTTTAGCACGGACACGGAAAGCTTGCGCGAGCAGGTGTTGAGTCTGCAGGAGACCCACGTGTTCTCGCCGCTGTTGCTGAACACTGCGCGCCTTGGCTTTTCTCGCGCAGGATATTTCTATACGGGCGAGCCGACGCCGGGAACTCCTGCCGCCAGCGTGCCGGGTTTCGTCGCCGGTAATCCGGTCGGCGCCCTCGTCGTGGGCGGCAGCGCGGCTTCAAACCCGCAGGCACAGATCGGACTGGCCGGAAGCAATAACGGCAGCAATTTGCACGTGGCCCGTAATCTCTTCACGTTTTCCGACCGGATTTCATGGACCAGGGGTAAGCATCAATTCGAGCTTGGCGTATGGCTTCAACCTTTCCAGTCAAACGAGGAACTCGCGCTGAGCCAGTTCGGACAAATGACCTTTACGAGCCTGCAGAACTTTCTCAAGGGCACAGGAAGTTTGCTATACGACGCAACGCCCACGCCGCTTGGCTGGCGTTCCTTTTTTGGCGCCTGGTACGTCGAAGACGCAATTCGCTTCAGCCCCAGGCTGGTGCTGTCTCTGGGCTTCCGTTCGGAATCCAGCAGTGGCTGGAACGAGGCATATGCACGCGCCTCCGACTACGTCTTCAACAATGGCATTATCGTGACCCAACCTCAGGTTGGACATTCACTATTTACGATCAATCGCGCCAAGTTCCTGCCCGAGCCCCGCATGGCCATTGCCTGGAGCCCCTTCGGAAAAAGCACAGTGATTCGCGCTGGATTCGGGATGTATAACGATCTGCAGGATGCCCTAGGCTATCGCACCGATCAAAACGCGCCCTTCAACCCAGCCTATACATTACCCTCTGGCCCGATTGCCAACTTGCGTCTTCCGATTCAGCCCGGTGCTCCGCTGGCCGCGAACGCATTACTTGTGTCCGGCGGCGTTCAACCGGACATGTACACGCCGACGGTAGTGGAATATTCGCTGAAGGTAGAGTATCAACTCTCCTCTAATGCGTCGGTTAGTGTGGGTTACGTTGGGAGTCACGCGTACCACGAGTTAATCGGCGTGGACGCCAATGAGCCGATCCCCGTCATCTGCCCGGCGGTGCCCTGCCCGGCAACGTTTTCGGCCGGTTTCGGCGCATTGACGGGCACGTCTGTTCCAGCCGGAACTTTTTTCATCCCCGCGGGCGCGCAGAAGGCGAATCCAACGCTAGCAAACACGTGGACGTGGTTTTCGGAGGGAACAAGTTCTTACAACGCTTTGCAAACGGATTTTAATTACCGTTTTCGCGGGGGGCTTTCACTGCGCGCCGCCTACACGTGGTCCAAGGATCTCGATGACGGAGACTCTCTCAACGCCACCGCTGCTGCAAATGCGCCGGGGTTGGTGGCCAATCCACTCGATGTTCGCGCGGACTGGGGTTTGGCAACTTACGATGTGAGAAATCTCGGAGTAATTATGGAAAGCTATGCGCTGCCTTTTGGAAGAGGAAAGCGCTTCTTCGGCGGCGCTGGAAGAACCACGGACTATCTATTAGCGGGATGGAGCCTGGAGAGTATTGTCACAGCACAATCAGGTTTTCCCTTCACGCCCCAACTGAGCTATAACCCGTCCAACAACGGCGACACGCGAAATCCCGTCCGTCCGTTTGTAAATCCGGCGTTCACGGGCCCGCTAATTCTTGGTAACCCCAATAAGTGGTTCAATCCGAACGCATTCATAGGTCCACCGAGCGGCAGCGGGTTTTACGGTAATTTGGGCCGAGACGCGCTGATTGGTCCCGACCTGGCAACTTGGGACTTTTCGGCTCTTAAGGACACGCGGCTGACCGAACGAGTCGATCTGCAGTTTCGAGCCGAGTTTTTCAACCTGATGAATCGCGCCAATTTCAACACGCCCAATTTAATCGCCTTTACGCCCGGGTCCACAGCAACTGCTGGCGGAGTTGCCTCGCCGACGGCAGGAGCGGTAACCAGCACCTCGACCACCTCTCGCCAGATTCAGTTCGGCCTGAAGTTGCTCTGGTAGACCGGAGCGTCGAGGGGCACGGAGAGGTCTCGAACTGATGCCCGCGGTGAATCTCGTCTGCGTAAGGACTGCGGAGGACCCTAAACTGCCGCAGACGCAAGGAAACCGCGTCGCGGAGCCCACGCTCATGAGCATCGGAGTTTGACCTGGGTGCGATACGCGGATAGCATTTGCGCGGAGAAATCCTCCCCCGTGCCTAATCCGCTCCGGACCCTCCCACCAAAGCCGCACCGAGCCATAACGCCGCTGCTTCGCGATGCCGCTCCTCTCCTTATGCTGGGCTCCGCTCTGTTCTATACCAATCGCTGGCTTACGCTCACAGACGACGAAACATTCACTCTCAGCGCAGCGGCTCAGAATATCACTGCGATACTCGCCGCCGCTCGATCCGCCGTCGGGAACGCCCGTCCTCCCATATTCGGACTGCTACTCCACGTTTGGTTGCGGATCACCGGCGGTGCGTTTGACTGGTTGCGCGCGCCGGCCATTGTTTGTTTTGTGCTTGGGTTATGGCTCCTCTCCCGAGTGGCGCGCCAATTGGGGGGAGAAGAAAGCAGCAACGCGCTGGTCTGGTTGGGCGCTCTTTGGCCATTTGGATTTCACGCGGGCCGCCTGGCGGGTCCGTATGCGTTTGCATTTTTGCTGATTGCGGCGGTCACTTGGCAATATTTTCGTTACACGCATTCCCGGCGCCGCTCCGGTTGGATCATCTTCTGTGTTTTATCTTTGGCTTTGCTCTATACCAATGATTTCGGTTGGGCATTGCTTCTCCTGCTTGGGATCGATTATTGGTGGCGAATCCCGGAAGGCGACGGTCGAGAAAGCGATCTGCTCGAAAGGAAACGAAAGACTGAAGGAATCCTGGCGACCGCCGCGATGCTGGCGCTAAGCTTCACGCCGCGCTGGGCGGTCTTCATCCACGAATTACAGGCTCGCCTCGCCTGGCCTCATTCGCTCCGATTTCTCGTTCTGAACGCCGCTTACAATTTCTATATCTTGTTCGTGAGCCAGTCGGTCGCGCCGTGGCTGTGGCGATTCAGCATCCCCGCCACCGTTGCGGTCGTTGTTCTTTTAGTGTTCGCGTTCGCCAGCATTCGTGGCGAAGCCCGCCGGTTCCTGATGTTCTCCATATTGTTATTTGCCCTGATGACGTTGTCCGGAATTTTGCAAGCTAAGCGGCTCCTGCTGGTAGGCCCTTGGTTTTTATTGCCAATAGCGACGGCCCTGGGCACGATCGAGAAATGGCAACGGCGCGTCCCTATGGCCGTGGCGATGGCTTCAATAGCGGCGATTGGCTGGTATGGAGCCCTGAATCGGCGCTACTACGCCGAGCCGCGATTTTTCGAGCCGTGGAGCAGCGTCGCCCAGGATGCCGCGGAGGCCCTTCGCAGCGGCTCCGGCGTAATCAGCAACGACAACGCGTTCTTTTTCTATCTGACTTATGCGCTCAAACCGCAGCAACCCAATTCCTCTTGGCGCCTCACGGGCGCTCTTCCCAGGCAAGTTCAATATCCCTTGGTATGGGATCCCAAGCAGTGGGAAGAATCAGGGCGCCCTAAGCCAGCGAGCGTACTCTGGATCCGCGGTTCTTCGCCGCCCGATAAGTTAACCGCGATGAATAATGCGGGCGAATGGCTCAGCGGGCAATGCGGGGACCGTATCACTCGTTATTTGGCGCGCGATGCCGCTTATGCCTGGAAACAGCGCTTTGTCCCCAATTTCTCGGGATTCGCTTGGCGGATCGAGATTCGTCAGCATTTCTGCGGCCAGAGCGCCGAACCGCCATCAACGGGTGGCGCCGCTACCAGCGACTCGTGCTAGCCGAATATCGTCCGAGACGATCGACGGATTGGGCATGCCGAATGGGAAGAGAAGCAGCGGACTTCCGGGAAAAACAACTTCAGCAACGAAGCTAATAAGCCCATCGCATCAAAACGCCGCCCGTCGTGTACCCTGCCCCAACTGCCACCGCCACCACCAGGTCGCCCTTCTTAAGCCGGCCTTGACCCACCGCATCGCACAGCCCCAAAGGGATCGTACCTCCTGTGGTGTTTGCGAATCGATCGATATTCACCAATACCTTGGAGTCATCCAGTCCGAGTCGCTCCTGCATGGCGCGAATGATGCGCAGGTTCGCCTGATGAGGCACAATTAGCGCCACATCTTTGTGGGAATACCCATTGCGTTCGAGAAGTCCACACGCGATTTCGGCCATTCGCCGTACTGCGTATTTAAAAACCTGCTTTCCGTCCTGATGCACGTAATGCATCTTTTGACCCAGTGTTTCGGGGGATGCTGGATGTCGCGAACCGCCACCGGGCATACAAAGAAATTCACCGCCCGAACCATCAATGTCGTGAATAAAATCGAGAACGCCCTCGGCATCGGACTCCGAGGGTTCCAGGAGTACCGCTCCCGCGCCGTCGCCAAAAAGAACACAGGTATTACGATCCTCGTAATCGACGATCGAACTCATTACGTCGCTGCCAATGACTAGCGCTTTCTTGTGCGTGCCGGCCCCGACAAATTGCGCCCCAATCGTCAACGCGTAGACAAATCCAGAACATGCTCCGGAAAGATCGAAACCCCACGCGCGCGTCGCTCCGATTCGGGTCTGAACCAAGCACGCCGTGGCCGGAAAGAACATGTCCGGCGTCACCGTGGCTACGATAATTAAATCAATCTCCTCAGGCCGGGTATGGGTCTTTTCCAGAACTTGTTGGGCGGCGGCAGTGGCCAGGTGCGACGTAGCCATGCCTTTATCCACGATGTGCCGCTCGCGAATGCCGACGCGCTGCTGGATCCATTCGTCGCTGGTATCCACCATGCGTTCGAGGTCCGCATTCGTTAGCAACTTTGGCGGGACATACCCCGCAACCCCCGTGATCTTTGCGGCAAGGCGTTTCCCCATCACCTGTCCCTCTGAGATTCAATCCCTCAACTGTCTTGCCTGTGTCTAAGGAAGCGCGATTCTACGCAATCGTCAACGTGGTGACAAGCAAAGCAGTGTACGGCTCGGGCCGGCCAGGATTAGGAAGCGCTCCGTTCGGCGGGAATATCGTTACGTTCCGGAGTCCGTTGCGGCAGGTGCTGCACAGTCTCGATGAATATGCGAACCAGTTCCGGATCAAATTGCGAACCGGCACAGCGTTCCAATTCCTCGAAGGCTGCGGCCGGAGTCCGCGCCTTCTTATAAATTCGTTCGGAGGTAATTGTGTCGTATGCGTCGGCAATAGCGATGATGCGTGAGCCTATGGGTATCTGGTCGCCCACAAGGCCCTGAGGGTAGCCCGAGCCGTCGAACATCTCGTGGTGATGGCAGACCATCTTTCGAATGCGTGAAATGGTTTGCAGCGGTTCCAGCATTCGATCGCCGTAGAGTGCATGCTCCTTCATCTTTTCCCATTCATCCGGATTAAGAGGACCGCGCTTGCCCAGAATGTCCTCGGGAATGGCTACTTTGCCGATGTCGTGAAGAAGCGCACCGAGCCGAATTTCGCCGATCTCCTCTTCCTTTAAGCCAACGGCGTCGGCAATGAGTGCCGCATATGCGGCGACTTTCTGCGAATGTCCTTGCGTGTAGTGATCCTTGGAGTCGATGGCCAGCGCCAGCGAGGTTACCGTATCGATGAGGGCGGGGGGAACGTCTCCGAAGAGCCCTTCCGTCTCGGAATCCCCACCTTCCAGACTCCGCGGTTCGAGTTCGGCAGGGGTGAGCGACGCCGCAAATTGATATAGCCGCTCGCGAATCTCATTGAACGCTTCGGGACCGGTAGAGAACAGCCGTTTCAGCGTAACGCCGAGATAAGCCTCCAGGACATCGCGCTTCCATTTTTTACTTTCCGCCGTATCACAATGGTCAGCGGTCGACACAGTATTGCCGCCTTCATGCTTGGAAATATACATGGAGGCGTCGGCTACCTGGATCAGTTCCTGGGGCGTCGAGCCATGTACGGGAAAGCTGGCAATGCCAAAGCTCGCGGTGATGGTCTTCTCGCGGAGCAACGGATCCTCACAAATCGCCGGCCGCAGCTTCTCGGCTATCTGCACCGCTTGCGCCGCGGTTGCTTCAGGCATGAGGATGACAAATTCATCTCCGCCGTAGCGGGCGACCACATCGGAGCGCCGGCAGTTCTGCTCCAAAATCTGGCCCACGCGGTGCAGCACCAGATCGCCTTCGAGATGCCCATAGAAGTCGTTCACGAATTTGAAACGGTCCAGATCAATCAAAACCAGCGAAAAGTGCCGGCCCGTGCGCGTCGCACGTTTCCATTCGGCCGAGAGCGCCTCCATCAGATAGCGATGCGTCTTAACGCCAGTCAGACCATCGGTGATGGCTTGCTCCTGGGCCTTCTGCAAGGTCAGAGCGTTGTGCAGCGCCACCGAAATGAGATCGGCCAGCGTGTGCAGCAGCCGTACGTCTTCTTCGGAAAAATCTGTTGGCTCGGCGGTTTCCACGTAAAGCACGCCGTGTAGCTGGTCGGCGTAAAAGACGGGCAGGGCCAGCACCGAAGCCGATCCTTCCAGAACCGTGCCAGGCATTTCCGCGCCGGCCAGATTGCGCGCCACGCAAATCTGCCCGCTGCGCGCCACTTTGCCGATGATGCTTTCGCCCAACGGCAAGCGCCGCCCCAGAGCGCCCCGCCGCCGGCCAGCCTCCGCTTGGATGATGACTTCTTTAGTCGCATAGTCGAGCAAGCCGATGCCCACGTGGTCAAAAGCAAGACCGCGCTCCAGTTGCTCGGCCACTCTCGATAACATTTCCTCGGTATTAAGCGTGGTGATGGCGTGGCGCGAAATGTTGTTCAGCAGCGCCAGATGGCGCGATTTGGTTTGTTCTTCCCGGAACAAGCGCGCATTTTCGATGGCAATACTGGCCTCGCTGGCCAATACCCGCATCATTTCCAGATGGCCTTCGTCGTAAAGGTTCTCTTGCAGCCCTCTCAGTGCCATCACGCCAATGGCCTTATCATAGGCAACGAGAGGCACCCCGCAGAACGAGCCGGTCTCCTGAACGGGCCGCAATCCTAGCTTGATAGCCTCTTGCATCAAGTTCTGTCTGATCAACAACGGCTGCCGACTACGGATGATGTATTCGGTAAGGTGATCGCCAAAGGGCCGGCTCCGCTTGGGCAGGCGAATTCCTTCCGTAATTTCCAGCTCGAAACGAATCTGGTTTCCTTCCGCATCGTACATCGCCACATAGAAGTTGCTGACGTCGAACATCCTCTTGAGGGCCGCAAAAATCTTGTTGAAAAGCTCATCCACGTCGAGCGTAGAGCTCAGTGCGCGCCCAATCTCATTCAGCAGGTGCAATTCCTCGGAGCGCCGGGTCGTCTGCTGAATCAGATAACTGTTCTCCACAGCCATGCCGATCTGGTGCCCCAGGGTCAGCAGCAGCTGTAGCTCCGCCTGCGTGAAGCGGCGATTCTCTGTGCTGCTCAGCAGGAGCAAGCCAAAGGGCTCCTCCTTGGCTTGCAGACTAATGGCAATCACGGTTCGCATGCCGTGAGTCATTGCGAACTGCCGAAAACGCGAGAATACGGCCTCATGTTCGAATGCGCGCCAGGAGTTATCATGCTCAAGCTCGCGGAAGACCACCAGCCCTCCCAGCCGCGAAACCAATTGCAGAAAGTCACTGTCCAGGCCCTCTTCCCCAAATGCACGGACAAACGCCGCATCGATCCCCACCGAGGCGGTGACCGCCGATTCATGCGTTCCATGCCGATGCAAACTCAAAAGTCCGGAACGCAGCCCGACGACGCTCAGCACCCGTTCAAGCGCCTCCACCAGGGACTTTTGGATCTCGCCGCCCATGAAGCTCGACGTGGTGAGGTTCAAGCTGGAAAGCGCGAGAATATTGAGTTGGATCCGTCGCTTCTGATCCTCATACAGCACCATGACCATTGCCACGGCAGCCAGTAGCGACGGAAAACTCGCGATCACCGCGAAGTCCGTCCCCGCGGGCCTGCTCAGCGGGCCGAAAGCCAGTCTTACCAGCGGTAGGCTGGCCCAGCCTGCGAACGCCACGGCCAGCACCCAATCGCCGCGGCTCTCTTGACGACGTGCCGCTTGCCGGAAAACAAACGTCACCGAGAGATACACCGCAAGCATCCCAATCTGCTGAGCTATCCACAGGTGTTCGAAGCGTGAGGAAAGAGCGTACAATCCAAGCCACGAACTCATCAGGACAGCGCCTGGAGTCCATGCCCGGGAATTCATATAGAGCCGGGCCGCACAGAAGAATGCGACTCCACTTGCCGCAATGAGAAACCTGCCAGCGAATATCAGCCAACTTGATGGTCCCTGCTCCGATGTTCCCGACCAGTATGTAGGTCCAATTGTCACGTCATGGAGCACGAGCAGGTACCAACCGATCGTCCACGCTTGAAGATAGCGTTGAGGCTTGATCCTCTGGAGGTAGGTGAAAAAACCCGCGGCAAGCGCGTGGACCGCCAGGATACTAAACGAAAGAACGCCAATATGCATGAAAGTACCGTGTATCACTGGGGACTTTCCCCACACCCGTGCGCTGGGCGGATTTTTAAAGGATTATGCACAGCCGTCGCAGCCAGCGGGCTTCGTCTCTCACGCGGGCTCGAGCCTTTGAAAGTAACAACAGTCTTATTACACCCCTCGTTCGTGACTATAGACTACGACTGCCTGGCGAGCAACGGTACTCCCGTACCAAAAAGGGAACATTGCACCCGCCTATGTTCGATAATGCTCGCTGCGGAAACGGTTATGGGTTCAACTCGCGCAGTATCCAAAGTCTTTGGGCCGCTCGCGTTTGCTGCCCGCATCAGCTATCATAATTTTTTTCGTAATCGAACGAACCGGCCAGCCGTGACACATTCGGAAAGTCTTCAAGCCCGCGCCGAAGATTCTCGCGGAGAAAATGTCCGCGTGCGCTTTGCCCCTTCACCGACCGGATATCTCCACGTCGGCGGCGCTCGCACCGCCCTGTTCAACTGGCTTTTCGCACGAACTCAACGCGGCAGATTCATTCTCCGCATCGAAGATACCGACCTCGAGCGCAATCGCCCTGAATTAGTCGAGGGCATCCTCGATGGCCTGCGCTGGCTGGGCCTCGATTGGGATGAGGGACCTTTGTATCAGTCCCAGCGCCTTGCGGGCTATGCTGCCGCGGCGGAAAAGCTTCTCTCCATCGGCGCTGCCTATCTCTGTTATTGTCCTCCCGAAAAATACGCAGGCGGTGATTCCGCGGATGAAGCTGTCGGCGCCAAAAGCGAAATTCGGCGGATCGTCCGCTGCTCTTGCCGCGAGGGCAAGCCGTCCACCGCCGAGCAGAGTCCCGCGGTGCGCTTCCGCGTGCCTCTCGGTGCCACCACCCGCTTCGATGACGCCGTCTTCGGCTCGCGCGAAATCCAGAACGACGAGATTGAAGATTTCGTGCTGCTCCGCTCTGCTCGGCCGGCGATCGGCGGGGCCGCCTTGCCCACCTATCAGCTCGGCGCCGTAGTCGACGACATGGACATGCGCATCACACACGTAATTCGCGGCGCCGATCACATTTCCAATACGCCCAAGCAGCTTTTGCTCTACCGCGCCCTCGGTGCCGTGCCGCCTATCTTTGCGCATGTTCCGCTCATTCTTGGCCCCGACCGCACACGTCTCTCCAAACGCCACGGCGCGACAAGCGTGAGCTCCTATCGCGACGAAGGCTTTCTGCCCGAAGCATTCCGCAATTTCTTAGCCCTGCTAGGCTGGTCCAGCGGCGATGACACCGAAATGTTGCGCACCTCCGAATTAATTCAGCGCTTCTCCCTGAGCGGTGTCAGCCGGACCAATGCTGTATTCGACCGTGCTAAGCTCGAATGGTTCAACCAGCAATATCTGCAGAAGCTTCCTATCGACGAATTGCTTCCCGCGGTTCAGGCCGAACTGGAGAGAGCCGGCCTTTGGCGCCCTGAGTGGGCCACATCTCAGAGAGATTGGTTTGCACGCTCGGTCGACTTGCTGCGTCCCCGAACGCGCCTCCTACCGGATTTTTCTCATTGGGCTCGAGCTTTTTTCACCGAAGACTTCGATTACGATCTCGCCGCACGGGAAAAATTCTGGAAAGATGAGCGTCTGCCGGATTTACTGGCGCGGCTGACCGATGAACTGGCCGCCTTGCCGGATTGGACTCACGATGCATGCGATCGCGCATTGCGCCAACTCGCCGAGAAAGCTGCCGTAAAGGCAGCGCTCTTGATCAACGCAACTCGCGTGGCTTTAGTGGGGCAGCCCGTAGCGCCCCCGTTGTTTGACACCATGTTAGTGCTCGGGAAGGAACGCGTAGTCGCGCGCATGCGTCGCGCCCTCCCGGTTGTCTCTGCACGTTCTGTAGCTGGTTAAATGCATTCAACTGGCCGGCGGATGTTTCGGCTGCCAATCGCGCTCGGTTTCGGAAAACCGATGGGCGATGGCGATCAGGCGGGCGTCGTCAAATCGTCGGCCAAGGAATTGCAGCGCCGTCGGCAAACCACTCTGCGTAACTCCGCAAGGCATGGAGATGGCCGGCAAGCCGGTGAAGTTGCCCGGCCGATTCACATCCACGAAGACGCTGCGTATGGGCATCTCCACATCGCCCACCCGAACGCGTTCAGACCCTATTGGCGGCGCTGCTATAAGAGCAGTGGGGATTACGATCGCCTCTACATTCTCCAGTGCGGTTTCGACTTCATCGCTGGCTCGCCGCATCACTTCTTGCGCGTTCAGATAATCGACTGCCCGCGTTTCGCCGCCTTGCTCAAGACGCCCACGCACGTCCGGGCCATATTCACTCGCACGCGCCGGGAAGTAGCCCGCTCGCTGATGCTCCCGGTTCGCCTCGACTGCGGCGATCAGGTTAGCCGCCTCGACGCCGGCGGTAAGATTTGGCAGCGAAATCTCCTCGAGCTCAGCGCCTGATTTGACGAAATCAGCGATAGCCACTTCCGCTATCCTGCGCACTTCTGAATCCATGTTGACCCAAAAATGTTCTTTGGGGCGGCCCAGTCGCAGACGCTTCCGCTTCGGCGCGGGCTGAAAATCCTGCCTGCTACGAGCCCGGCTTGTAGGATCCAGCGGATCGCGTCCCACGATGCATTCCAGTACCAGCGCGGCGTCTCGGGCGCTTCGAACGATTGGACCAACGTGATCGAAGCTCGGCGCCAGCGGAAAAACACCATGAACGCTGACCCAGCCAAAGGTGGGCTTGAAACCTACAACGCCGCACAACGCGGATGGAATGCGAATGGATCCGCCCGTATCGCTGCCGATAGCAGCGGCGCACAGACCCGCAGCTACGGCCGCCGCGGATCCTCCGCTCGATCCTCCCGCGATCCGGTCTGTTTTCCAAGGATTTCGTACCGGACCATAGTGCGGGTTCTCCGAAGTCACCCCATAAGCAAATTCATGCAGATTTGTCTTGCCGAGCACGATCGCGCCGGCGCGACGCAATTTCCGAACTACGGTGGCATCTTCGGACGGCAGAAAGTCCCGCAGGATAAATGAGCCCACGGTGGTGCGGAGATTTCGCGTCCAAATGTTATCTTTCAACGCCACGGGGATGCCGTGAAGAGCCCCGCGATGCTGCCCGCGAAGCAATTCCCTTTCCGCCGCGCGCGCCTCCGCCAGTGCGCTTTCGGACGCCACCGTTAGAAAAGCATTCAGCTTTGGATTGATCCGCGCGATCCGGGATAAATAGAGCTCGGTCAGTTCTACTGGCGAGAGTTTCTTTTTCGCCAGCAGCGCTGAGAGCGCTTCGATGGTCGCAAACTCAAGCTCGTGCATGGAATTGATTTTGAGTCCTGAAACTGCGAATTGTAAACTCAGCCGTGCGGTTTTGCATTTTTGCGTTCATCGAGTCCCTTGTTCTCGGCAAAAGACGATTCATTCCATGTGCATGCCTGGCGTGCACGATTGGCGACAACCTGCCTGACATTTGGTCTTGCATCCGGAGCTGCCGCTATAGAATATGCTTGCCCCGAGGCCTCGCTTCGGGCACCGTCCGCAGCGCAAAACGAGACGGTGATACAAACCTGTATGCAGTGCGGCGCCATCAATGGTGCCGAAGCGCGTACCTGCTGCCTTTGCGATACGCGCCTCTCCAGGAATCCGGACGCTACTTTTGTCTCCGCACCCACCCCGCTGCGGAATGAAGGCAACCTGGCCGTCGAGCCCGATTGGCGCAGTCAGGTCTCCCAGAAGCTCGAAGCTTATCACCTGCGCCGCGGACGACCTCACGTCAACCGAATACAATCGGAATTGACTTTCGAACCGTCGACTCCGCGCGAACCAGCCGAAGTGTGCGCTGAGGTACACAGTTTTGAAGCGCCTCCCGCCACAATCACGAAACGGCGCTTTCGCCCCGCGCGTGTGGAGCGGTTGGAAATCAATGTTGAGCAACCCGCCTTCGATTTCATCACTGACGGCGGTCATGCGGGTCCGAAGACTTCTGTCTCCGCCTACGATTCGCCCGTCCCTAGCGTCGCCTCACTCGTAGAGCGACGCCGCGCCGCGGCGCTCGATGTGGCCTTCATTTTGTTTGCCTACGGCGGCTTCCTGATGCTTTTTGGTGCTCTTGGCGGCCGCTTCAGCTTGAGTAGGTTTGATGCGGTCGTCACGCTGGCAACGCTGGGACTCCTCTACGCGCAATATGTCACGCTGTTTACTTATTTCGCGGGCGCGACACCAGGAATGATGCTGCGCCACCTTCGCGTGGTTAGCCTGGACGGCCTTGATCCGTCGCCGCGCCAATTGCTCTGGCGGAGCTTGGGATATCTGATCTCTGCCGGCACGATGATGCTCGGTTTCCTCTGGGCCCTTTGGGACGAGGATCAGCTTTCTTGGCACGATCGTATTTCGCAAACGTGCGTCACGACCGATGTTGTCCCGGCCGGTGAGCCCTGCAGCCAGCCCAGCGCAAGCCGCTGAGGACTGGGAACCAAACAGCGTAGTTTTGGGTCAACTGACGAGCAATAGATTCATCTAAACACAAGAGTTGAGTTGAGGTCGCGGGCCCATGACGTGAGTTAATTCCCGTCGTGATACAATGATTCCGCGGGTGGTGGGCCATCCCGTATCGTCCCTGCTGCACCGCGACTCGCGTTGGGAGTAAATCGAATGAGCCGCTTCACCAAAATTGCAGTTGTATCCTTGTCCCTGCTTATCTTTTCCTACGTCGGCTTGGGCTACATGCTGGGCAAGGCCGACGACGACAAGGCATACCGTTCCCTCACCGTCTATGGCGAAGTTCTGCAGCGAGTGCAGGAAGACTATGTGGATGAGCCCAATCTCTCCAACGTGACCGCCGGCGCTCTGCACGGCTTGCTCGAATCGCTGGATCCTTTTTCCGGTTATCTGAGCCCGCGGGAATACGCGGATTTCAAGGAAAAGCAGAAGAACAGCACGCGCGGCGAAATCGGGGCGACTGTGGCTAAGCGCTTTGGATACATTGTGATTGTTTCGATATTGCCCGATAGCCCGGCCGAAAAGGCGGGCCTGCGAAGCGGCGACATTGTCGAAGAGATAGCCGACTTCACTACGCGCGAGATGTCTGTCGGGCAGGCAAACTCGCTGCTTGCGGGCGCTCCCGGAACCACGGTCAAGGTCGCCGTGGTACGGCGCGGAAAGACCGAACCCCAGCCTGTCACTCTCACCCGTGCGGTTGTTCCTGTGCCTCACATCACCGGTGACAAGATTGATGAGGGCGTCGCCTATGTGCGCATTCCTTCGCTGCAAACGGGAGCTGCAGCCGAGCTGCGGGATAAACTCCAGCAACTCGATCGGCAGGGTTTGCATAAGCTGGTGCTCGATCTGCGCGATTGCGCTCGAGGACCCGTATCAGAAGGAATTGCCGCTGCACAGCTCCTCATCTCCTCGGGAACAATCGCCAGCTTGAAGGGACAGACAGTGTCTCGGCAGGAATTCGACGCCGCACCTGACAAGGCCATTTGGCACGGTCCGATCGCCGTCTTGACTTCACCGAGCACTTCTGGCGCCGCGGAGATCATTGCCGCCGCGGTCGGTGGCAATCATCGAGGCGACGTCGTTGGCGAGCGCACTTTTGGCGCCGCATCCGAACAAAAGATTATTCCGCTCGAAGATGGCGCCGCGCTTGTGCTCACCGTTGCCTATTACTATACGCCGGAGAATAAATCGATCCTCGAAAATGGCGTGACGCCGACGGCGGAGGTCGCCATCACTCCTCCGGAACTGGGAGGCGAGGACCAGGCGCCGGCGCCGCTCGGTTTTAATCAACTGCCTTCCAAAGACGATCCCGTCGTTCGTAGAGCGCTCGAACTCCTGAAGAACGACACCCGCAAAGCCGCTTAGCAGCTCGACTGGCCCGACGCCCGCTCAGAATTCCGCTGCAGGCTAATCCAGTGTTTCAGATACGAGTATAGCCACGTGCCTGGCAATGGCGGGAGCGGAAGTCAATCCTGGAGACTCGATTCCCACCAGATGAATTGCACGCGGATGCGTAGGGTCGCGCGCAATCACGAAATCGGCTATGCCCTTTCCGCCGGGCGGCACGAGCTTGGGGCGAATCCCCGAGTACGCCAGCCGCAGGTCTTCCAGCCGAAGCTCAGGCAGCAAGCGCTGCGCATCCTGCAAAAACTCTTCGAGCGGCAACCGATCGTGCTCGTAGTCATTTTTATCAGCCACATAGTGCGCCGTTGGCCCCACCAGTACCGTTCCCCACAGTGTCTTTGTGAGATGAACGCCCAGGCTTAGTCTGTCGTGATGTGGCAGAGGATAAACTAACCCGTTGACCAGCTCGGCTCGCGCGCGGACAACCTCCGCGTATTCGCCCCGCACCGGATAAATGCGGTAGCTGTTGTTTCCAAGCAAGGCGGCAATCTCATCGGCGTAGAGCCCCGCGGAATTCACCACGCACTGCGCCTCAACGATTTCTGTCCTGAGTCTCTCGCGGTCCGCCGGATCGCCGAATTCCACCCCTACCGCGACACAGTCCGGCCTTGGCTCCAACGTTTTTACGCGG
Organism: Acidobacteriota bacterium; assembly: GCA_003224175.1. Classification (GTDB taxonomy): domain Bacteria; phylum Acidobacteriota; class Terriglobia; order Acidiferrales; family UBA7541; genus Palsa-189. The sequence continues at coordinate 26,072 of QHYQ01000241.1, forward strand.
GCGTTGGTCAATATACTGGCTCCTCGATCGCCGGCAAGGCGCGCAAATGCCTTCACCAGTTCTTCCGCAGAGACAATCGCAGTGGACGGCACTTCCAGCGCGGCGGCGGCCCGAATGTGGGGCTCGCGCTGACCGATTCGCTCCGCACCGACTAACTGAAGGCCCTCGACCCCGTTCATTCGCCCGTTTTCCGCGAGCTTTTCTAGCTCCGGAATTTCGGATTGCTGCGCGGCCACAACGATCTTCCCGCAATCGTTGTGCGGGACGCCGTGGGCCGCGCAAAATTCCTTGGTTAGCCGATTCCCTTCCACGCAAAAGCGCGCTTTGAGAAAGTCCGGAGGATAGTAGATGCCCGAATGAATCACGCCGCTGTTGCGCGTGCTCGTGGCCATGCCCAGTCGGGGCGATTGCTCCAGCAGGAACACGTCTTCAATCCGGCCGGAAAGTTCGCGCGCGATGGCGCAACCCACCACACCGCCGCCGATGATGACGACGTTAACTCGGTCCATCAGGAAGGTCAGCGTTCAATGTGAGATTTTCAATCGGCTGCGCGGCTCATTTTAGCAGCGGGATGCTCTGGCGTCATGGAGCGGCCGAATCGCGGGCCAGCTCCAGCGTAGGCGGCCATCTCTGCGCCGATACGCAGAGGCACGGCTTAGCCGCCTCCTAGTGGCAGGAAGTATTGCGTGCCTTTCACCGGCTCCTCCAGCCGCCGCAGGAGCTGTTGTAAGTCCGCATTGCGATTGACGAAATCAATCTCCGAAGTATTCACCACCAGCAGATCGGACGAAGCATAGCGAAAGAAAAAATGATCGTAGGCCCGAGCGACCTCTTCGACATATTCGTGCGAAATGCGCGATTCTCCCGGCGCCGCTCTCCTTTCGATACGCTCGCGGAGAACTTCCGGCGAGGCCTGCAGGTAGATCACCAGTCCGGGGCGCGGCAATTCGGCGGCGAAGCGCTCGAAATAGCGCTCGTACAGCTTCAACTCCTCGTTGTCTAGGTTGAGATAAGCAAAAATCTTGTCCTTCTCAAACAGGAAATCGGCAATAACCGTCCCGGCGGCGGCCAATGCTTCCTGTACGCGCCTGTGCCGTTCGATCAGAAAATACATCTGCACACGAAATGCTGAGCCCCGCTTTTCGCGGTAAAAATCGGCGAGAAAGGGATTGTCTTCGCAATCCATAACGCGCCGCGCGTGCATGCGGTCGGCCAGGAATCGCGCCAGCGTGGATTTGCCCACGCGCAGGGGCCCTTCGATGGCGATGTAACGCGGCGGTTCGAATGCCGGCGCCTTCGCCACGCGGCTTTCTGGGGTGCGACGCATGGCGCGCGATTATAGCCGAAACCTTGCTCGCCGTTGCCCGCACAAATTGGATTGATCGGCGGGAATTCATGCCGCGCGTTTGAAAGATGAGCTTTGCGGCTGCCGGAGTTTCCAGGGCATGACTTGCTCCTGGAAACCCGGCAGTCCACCAACTTCAGAATTCAAGCCTCAGCGCAAACTGAATGTTGCGTGCGCCGGTCCCGCCGGAAGGCACGATCGTCTTGGTGATGCTTCCTGCGGACCCTCTCGGCTTTTCGGAAAACGGAGTCAGGTCCGTGGCAGTGCCGCTGAACGCGATGCCATTGGGCAGCGCGAAATTGGGATGGTTCAGGACGTTGAAGAATTCGGCGCGGAATTGCACCATGCCGGCTTCTCCGAGGAATCCCAGCTTGGTGTCCTTTACCAGCGAGAAGTCCCAGTTCCTGAAAGGCGGCCCGTTCAGGATGTCGCGCCCGGAATTGCCCAATTGACCTACGTTGGCAGAACAACCCGTCAGGCCGGGTCCGTTACAATTCGGCGCGATCGAGAACATGGCCGGGTTGTACCACTGCTGGATGTTGCCCGTGATCACGGTATTGGGATCGTACGGAATCGGTGTGTAAAACGGACACGGATTATTGCCCGCCTTTGGCTGGCCAGGCTGCGAGGTGCAGGGGTATGCGGCAAGCAAAGCCGGGGTGTTTATATTGACGCGGTCGTTCTGGCCCTGCAGCACGCCCGACTCGGAGCGATTTTCTGTAGTAATAACGGAGAATGGGAAGCCGGTCTGAACGATTGCGATGCTGCCCAGCCACCATCCGTTAACCGCTTTGCTCACAAAGGCGTTGCTCATTGCCAATGTCGGCAGGTGATAGGTGAGACTGAAGGCCAAATTGTCCGCCACATTGAAGCAAGCCGGTCCCCAGTCGACCATTTGATCCAGCGGATAGGTCCCCTGAAGGCCCGCCGAGGCCGAGCAATCGCGGACGTTCTCCTGCCCTTGCGTATCGTCCATCACGCGGCTGAGAGTGTAGGCGGTTTGGAAATCGAGTCCGTGGCTGGTCCTCTTGGCGAGAACAACCTGCAAGGCGTTGTAACGGGAATCGGCAACTGTGGCCACGTTGATGGTGCTGGGTCCGAATGTACCAGCGGCGCAAAGAACGGTCCCGCAGTAGGGATTCACGGTGTGATATGCGGGCGAGCTAGCATCCCAGAACGGCACCGCGCCATTGACGCAGAGACTCGCAGGATCGCCGCACGAGCCCATCGAGGTGGGGAAGATCGGATTCGATTCGCGGAGGGCTGCCAGATGCACTCCGCGGTTCCCGATGTAGCTCACGCTAAGGCCCATATTCCAGGGCAATTGCTGCTGCACGCTGGCGTTGTACTGAATCATGTACGGGCTCTTGAAGTTATAGTCGATAAATTGGGGAGTGACTGACCCGGTCGTGTTCAAAATAGTCGAACTCAACGGGAACACCAGCGGCGAGTAGGTCGTGATCGAAGGCACCGATTGCTTTGTGATATCGGTCAAACCGGAAAATGGCGGACTCCCGATCACGTCCTGTTGCAGGGAGGGGCCGATATTCCCGATGTCGTAATAGACTCCGAAGCCGGATCGAACGGCCGTCTTTCCGTTTCCAAACAGGTCATACGCAATTCCGATCCGGGGGCTGAAATCCTTCTTTGTGTTGTTCTTGATGATGGGCCCGATGGTAAATGGGTCTGTAAAGTCATTGATGGTTCGCGACTGGATGCCGTTCAGTTCGCGTGGTGTGGTCATGAACTCATATCGCAAGCCCATGTTCACCGTGAGGCGCGGCGAGACGCGCCAATCATCCTGCGCATAAAACCCCAGGGTGTTGAAAACGGTAAACCGGTAACTCACCGAGGTTAGAGTCTTGAACTCGATCAAGTTGGGGTTGTCCTGCAAGAAACTTGGGAAATTGGGGTAGATAATCTGTCCATCAATGCTTCCCCCCGGCGAATTTATGACCTCGTTCCACCGGTTCAGCAGCGTTCCGAATTTGAAAGAGTGCTTGCCGCGCGTCCAGTTCACGTCATCGCTGAACGTGTAGATGTTCTGAAGTTGCTGGGCCGGGATCGTTGTCACCGTCTCCAGCGAGACGTACGTGCCATTCGTGCTGGTCCCCCCGCCGATGCCAATATTGCCCATAGGAAAGTTTCCAATTACGGAAGGACCAGGAGTGGCATCGACGCCAACCGTAGTCGGGTGAGTGCGGCTGAAGGAGAGCCGCGCGGTATTGAGCACGGTTGGCGAGAAAATGTGATTCTCGGACAAAGTAATGTACTGGTTGCGATTGTTCTGCTGGGATACGTCTCCTTGCAGAAAATAAACCGATGAACTGGCCGGGTTAGCGGTCGTATTCACCACTGCGTTATCCACGGTGTAGCGGCCGAACAGAGTATCCGCAGCTGAAAAATTCTGATCGATGCGAATCTGCCCATAGTTCTGGCGTGTCGTGTTGTGCGTCGCGAAGATGTCGTGACTCACGGTTCCAATGGTGGTATTCGGGAGCGGATAGAGTGCCAAGATAGGAGCAGTGTTTCCGTTAACCACCGTTGGCGTTGTAACGTCCGGACAAGTCGCCGGCGTGATTGTAACGCCCGCGGCTCCGTGGCATCCCGCTGCGGGAACGATAAGGTTCTGCGCCACGCTGAGGTTTAGCTTCAAACCCTCGTAGGTGGCAAAAAAGAAGGTCTTATCTTTCTTGATCGGGCCGCCAAACGCGCCCCCGTACTGGTTCTTTTGCAACAACGGGTTCGGTTGCGCCGCCGTGGTCAAGAAGAAGTTCCTCGCATCGAGTGAGGAATTACGGATAAATTCAAAGGCGTCGCCGTGGAATTGGTTCGTGCCGCTCTTGCTCACCACCACAACCTGACTTCCCATAGCCAATCCATACTCAGCCGAGAAATCGGAGGTGATAATTCTATATTCCTTGACGCCATCCACGCCCAGGCTGCTCCCCGCATTAGCCGGGTTGCGACCCTCCTGAGTAGTCGTGACGGCCCCGTCAAGCGTGAAATTATTGGATCGCGGAGGAGCCCCGTTTACGCTGTACGACGTGCCTCCGTTCCCGGAAGAGTTTCGATCTGGCGTCACACCGGCTTGCAACAAGCTCAGGTCCACATAGTTCCTGCCGTTCAAGGGCAAGTTTTGAACGCTCTGCTGGTTCACCACACCGCCGAGCGTGGCATCCTGTGTATCCACGAGCGGTATTTCCCCCGTGACAGTTACCTCCTGCTCGGTAGCTCCGACTTCGAGAGTGAAGTTGATCACCGGCGCATCCGCCACGTTGAGCGTGATCCCCTTGCGCAACTCGGTCTTGAAGCCGGAAGCGGTAACTTGGACCTGGTAGTTTCCGGTGGGCAGTTCGAGGGCGTTGTAAGAGCCGTCGGAATCGGTGGTTAATGTACGCGTGATGTTGGTATCGACGTTGGTGACCCTCACCATGGCACCCGGGACGGAAGCGCCCGATGAGTCTTTAACCGTACCCACGATCTTTGCTGTGGGCAATTGCGCGAACGACGTAATGGCAAACAGCAACGCCGCGACCGTGAATCCTACGTTCGAAAACCTGACACACTTCCCCGCTGATATTCTGTTCACGTCTAGGTCCCCCTCCCAGGAAAGACGAATGAGACCTCCGCCTCGTTTCACCAAACTGCGAAGTCCCCAAGTTCAGGGCGGGCGTCGATATCGAAAGAAAGATTACGATGACTTGAGGCGCGCTTAAGGGAAGCCTTTCTGATCGCACTGCGCCGGGTTCAGTCAGAATAGGGGTAGGGAGAATCGCAAAGGATTCCCCCTCCCTCCGAACCGGACAGGCGGGTCACCCGCA
>QHYQ01000594.1 GCA_003224175.1 Acidobacteriota bacterium
TGAATTCTTCGCTTTCGTCTCGCAGCAGCTTTTGACGACTCAGACGGAATTGTTGGTAGGGACAGCCTCGTGGATTTCGATCCGAGCGTCGCCGGCGTCACGAAGGCGCAGCGTCTTGTCTTTCTGCAAGCACCGTCGAAGCAGATCGCGTATCTCCATTGGAGTCGCTGCGGGCAGGGCCTCCCAGTCAGGCTCCGTTTTCACGACTGCTGCCAGAATTTCGGTTATGTCTTCGCCGTCAAACGCCTGCTTCCCAGTCAGCAGCTCATACAGTACGCAGCCAAACGCCCCAATATCCGTCCGCTTATCGACGGCCTTGCCCCGCGCTTGCTCCGGACTCATGTACGCCGCCGTTCCCAGAATCACTCCGTGCATCGTCGCCGCAATACTGAGCGTCGGTGAATTGGAAGGATCTTCGTTCGCTGCGTCGCCCGCGAACGCCTTTGCCAAGCCGAAGTCCAAAACCTTGACCTTGCCCTCCGGCGTGACCTTTACGTTGGCGGGCTTCAGGTCGCGGTGAATGATTCCTTTCTCGTGCGCGGCTTCCAGCGCCTCGGCGACTTGGGCGCAAATCTTCAGCGCTTCTTCGACCGGCACCGGCACCTTCTCGCTTGATGCGCTCGGCCAGGGTCTCACCGGAAACCAACTCCATCACCAGATAGTTTGTGCCGTTCGATTGTTCCAGCCCATGGATAGTCGCGATGTTGGGATGGTTCAGCGAAGCCAGCATCTTCGCTTCGCGCTGGAAGCGGGCAAGTCTATCGGAATCGTGCGCGAAGGCTTCTGGTAGGACCTTGATGGCTACGTCGCGCCCGAGCTTGGTGTCGTGCGCCTGATACACTTCACCCATTCCACCCGCGCCAATGGCGCTGGTGATTTCATAAGGCCCGAGCTTTGTGCCAGCGGCGAGCGCCATCACTTCTTCCCCGTAGGCGCCTTCTGCTTCAACTCTTCAAACCAGTTCAGCACGACGTTGATTTGCGTCGGTGCCGCCTGCTCTTGCTCGCTGGGCTTCAACATCAAAAACCGCTGGCCGTCGGGAGACACGTCGTAGTTGGGGAACGTTACCGGGGTCGGCTCGTACGGTCCCTCAAAGAGCATCCGGGGCTTGCTCGCAGCGAAACCAGGCTGAGTGGCAATGTCCACGGCCATCATCTTGTCGCCGCTGCGGTAAAACAGCTCCCGCCCGTTCCGATTCCATAACGGCTCCGTGCCGCCGTCCGTTGAAACTTGCCACTTCCCGCCGGGGCCCGGATAGGGCTGCACATAAATCTCATAGCGGCCGGATTCGTCCGAGACATAGCCCAGCCACCGCCCGTCGGGGGAAAAACAGGGCGCGCTTTCGGTGAACGGCGTTCGGAGGAACGGCTGCGCCTTGCGGACCTGCCCTGAGCTCGCCGAAAGGTCACCCATCCGCAGCACCCAGATGTCTATTCCTCCTGTCGTGGGGGTGTTTTCAACAAACGCCAGCAGTTGCCCATCCGGAGACCAGGAATTCGGGGTGTGGGTGTCTTCGCTGGTGGTCAACCGCTCCAGCCCGCCACTGCCGTCGGCCAGTTGCCAGAAAATGTTCAGCGGCCCATCCTTGTTTGATCGAAACGCTATCCGCTTGCCATCCGGTGTCCAAACTGGGTATTGGTTCGAATTCCCTTCAAACGTCAACCGGGTTAACGTCTCCCGGGAGAGATCGTAGAGCCAGGTTTGAGACTCCTGTTCCGTGATCGTCACGGCTACCCGCCGGTCGTCGGGGGAAACCCGCGGATTCAGGTAGGCGCGCGGGGGGGCGGCCAAGGGCTGCTCTGCCCCATTGCGACTGATCCACACCAGCCTGAGTTGGGCTCCCTGAACGCTCCCCGGAACGTAGACCAACGATCCCGTGGCGGAAAAGGTGTACTGGGCGTCTCCGTTGGTTGGGGATTGCAGGACGCCCTCGACCACGGGGACCACCGCGCCCGTGGCTGTTAGCCGAAGGGGATCGAACGACACGGCCATCAGGTTCCCCCCTTGCACATACACCAGGTGCCCAGAGGGCGCGTAGCGGGGTTGCGTGCCCCCTTGGACCAGGTTCCGCCGTTGGCCCGTCGCGATCAACTGGACTGCGACCTGCGCGTTGATCCAATTACTGGTACCGGTTCCGGCAGAAAAGAGCACTGCTTTGCCGCCAGGCAAGATCTCTGGCCAGCCGTGGCCGTTCTCCCCTTTTCCGAGACGCGTCAGCGACTGCAGGGTGCCTCCTGCTTCCGGCACTTTCTCGGGGGAGAGGGCCACAGAAGGGCCACTATCCAGGCCTGCCAATTGTTGGCCCGGCGGCAGCGTGATTGTGAGCCGCGAGATAGGCTTTGGTGGAGGCGCAGGCGCGGGTTTAAAATTCCAAACGGCCAAACTTGCCATCATGGCGCCTAAGAGCAACGCACCCAGGCCAACCGTTATCGCTCGCGGCCCCGAGGTTCGGATGCCTTTCACTGCGGCAGCTGGCGCGGACGTGACCTGGGAGCCGCCTTCGGCGATCCACTTCAACTCGTCGCAGAGGTCTCTTGCTCCCTGCCATCTTTTCTCCGGCTCCTTGGCGAGACATTTCTTGACCACACGGTCGAGTGCAGGCGGCGTCATGGGCTGAAGCGAAGACATCGGCGGTGGATCAGTCTCAAGAATTTTTGCTACTAAACTGGCCTGACTTTTACCTTCGAAAGCCTTCTTGCCGGTAGCCATCTCGTAGACCACCACACCGAACGCGAAGATGTCTGTGCGTGCATCCGCTTCCTTTCCTTCCAGTTGCTCCGGGGCCATGTATTGCAGCGTGCCGAGGATGGTGCCCTGCGCCGTAATGCCTTCGTTCGCAGTAGGAAGCTGGGATAGCGGACTGCCGGGTGCTGCATCTTGCCTCAGCTTCGCCAAGCCAAAATCCAGCAGCTTCGCGCCGGATTTCGTGAGCATGATGTTGCCCGGCTTCAGATCGCGGTGCGTCACGCCTTTGCGGTGGGCCTTGTCCAGCGCGTCCGCAATCTCGATCGCGAACTGCAACACCTGATTCAGCGGGAGTGGGCCTTTCTTCAGGCGCTCGGCCAGCGTCTCGCCTTCCAGATACTCCATCACGAGGAAGTCAATTCCATCCTGATGCCCGATGTCGTAGAGGGTGCAGATATGCGGATGGTTCAGGCTGGCAATCGTTCGTGCTTCGCGCTCCAATCGTTCGCGCAGGTCCGGCTTATCGGCAAGATGCGTAGGCAAAACTTTGATCGCGACGACGCGATCTAGACGAGTATCGCGGGCGCGGTATACCTCGCCCATCCCGCCCGCACCAATCGCAGAGAGGACTTCGTAGGGCCCGAGGCGCTTGCCACTGAGAATCGCCATAGGCTCCAGCTCATTTAGGAATCAGCAGAGTATATCGCCCCGGCAGCGCCTACAGGCCGCTTTTTAATGAGACCGACTAAACTATTGCTGAACCTTGAGGAGCGAACGGATACGGTTTCCTCTTAACGTCGGATGCTCAGCGCCAGACCGCTTCCTGTAACGCAGGGCAGGTTTACGGCGACCAAGACTCTATTATAAAGTCCCAGTTAGCGGCTCTGGGCTACGCTCCGAAGGACATCACCTATATCGGCCTGTCGCATTATCACGCCGATCACACGGCGAACGCCAACGACTTTGCCGGCTCCACCTGGCTGGTCCAGCAGCCGGAGCGC
>QHYQ01000257.1 GCA_003224175.1 Acidobacteriota bacterium
CCGGCTCCGCGGCTGAATGTGGCCTGGTATGAATGTAACCCGTTGCATTGCTTCGAGAGGCCGTCGTGATTTTAACCAGCTTTAGTGGTGCAGAGCGCGGTCGCCGCGTGGAGGCGCTTTTGGCATCGGCGGCAACGTTCCTAGCGGCTCTGGGCTGGCCGGAGCGGTTACGTCCGTACAAGCCGATGGCATTCCCCGGTGGCGATCCGAGTCCCTTAGAAACGGCCCGCAATTATCTGGCCCGTACCCGCTGCGATCCTCGCAGGCAAGCGGAATCCGACGCAAACAGACCACTCTGCCAAAAGTCAGTGGCGGCTATGCTGAATTGGGATTAACGGAGATACGAGGACGCTATTGCGGTCGTTCCGGGAATAACTCTTAAGTATTCTATAGGTTTATATACACCCTCTACAAAAAATCTGTCAGACCTCCCGTGTCCGATGGCGGTCCGTGAGCATAATCTCCCTGTTTTCAGCGCATCAGGCAAAAGTGCTAAAACCTGGCAGGCAAATTGCCCCAAGGACAAAACAGTGACGCATTACGGCTACCCTCGGAGGTAAGAAGGCGTGCACAAAAGCATTGCTTTTATTTTCTTTATCTTAGGTGCCCCTGTCGCTTACGGCCAAATTGATGTACTGACTGCCCAATATGACCTGAGCCGTACGAGCAGTAACATGCAGGAATCAATACTGACTCGATCGAATGTAAACAGCTCGCAATTTGGCAAGCTCTTTTCAAGAACGTTGGATGCTCCATTGTACGCATCGCCGCTCATTGTGACGAATTTCAACGTGCCCAGGGTGGGCCTGCGAAACGTCGTGTTCATAGCAACACTCGGGAACACCGTGTACGCTTACGACGCGGACGATCCCAATGCAACCAGCCCCTATTGGTCTGTTAACTTAGGGACTCCTATTTTCACTGGCTGCTGTTTTCTTGGCCCAACACTTGGAATCCTCAGCACTCCCGTCATTGACCGATCCACGAACACAATCTATGTGACGGCTATCATTCAGTCCACAGACCAGTCCACACACACCACAGACACGGGTCTTTACGTGTTCGCGCTTGACCTTAGCACAGGGACCCTTAAGTTCAATTCGCCACGCAGGATCGTCTTTACTTTCCCGTCTGGGGTCACCAAGACCAATGCTTCTCCCGATGCTTCTGTCTGGATACAGAGGGCCGGGTTATTGCTTTACAACAACCTGCTGTATGTGGGGACATCGAATGTCCTGGAGAATGATATGGAGGTCAGTCAGGAAGGATTTATTGTCTTGCTCCAGGCAGATGACTTGAGCGTTCAGCTGGCCAGCTTCGAGACTACTCCTACTGGGGAAGGCGGCGCATTCTGGCAAGCAGGTCGTGGCCTCGCTGCCGATTCATCCGGGAATGTTTTCGTCGTGGTGGATAGCGGGGCCTATAATCCACCCCTATCGTTCGGTGTTTCCGTCCTGAAGTTTATTCCCGGAACGCTTTCGGTATCGGACTGGTTCACTCCGGCAAATTGGAGCTTCCTCTACAACCACAACCTGGACCAGAGCGCGAATGGGGTTACGCTGATACCTGGAACAAGCCTAGCTTTTACCGGGGGGAAAGCTGGAGTGATTTACCTATTGGATCAGACTAGCTTGGGCGGCCTTGAGCCAGTTTCGGGAAGCCCTCCGCTGCAAAAGTTTCAGGCATCTCAGGGGTGCGGCACAACAGATTGCGCCCAGCATCTGCCTACCGCGTTTTGGCCCCACCAGACCAATCCTATTCTGTATGTGTGGGATGTCCACGATTATCTCAGGGCCTTCCCGTTCGATTTCCTTTCGCAACGATTCCTGATTGATAGCGCAACCGTCGGATCTCTTAAGCCATCACGGGCTGGGGGAATGACCATCAGTTCCAACGGAAGCACCGATGGCAGCGGAATCGTGTGGGCAACAACGGCCTTGCTTGACCCGTACAGTTCCGCCGTACCAGGGACGCTTCGAGCGTACAATGCGAATGATATCGGGCAAGAACTTTACAATTCGGACCAAAACTCCAGCCGGGACGCGATGGGCACGTTCGTTAAGATGTCAACTCCTATCGTGGCCAATGGCAAGGTCTACGTGAATACGCAATCGAACGTTCTTCCTGTTTACGGACTGCTTTGTCAAGCGAACACGGGATCGGCAATAAACATTATTCGTGGGCCGTTTCGCTTGTTGCCAGGCTCAATTCATTTCACGCAGCAGTTGACAGTTTTGAATAACGGAAACAGTGCTATTGGCGCACCGTTTACCCTCTTGTTGAGCGGTCTTTCCACCGGTGTAAATTTAACTGGCATGAGCGGAGGAACCTCGTGCGCTCAACCTTTGGGGAGTCCTTACATTCAACTGTCTGGCACGCCGTTGTGGCTGAACCCTGGGCAATCCTTCAAAGTTCAGCTGGACTTTACACTTAACGGGGCAACCGGCATTACTTACACGCCGATCCTGCTAGCTGGAAGTGGAGGCCAGTAAGCAATGACGAGCAACATTTTCAAAAGTGGACTGCTCGTATTGCTGGCATTGATGGCGAGCCAAATGTTCGCGAACTCTATATACTTTGTCAGCCTTAACACCTCCACGTTGCCTTCCTCTCAGGGTCCATATCAACTTTACTTGAATCTTCTGGATGGAAATGGCACCGGCGATGCGAATAATACTGTCACCTTGGATACATTTGTCTGTACCGGGATCCCGAGCGGCTGCCCAACAGGCGTGCACTCCCTAACGGATTCCAGTTTTTCTACCGTGACTACTTTTGGCTTTACGGCAGGAGGCGGGGTGGCCTTCAGAGTCGGACTTACGGGAAATTTGGACGACCTGGCTCCCGATTCCTTCCAGCTAAGCATTCTTGATGGCAGCGGAAAGTCACTGCCGACAACAGACCCGTACGATGCTGTTCTGTTCGCGCAGTTTGATCAAAGCAGTCCGATCTTGCAGGGTTATGGCTCCCCCAATGGAGCCGCGATCACTTTCTCTCCGCCAGGAATCGAGCCGGTCCCCGAACCGGAACTCGGGCTGCCGGTGTCGTTGGCGCTCTGCTTGATGCTGTTCCTGAGGCAGCGGCTACGCCGAACGACCGGCTATAGGCCAGACCCACATGGAAGGCCTGCCTGAACTTCACAGAACAATGTCTTGCCGTAGGAAGGACACGTGGTCTGGGAATCGTCACTTATGGGTGCAAAACATTCGATTTGTTCCCTGCTCTCGGCGTACTTTTGAGACGATTTGGTCTTCCATTCGCGCGCTTCATAAGTTGCCTGAGACAGTTTTGGTATAAGCGTCCGGTTGAGGCCGTGTGGATAAGCGGCGGATCGTCGAGGAGACGCTTCATCCGGGCGCTTCCGTCGCACGAGTGGCGCGAGCACACGGAGTGAACGCCAACCAACTGTTTGGCGGGCGGCGGCTCTATCAGCAAGGACGGCTGGAACGTAAGACCGAGGAAAGGCCCGGTCTGCTGCCGGTTCGCGTGATCGGCGCGACCGTCACCGAAGCAGAGCAATCGACAGGTACGCCGACACGCCGAACACCGCCCTTCAATACCCAAGGTAGCTCGTGAGGCTGTGCCGCCTGAAAGAGTCGCGCCAAGAGTCTGTCGAAGGCAACCTGACGGCGGACACGCTGCAAGTCAACGCCTTCCTTCCTGGCGATATCCTGGAGCCTGTCCTCCAGTCCTCTTCGGAAGGCTGCGGCTGTCGCGTATTTCTTGGGCTCCGTCACGCAGCTACTTTCTGAAAGAAGGTTCGCCGTTGCTTGCTATCAGCGAGATGTTTCCTAGCCGCCGCAATTTCGCTTCTGCGAATGAGGCCTCGTCGTAGCCCTTCACGCATTGCTTGCCGAAGGGTCGCAAGCGGCACCTCTCCACCTGCCAGCAGATCAAGAATTGTCCGCATAGGCCTTGTTACCCGCACTCCATCAGCAGCTCCGATGTCGCTCTGAAGGAGATCAGTGAAATGTAGGACGAGCGCGCGGGGAATCTCACTATTTCGCCGGAAACTTCTCGGTACAGTCATGTGCAGCTTCGCTGGCATTACATCCGAAAGATCGTGAAGGGTCAGAGCAGTTTGATGGCTGTAGACTCCCTGGGCGGCCTCTCCCCGATTCCTGGACCAGAGCGACCAAAGCATCAGGTCGGGGCGCTCGCCTCGCGGAAAGCTGGCGAGCCGATAGATTCCCCGATGCTCACGAATCCAGTTTTCCGCCTGAACGTGGTACGGGTGAGTATTCTCCGCGAACCCCGCAGCTTTAGCCTGCTTGGTCGTGAAGAAACCCTGCTGGCTTTCTGCAATCTCGTAGAGCCGCTTGGCGGCTTCTTTCCGCTCTTTCCGCTCTTTTCGCATAGCACAATACTACAACTTATGTGAAGTATTGTGTAGCCTCGCGTCGGTCCCCGGTTCTCATCCAAAGTCTTTAGCGCGGCCAGCGCTTTCTCGCATGAGCGTGAAATCTTACGTATCGAGACATTTGGCGGGTCTCCTGAGCTCCCACGTACTTCAAGTGAAACTGCCGCTGTTGCCACTTCTGGCTAAGACCTTTCAAGATCTAAGAGGTGAGGAGTGTGCAGAGATTCGTTGTGCGGGAAAGTCGTTTCTCGATGCGCTGTCCGGCAGGTGTTTGAAGCATCCAGTCGACCGCCGCGGATGCGTCCAAGACGATCACCGCGCTTCTCGTTCTTTTTGTACCAGGTGAGCGGTATCGAGTTGCACGCCAACTGGCTCACGCTTGTGCAGGCGCTCCCGCAACTCTGCCAACGTTGGTCGCTCTGCAACTTCCCGAATCTCCACTAACAGATAGTCCGACAGCGACATTCCGGCCATCGCCGCTCGAGCTTTAAGACTGCGATGCAAGGCGTCCGGTACATTTCGAATCTGAATCATCTTTGACATGTTCTGAGCATACTTTCACTTTCATGCTGACAACAAGTCAAGCACGGCAATCGCCGGGCAACGGCGACGGAACGTTCACCAGGGTTGCGACCTCGCTCAACAGCATCTTCGCGCTTGGTGTGGCCGTTGGGGACTTTAATGGAGACGGCAAGCTCGATATTGCGTTTTTCGGTCTAACTATTTTCAGTAAATTTTCAGTCAGAAAAGCCCAACCCAGAATCGACTTATAACGCCATAGGCCTTGCTCCTGAGTCTCCATTGTCCCCCCAGACGTGATGGTGGAGAAAATTGCCCAACCTGAAATCACGCTCATCGCCAATCTTCCTTATTCACAGTAAAAGACTTGCAGCTCCTGATGGAAAAATTATTGAAGATTCTCGCCAATTCCTTGGAGAACAAGCGACAGGCTGCCCGGAATACTGCCAGAACTTCTCAAGAGGCTCCAGGAACGAAAGCAAACTAGTTGAGAACACCTGGGTCAGCCTGGATCGTCTCGATGAGGATCGTACGTTGGAAGCTTGGAAGGTATTATGGATACCGGTGTTTGGAAACTGTGAAATCTGAGGTATAATAACGATGAGATTCGAGGGTTATGAAATGTCGCCTGCTACGCAGCAAATGCCCCTGGAACGAAGACTGGAACGGGAGGGCGTAGTCTTTGCCAGCCCCTCTGAGCTTCGGGAATTCTTCGATCGTCAGGCCGGGAAGATAGGTGTGTCAGGCCAGGTGGCAATTGAACGTATCCAGTCGGGCAACATCGGCCACGATTTAGCCTGGGAAGAACTCGCACAGCTTTATCTCCTCTTGTAGTAAAAATCCCTCCTTCGGTAAACCTTTTGGCCGCTCTCTACGGCGACGCTCCACAGCAGATCTTTCGGGAATTTTGTGAGCACCTTAATCGCCTGCTCCACACCACGATTACTGACGCGAACCTTCGCCTGCTCGCGGCTGAACACAGGCACCGAGGTTTTTTAGAATTTCGGCAGGGTGAGCACGGTGAAATTCGTTGTGCTAGGGTTGGAGGGAGCTACTACCTTTTTCTCGCGCAGACCCTCGAAGCGGAGGAAAAGATGGTGGAGGGTTCCAAGAAATATCGTCTGCGGACGTTGAGGTACGCCTATCGGGTTACTGAAGGGCCGACCCTGGATAGCAGATGGCTCTTTCGGTGGGAATACGAATCTCCCAAAATCAAACCGCACTTGTACCCTCGGCATCACATTCACGTAAATACAGGTGTGAACTGCTTCAGTGATCGATTTACCCTTAATTGTTCAGAGTTACATGTGCCGAGCGGATGGATTGCGATTGAGGAAGTTATTCGATTTCTGATTCACGAACTCCGCCTTGAACCGAAGCGCCCAGATTGGGACCAATTGCTACTGGATAGCGAAGAGAGATTCACGGAGTGGACCGAGCGAACGATTTGAGATTAGGCGATACCTTGGAGGTGCGTGCTATTCCTCATGAAAGAGGCGGCCGGAGGCAAGCCGGCCCGGGTGATAAGGCGCGAAACCCGAAACCCGGGCCTCGGGCCGCTTCTGATGAAATGTGAGCTAGGAGACCGCCGGCGGGCAAAATTTAGTCGGGTTGGGGAATGAACCGTCCAAGCAGTAAGCCAAGACCGGCCCTTAATGCCAATCTTTCCTTTGCGAATGTTCTCCAACTTTTCCACCGACTCTCCCGAGCCTTGGTCGAGTAGCGCAACCAAGTCTACTCGGCTGAGGGGAGCCGACGACCTTATCCAATCATTTATCGAGAGTTGTAACGGGACGGGTCTAACGGCAGCCGGTTTGGTTCAACTCGCGGAGCTTCTGCCTCGCCTCGATACTGCCCTTATCGGAGGCGGCGGAAAGCAGCACGCGCGCCTGATCGCAGCTCTTGGGCACACCATCGCCGCGCAGGTACAGGTTTGCGAGCGCAGTTTCCGCAGTCAGGTTGCCCTTCTCAATCGCGGTCCACAAAAGGCGCGACGCGGCTACCGGATCGCGAGGCCGGCCGCCTTGGCCCTCCAGATATTGCCACGCGAGAATCAGTTCGGATTCGCCGGGATTATCGGCTGGCCGAGGCGCTGAAGAAGCGGGAGTTTGGGCCGGATGCGGGGAGGTGGGAACGAGGAAATTCTGCGCCGCCGTCGCGAGCAGCGAATTTCCTTCCGAGGGAGATTGTGCCGTTTCGATGCGGCCTGGAGCCGCAGCTTCAGCCTTCGGAGCTAGTCTGGTTTCCGCAGCGAAAGTTTCGGACGATTCCGATACTCCGGCGGTTTTTGGATTTGCAGCCGAATGCGGATTAGGCACGGCTGCTTGGGCCTGCTTCGTGGGCAGTGCTGGATTCGGAGTGTTCAGCGCCGCCTCGGCGGGATTCGCCGCTTCGGAATTTGTCTCTCCAAACTTCGAGACGTCGAGCCCCGGAAGGATCCCGCTCGTCGGAGTCGGCAGGGGCGTGGCTGCAACCGGATTTGAGACCATAGGATTCGCATGCGGAATCCAACTGCTCAGCCAGCTGTAGCGGCGCAGTCCAAACCACAACGTCGGCGCCAGCATCAGGCATGCGATTACGGCTCCGACTAGCCCTCGAACAAATGGAGATCGCCGGCGCAGGGGATCGGGATCGAAGTGAGTGGTCGAGAACATTGTGCTTGGTTTGCCGGGCAGTATCCAGCCGTGCGGCCCTAGTGCCCTTGCGGCAACGGATAGTTGGCGGCCGGGCGATGCCCCGGCAGGAGTCAAAGTCTTTTCCGGCTGGACGGTCAATGCACCCGGAATCAATGCGCCCGGCTCAGTTGCCGGAACGATTTCGGATTTCGCACCAGTTTGCCTGCCATTCGCGTTGGCGGAATTTTCCAGCCAATTCCTTATCTGGTCTGCTGCGGCCGGAGGCAGAACGACAAAGCGCACGCCGCCGATTTTGCGAGTCGAATCGGTCCAAACGACTTCGCCGACGGCTTCGAGATGGTTCATCCCCGCGAAAACGAGCGAAAGGCGCAAGACGCCGCCTTGCTGCAGTGGGACAACAGTATGAAAGCGCAACCCAGATGCGGACAACTCGGTGATCACGCCGCCGGTGTTGTACGGCTCAAAATTGATGTAGGCAAGCTTACAAACGGAGGCTCGCGGAGTTTTCCTTCGTTCCATTTTTGTCGGTCCGGGTACGCGTCTTCGGGTTTCCCTGATTCGATGCGCAAAACAATTCGAAGCTCAGGCTCCCACTCCCTGCCGTCGGAAATGGGGTGAGAGCGAGATGCGCATGTAGGTTTATACCTTTGTAGCCTCGGACTCAACATTGGAAGTTCCGCCAGGTTCTAATCTGGCTAACCCCCGCCTGTCACTGGTGATGAGAGCAATATGTGACACTCAAATTCTTCCTCGATCCAGCTGACGTCCTGCCCAAGCGCAGGAGCTCGCCACGAATAGGCCGTGCAGGTGGCTGCATTTCCACCCGAGGTCATCTCTTGGCTCAAAGCTGATGGCCAGGCGAAGGCACCAAACGGGAAGGATCATTGAGAGTTGTATTTAGTGCCCACAAATCACTCCGCGATCGGATTGGTGTTTGTGGAAGCGTGGAATCGAAAGGGAATTGCGTCGGGTTTGTGTGGTCCTGCGCGCGTGGCTGGGGCCGCCGCAGCCAGTGGGTTTTGTTCTTGC
>QHYQ01000595.1 GCA_003224175.1 Acidobacteriota bacterium
TCTAGCCAGTCTGACCCAGCCTCGGTCAGTGGCCGAATCAGGACAAGAGAGCCGTGGTTCTCAATGTTCACGTCCGCCATCATCGTGTCTCCTTTCCCGCGTTCGACGGAACGTGCGTGCGGCCCGGCTGGTGTTCAATGATGACGAGAGAGAAGCCCAGGGCTTTCTCGAATTTATTTCTGTCAAACTTGGGGTCTTTCTCCAGCACCAGCACGATAGAATTAGCTGCCAGTCGAACACCATGCGCCTGCCCGGTGGTTGTGGCGGTCTGGAATGCGGCGGAGAGAGCGGAGGTTAGTTTTCCGTAATCTTTAGTCGTCACTATTTCACCTCCTGCCGCAGACTCAATTCCCGCTCCACTTCCGCGAGGCGCCGCTCCTCGTCTGGAGTGTTGAGCCAGCGTATCATCTTGAGCGCCCCGGCCATGTTCCGCATTCCCATGTGGACCGCGTAATCCAGGGCCGGTCGGGGTGCCTCTCACGCATGTGTTGGGCAGGCGCTAGCCGGGTGATCAGGTAGGGAAAGCTATTGAAGACAGGTAGATTCAGAGTGGCGATTGCGAGGTTGGCCGCATTGGTCTGATCCACTGATGCATGCTCCTTTTCTTGGCATGCATCAGGAGCCGAAAAACAAAAACCGCCCGAGCATCAGGGCGGTCATTTCGAGGAGACTCGCTTTCGGAACTCTGTGTTCCGCGCATCGAGCGGTTACCCGCCCAAGGCACCGTGGCGTCTCCTGGCCCGGTTGCCGGATCCGATGTCACCATCGGACCACTCCTGATGCTGGTCCATCTTTTAGCAGTCGCTATTGATCGTTGTCAACGGTACTCCGGTACTGGCATTGGTGCGCAGGTCGGTCGGGGTGTACCACAGCGTGGACCCTCTCAACTGGATCAGCCGCACCACTTGGTTTTGAGCGGCACATGGACGCCTCTCTTCCACCTGCTCGACGGGTTTATTATGGCCGCGGACAGACCAATCCCTCTGGTGACCTTTTTGCACGTTGTCACTGTCATGTCATTTGACGGGGTTGCGCAAGGCATGTACGATAGCGCCGCTTCGAGCGGATAGAAATGGCCGATAAAGCTAAACTTAAAGCGGCCGCAGTGAGAATCGGAACTGCAGTCGGCCGCGCGGAGCGCACTGCCCGCAGGGTGGGGAAAAGCAGCACAGGTAGCCAGGGAAGAACTCGCGCAGCTAACGAAGCAGGTCGAAGCGCTGGCGCGTGAATTGAAGAAAAGCAGCGAGCGCCTGAAGCGCGCCATACGTTAGGTCAAGGATGCACAGTCCAACACCGCTACTTCCTTCCGCACCTTGTTAGCGCATGTTAGGACAGCCTTCCTCGCATTGAAGACGTTAAGTTTGTAGGTGCAGGTGCGCGCTGTGAGAGAAGGAGCCCGGACTCGTGCGATTCCACGCTCCTCGCAGCGGCAAAACCTTTCAAGGACGCCTTGCGCCAGTATTTTCGTGCGGGAAGGCTTGCGTTAAATTCGGCAATAACTCTTTTGCGCGGCTTCGCTAGACCCCCTCTAGAGTGGATGATAGCTTTGAAACCGCTCGGAGAGAGGATCTGTGGTCGAGAATGGCTTTGGGATTTTGTCGCGCGCGGAGATGCGGCGTAGCACACGAATTGTTCGAGCTGTGCCTATGCGGGTCACGGGTGTTGATTTGCTCGGGCAGCCTTTCTGGGAACGTACCGCCACTCTGGACGTCAACAGCCACGGCTGCAAGTTTCCGTCGAAGCAGAAACAGTCGCCGAGCATTTCCTCACACATGGCTTGGAGTCGCTAAAGTATGACGGCTTCCGCGCACTCGCTTATGTCGAGAACGGCTCCGCTCGTTTAGTCTCCCGAAGACACAACACCTACAAGAGCTTTGACACGCTCTGCACTCAGATTGTGCAATGCCTGAAAGTGCAGGATGCCATCCTAGACGGAGAGATCGTTTGCCTGGACAAAGACGGTCGGCCACAAGACTGAATGTTAGCCACACACGCGCCAACTGGGGAAGTTATTCCCGAGCGCCCCCCTGTCCGAAAACTGGCCCCCTGACCAGCATCTGTTGTGGCTGCCGATGTCGTATTGTCTAGGTTTCCCGGTTTCGGAAGCCGAGGTTGAAATCGAGACTCCGGCTGTGTTGCAGCGCAAATGAAAATACTGCTTAGACATGCAGCCTGTCTCGCGTCGGTTATCGGGCTCTTTTTGACTCTGCCCATAACCGCATCCCCTCAGACCTCAGACCGAAAACAGAATCAAACAACGGCGGCACCCTCTCCGCAAGAACTCTTTAGACGTTTGTCGCCTTCGGTGTTCGTAGTGGAAGCCCTCAATGAGAGCGGTTCCGTGGTTGCCACGGGCAGCGGCGTGGCTGTGGCACCTAGTAAGGTGGTGACTAACAAACATGTCATAAGAGAAGGAGTGGTCTGGAGGGTCAGACACGGTAGCAAGACGTGGCCAGCCACGCTCACCCACCTTGACCCAGACCATGACCTGTGCCGACTGAAGGCGGAAGGTCTCAAAGCACCGCCCGTCACCGTCCGCGCCTCCTCAACCCTCGCCGTAGGCGAGCGCGTCTACACCATCGGTGCTCCTGAGGGTTTGGAACTTAGTCTGTCCGAAGGTCTCATCTCCGGACTTCGTGAGTTCGAGCAAGTACGCCTCATTCAGACCTCCGCTGCCATATCTCCCGGTTCCAGCGGCGGCGGGCTTTTCGATAACCAAGGACGATTGGTGGGAATCACCACGTTCTTTCTGAAGGAGGGCCAGAATCTCAATTTCGCATTGCCCGGAGAATGGGTGCGGGAACTCATGCAGGAACGTCAAATGCCGCACTCCATCGTGACCGCCCCGTCAGCGGGTGAAGAGGAATCAAACAGCCCGATACAATGCATCTCAGAAGGGATTTATGACGCCGATGGGAAAATTTGCATCGGCCCCGGGCCGGAAAAGTACGACTCCATTAGTCCTGTAGATGATGATGG
>QHYQ01000258.1 GCA_003224175.1 Acidobacteriota bacterium
TGGAAACGCCCTGTTCTGCTTCAACCATCGCGTCACGCGACAGGTCACGACGGATAGCTCCGGCTTTTACTCCGCGCCCAACCTGCTTCCCGGCAACTACGAAGTGAGTGTCACGGCGCCCGGTTTCAGCAGAGAATTGCGTTCAGGCATCACCCTGACCGTAGGCGCCCAGCAGCTCCTGGATATTTCCATGCAACTTGGACAGGTAAGTCAGACGATTCAAGTGACCGGGGAGGCTCCCACCGTACAGCTCACCTCGTCAACGATCAGCGCCGAAGTAAACGCGACGACGGTCCGCGAGTTACCTCTGAATGGCCGCTCCTGGACCGATCTCACGAATCTTCAGCCGGGAGTCGTTGCTGCAGAAACGCACGCAAGTCTGGATCAGAACCGCGGCTTTGGAGCGCAGGTGAGCATCTCGGGGAGCCGTCCGCAGCTGAATAATTATCGTCTCGACGGCATCAGCATCAACGACTACGCGAACGGCGGTCCGGGAAGCGTACTGGGCGGCAATCTCGGTGTAGATGCGATTCAGGAATTTTCGGTGCTGACGAGCAACTATTCGGCCGAGTACGGGAAAACTGCCGGCGGTGTCGTGAATGCAATCACCCGCTCCGGAACGAACCAGTTCCATGGCTCCGCGTACGAGTTTCTGCGCAACAGCGCCCTCGATGCTCGGAATTTCTTCGATGGCGTCAAGCCCCCGCCCTTTAAGCGCAACCAATTCGGGGTCTCCGCGGGCGCGCCCATCCGGAAGGACCGCACATTCATTTTTGGCGACTACGAGAGCATCCGCCAGTCGCTCGGAATTACCCGCGTCAACACGGTGCTCTCACCGGCCGCGCGATTGGGGAACCTTTCGACGGGGACCGTGACAGTTGACCCCAAGGTGGCGGCGTTTCTCGCCCTCGAACCCTTGCCCAACGCAGCTTTGATCAGCAATGGAGACACGGGATTCTTCAATTTCGCAGCACAGCAGGTAGTGAATGAGAATTTCTTCACGATCCGTGCGGACGAGAGATTGTCGGAGAAGGACAGCATCTTCGGCACTTATAGCTACGACAACTCGCCATTGACGCAGCCCGATTTGCTGGGCAACACCTTGGCCTCAACGTTGGCCAAACGTCAAATCGCCGCCATCGAAGAGAGCCACGTTTTCAGCCCCAGCTTCGTTAACACGGTACGCTTCGGCTACAACCGAGCTTTTACGCGCGCGGCCGCGGCCATTCAAATTTTGAACCCAGCAGTCACCAACCCGGCTTTGATGTGGTCACCCAGTGTGGGCACATCGGCGCGCACATTGCCCTTTGGCGGAATCTCGACCATAGCCCCTACGCCCAAGGTTCCTGGATTCCGATATGTTTGGAATGCCTATCAGATCTATGACGATGCTTTTGTGACCAAGGGATCACATTCCATAAGATTCGGTGGGACCTTCGAAAATGATCAGATGAACGCGCTCACCACCACAGGCGATTTCGTTGGCACCTTTTCCTTTGCCAAGCTGTCCGACTTTCTCACGAACCAACCTTCGCGCGTGCGGGGTGTAATTCCCAGCGCGATCACTCCCCGCTACATGAGGACCTCCATATTCGGCGCTTATATCCAGGATGATTGGCGCATGCGCCCCAACCTGACTGTGAATCTGGGCCTCCGCTACGAGATGTCCACTGGAATAACGGAGAATAAAGGAAAGCTCACGAACCTCCCAACCGTTAACGCCGCGGCGCCGCGGCTGGGCGCCCCTTACTTCACCAATCCCACTCTGCGCGATTTCGAGCCGCGCGTTGGCTTTTCCTGGGATCCGTTTCACAGCGGCAAGACTGCGGTGCGCGGAGGCTTCGGGGTCTTCGACGTCCTCCCATTGCTCTATACCACGATCACGTTGAATGGCCGAGGAGCGCCGTTCTTCAGCGTCGTGAGCTCCAGTACATTGCCTCAGTTCACTTTCCCGGACACTGCGATTAATTCGGTTAACAAGTCGACTTTGGAATACGCCTTCGTGGAACCTAATCCGAAGCGCGATTACGTGATGCAGTGGAATCTCAATATCCAGCGTGAAATTTTCCGTAACGTTACGGCTACGATCGGCTACGTCGGCTCCCGTGGCGTACATCAACTCTTTCGCATTGACGATGCGAATATCGTCCTCCCGACTCTGACTCCCGCGGGCTACCTCTGGCCGAGCCCGATTGGAAAGAGCTCACAGGTAAACCCGAGCGTCGGAGCGATTCGTTTCGTGGACTGGGGAGGCAGTTCGTTCTATGACGGCCTCCAACTTGGAGTCTTGAAGAGGATGAGCCATGGCCTGCAGCTCCAGGGATCGTTTACGTGGGGCAAGAGTATCGACAATAATTCCGGCGCGATTGCTGGCGATACGCTGGGGAACTCCGTCACAAGTCTTTTTTGGCCCGATTTGAGCGTGACTCGCGCGGTTTCCGACTACAACATCGGCCGCGTCCTGGTGATCAATGGGAGTTGGCAGGTTCCTTCCAGCAAAGCCACCGGACCGCTTGGCTGGGCCAGCAATGGTTGGCAGCTCGGGGCGATTCTCAAGGCGAACGATGGCGTGCCGATAACCCCCACTTTCGGCAATGGCGGCGATCCTCTAGGCCTCAATAGCAGCGACCCGTTTGACTTCCCGAACCTCGTCACCGGAACGGGTTGCGAGTCTCTGATCAATCCTCGAAAGGTTAGCGGATATGTTAAGACTCAGTGTTTCGCGATCCCGAGCGCGCCGGATATGGCCTTCTGGAATGCGAACTGTGATCGGACACCTCCTATCGGGTCTAAGGGCGCGAAGGTGCCCGTTTCCTTCCCGGAGTGCTTCAATTTAAGGGGCAACGCCGGCCGCAACATCATCGTCGGGCCGGGCTTGCTCAACCTCGATTTCTCAGTGTTTAAGAACAATTACATTCGAAGAATTTCCGAAAGCTTCAATGCGCAGTTTCGCATGGAGATTTTCAATATCTTGAATCGCGCCAATTTCCAAGCTCCCGGGTTAACAAACGACAACATCCTCACTCCAACCGGGACTGTTGATTCGAGCGCGGGACTGCTGACGGCAACCACCACGACCGCCAGGGAAATTCAGTTTGCGCTGAAGCTGATGTGGTGAGGCGACTTGCGCTGATTCCAGTGATATCAACGCCAATCCCGCGGGAGGCGTCGGCGCCGCGTCCCACGGGATGGGCCTCGCTCTGCCCAAATCTGACGGCCACGATGTCATCGGCGTGAACCGGGGCGGCAGCGAGACAGAACAAATACAGCAAATTCGGATGGGTTGCGGGCCCCGCAGCCATCCAAACGCAGGAGCCGAAAACGCCACGTCCAATTCGAATCGGTCCAACTTCGGTCCAATTCAACGGGTGGCTGTAAGCGCTGGATTTTATCTAAGCGACACCAGATGCAGCACTTATTTGATTTTTACTGCCTTCTTTGCAAGCATGGGGTCAGGTGGTTGAATCCCTGCGGAAACAAAATCGTTTTGATTGCGGCAGGCCCATTCGGCTCGGGCTGAACGCGGGGATAGCTAGAGGCAAGAATGGTTCCGAATTTTCGGTAACCGACACCAGATGCGGCATTTAGATTTTAAACTGCAACAGCTGTTAATCCGAATGCTCGGCGCTTCACGTAGTTCCGCGACGTACAAACCCGTGAGGAAGACGCGCTGTAACCCGAATTCCTTTCAAATTTTTTATGGGCAATAAGGGGGCACTAACGATTCCTTTCCTGTCTTTTCAATACCTTAGAAGGCCGAGGCGCGCCGCAAAACTCCTTTGTTTCCATATTGTTGGTGGATTCGACCCCCACCGCCCCTACCACCTTAACTGCAATTGCTTCAAGCGTTTGAAACGCTGTAGGACCCTAGAGAGTGCACCCCCTTTTCTTCCTTTGGCCGTCCGTACTTTGTGGCATAAA
This sequence comes from Acidobacteriota bacterium, assembly GCA_003224175.1. Classification (GTDB taxonomy): domain Bacteria; phylum Acidobacteriota; class Terriglobia; order Acidiferrales; family UBA7541; genus Palsa-189. The sequence continues at coordinate 3,922 of QHYQ01000258.1, forward strand.
GCCGCGCGAGAGCTCCAGGCAACACGGTCAGAGAAAATCTTTTGTTTCGCACTTTATCGGACTCATGCGCGTACAAAGTTTTGTTTGGCCTCTTTGCTCGCCTCCGTGTTCCGCTTTTGTTTCATGCCCCCGGTGTTGGGTCGGAGGAGCATAAATCTTCTGCATCTGTAGAATCCATGAGGTATCGGTCAGTGGGTCGGGAGGCACCTGGAACTCCACGCTGCGATGGCAGAGGTCCGCCGTGAAAATCTCCATGATGCGATCAAGAGTCAAATTGTCGTCGTCCAACTCCGTATCCCGAACTGTCGCCTGCGTTAAGACTATTTGTGGCTTTGACAGTCACTCTCAAGAACACTGCTTATCAGGCATTGGGCACTGATCGAATGATCAGCCACGCTTATCAATCGGATTTGGGATGGACCGCCCAGGCCTTACCAGTGCGTGAACCGAGAATGAAAATACCAAGGAGAGGAAGGAGCCACACAACCACGAAGCCAGCAGCGGCGAAGGGCTTACCGGGAATGAATGTTGAAAACGCCTCGCCAACAACAAACATACAGGCTTTCAGAGCTGTTCCGTCGTTGACAAAGAGGGCGCTAATAACCCCTAAGATCAGAGCAGATATTCCTCCCCAAATCGCGCTATCCGTGACAATACAGATGCGGCCTACCAGAATTCCGCAAAAACAATTTAGGACCAATGCAATCGTAATTTTTTGTGCGTCATTCATATTATCGGCAAATCGCCAGTCTCGGTTCCTTCACGCAACTTCAGCGGTCTACCGCTACTCATCGGCACTTCTGAAAATTCGACTGGAACTATTCAATCCATTGGTCCCAATGCATGCCCTTGGCATCTTTCGACGAAACGCTCCTGTCCGCAACCCGAATTCCCGGATGGCGGATGGCGAGCCCTTCGACAACTTACAGGTCGACGATAGGCAGTAAAGTGTGCCCCGCACCCAAGAGATAATAATTTGGTAGCCGAATGCTTAACCAGGCCGTGTAACAAGGGGATTGTTACTACAGGGGGTTGTACGCCCTTAGGCCTATTGTTGCTTGTATTCAGCCGGGCTTCCCTCGGTTGCCAATCCGCCAAACACGCTGCGCCCATCGGCTAAAGTAACCTTCTTGGCGCTCGCCATTTTGGCGCCGTCCTTAGCAGGATAACCCTCAACCGTGACTTGATCTCCTACCTTCAAGGAGTCCCGTGTCCAGCCCTGGCGTCGCAATTGCAGCACACTGCCCATCTCAAAATTCCAGTTCGTGACACTACCGTTCGAGTCCTTAACATCGATATAGAAGCGAGCGTGAGGGTTTGTCCATTCGACTTTGGTCACTATGCCCATCCACCGCATCGATTTGCTCGCGTCGAACTCCGCATTGAAGCCGTGATGAGCGAAAGCTGAGCCTGTGAATGCCAGACTCAGGCAAACAAGCAATGAACTCGCTATTCTTCTCATCTTGCCTCCAGTGTTCTGGCATTTGCTGGTCATCTACCGACGAGGTGTTCCAGGTCCTGGTTATTTTCGTTGCAGATCCACTCTCCGACGTCTTCGTTCGGGGCCAGATCAGAGATTACCTTCATCTTAAAAGGCTTCGTAAAGGTTCCCGGGTCCTCGAATGTGACTTCGGTTTCCAGATGTCCCAGATCAGGTCGCCGGAAGCGCGAGACAACATGCAACATTTCCGTGTGGGGCGTAGCTTGCCCGGGTAAGTCGGAAAGCCAACTTTTATCATTAAACCCAACGGTATCCACGACCAGCGTGTCTCCTTCCCACCTGCCGATCGAGTGGCCGGTCCACGTGGGATCGAGATCCTTCGGATGGCCCCGCCCATCCAAAAAAATTTCGCGAAATCCGGGAACGTCCGCCTCGGTAAGTATTATTAGGAGTGAAGGGGTCTGAACCAGCCTATTTACCCCCAAGCGGCCCAGCAGTGTCGTAGCAGTTGGCAGACATCGTGCGCGAAGGCCGTCTTTCCCAAGGTTCGCCGCACGCTCCTTCATTAGCGCTGCAGCCCAGGGCAGCACGGTGGCTTCTCCGAGATCCACAACCCTGGGTTCCCACCACACTCCCGAAAGGTCAGGCTTACTGTCCGCTGTGCGCGGAGTCGGACCATTCGGCGTCGAGTGTGGAGATGCGAGACCGGTGAAGAATGCGCGATCTTCACCGACCGTGTTTAAGGAATTATCTACGGCGCGGATGTCAACCCGCAATGTTTGCGATGCTTGGACCACGACGTTTTCTTTACGATAGTTCAGGCCAATCACGGGGTTGGCAAGTTCGTAGGAACCGGCAGGCAATTTTTCGAGCGTGTAGCTGCCGGTGGCCGAACTGACGGTCTTGTAGAGCATCCCAGTTTTCAAATTCTTAGCCTGAATCGGTGCACCAGAAACGACGGCACCATCTTGATCGGTAACAACGCCGGTTATGCTGCCGCTGTTATCCTGAGCGAATGCAGCAAAGGCAAAGAATAAAATGCAAATTACGATCCACTGTGGGCGCATGGAGATCCCTCTCCTTATTCTGTCAGCTACTATTGCGCGTCACCTCGCTCATTCGCCGGGTCCACTGATCATAGCTCAAAACCTTGCCTGGCCGAGAATTCCTCGATATCGATCATGAATATTTTGGCGTCGAAGCTGACGACCACGCTCTTGCAGCAACATTGGAGTGGGCGGAGAACACTCACAGCAAAGCTTGTAAGGACCGTCACGCCAGCATAGGATGGTAAATGGTTTGTGGGCGAATTGAGGCCCACTACGTACCACATTGTTGTGCGTGCAAGTGAAACCTAGCTTACGGAATGCACTTCGAACGTAAGGAGCCTTCAAATGCCTCCGTACCAAGTGCCGCCGCCTTTTCGGTAAAGGTCCCTGCGGTCTGTGATGACGATGCGAGAAAGATATTTGGTGTTTTTCCAGCCGAGGTGGCGACCGAGGCGAAGGCGCGCGGGGGCACCGTGGTCGGCGGGCAAAGCCTCACCATTCATGCCATAAGCGAGCAGCGTCTGGGGATGAAGAGCATCAGCCATATCGATGCTCTCCCACAATGCGCGCACAACTGTCCGGCTTTGATTGGGATTCGCGAATGGCTCGAAGACAACGTATCGCGACTCGGGACGTACTCCGGCAAGATCCAATACCGTGGCCAGCCGCACACCGGTCCATTCGGCAATATAGGACCAACCCTGCTCGCAGGCGTGTAAAGTTATATGGTTTTCGGCCGGCAGCCGCCTCAGCTCTTCGAGTGAAAAAGACACGGGACGAGCAACTAACCCCTCGATCGATAGACGCCAGTTCTCGAAACCCTCCGCGAGAAGGGCCAGATATTTTTCGTCCGTCGGATGCGGGCCGTTCACGATTGGGACCTTCGAAATGTCACTGCGCTTGAATTCGCGAGCCAATGAGTGCCCCGACGTCAGGAGACGTTGAGTCGCATAGGTAAGCGTTTCGCCGATCCCTACAATGCCCGTGTGATCCGGTGGGATCAAACCGTAACGGTCGGCGAAGTAAACGGCAGTGCCAAGTCCAGAGGCGCTCGCCGCCGTTGCCAATCCTGCGGTGATAAATTGGCGCCGTTTGAGAAATTTGGTCATCGAGCCTTCTCTCGTTGCGGCAGATTATCCAGTTATCATCGTCCTCACGCTGCGCCAGAATCCAGCAAGGCACAGCATGAGAATATGCACGATGACAAAAAGCAGCAGCAGAACAACACAAGCGAAATGAAGCGTCCGAGCGGACTGATGACCGCCCAGCGCGGTCGCTAATATCGGGAACACTGACGTAACCCCGAACGACATCGCCAGGCCGGTCCAGAGGATGGCAGGAAAAAGCCCGAACACGACGGCCAGATAGGTCAGCCGTTGCACCACATTGTAAGTTGAGGCGGCATCGGCCTCCCGCCGCTTCCACCGCAAATGGTCCGACACTACGCCGACGATGCGGTTCCAACGGAGGTCGGCTTTCGCCGGCAGCAGATCCTTGCGGAAGTGTTGCGTGATGAAGCTGCCTACCATATAAGTCAGGCCTGTCAAGACCAGAACCCATGCAAAAAGGAAATGAAAAGGTCGATTCCAAACCGAGGGGCCGATGATAAACGGTATAGGAAGATCAATGAGCGATGGGGTCCCGACACCGCCGGTTTCGCCCCAGTATAGGCGCGGGTGAGATACCAGAATGCCTGTGCCGGTGACAAGCAGACCAAGTACGCTCAGCACGATGATCCAGTGCGTGATACGAACGAGCGCGATATGGCGCGG
>QHYQ01000596.1 GCA_003224175.1 Acidobacteriota bacterium
CGACGTCGCCTTCCCGGGCTGCTCGCTTCGCTTGAGTCGATCGACCTGTTCCTCCACGATAGCATCCACACCGAATACAACACTCGCTTCGAGCTTGAGCAAGCGTGGAGCGTTTTGAGTCCCGGCGGAGTCTTGGTCGCGGACGACATCGATTTGAACTGGGGCTGGCATAACTTTGCGCGAGCCCATTCCGACCATTCCTTCTTCGTCTGCAGCGCACGGCCCCTTCAACCTGATCCTTCGCGCTTCGCAGCGGCAGGACTGTTCGGTATCTTGCAGAAATCTGCGCCCGGAGTTCCAAGCCAGATCCTCACCAGTGGCACGGATGTCTTCAAGACAACCCAATTCAATACAAATCGGGTTGCCTGATCTTGAGTTCCAATCACGGTTCGTAGCCGCCGATTGAGGGCGGGCTAGGCCGGACGATGCCGTTCAAGTCCAGCGTCGGCGAGTAACTGTTGTGTTCACCCTTGCCGAAGGCAGGACTGGTCGCACCGAGGACGTAGTTGCCCGTGCCAGGGCTCACGTAGAGCGGGTTCCCCTTAATGTTGTGTGAGGCCTGGAACGACGTGAGAATGTTCCGTGTGGTGCCATTGTTGTTGTATCTCCAGTCGATGGCGTTGTTGTAGGTCAGATTGTTGTCGAAGGTGGAGTTGGAGGAGAGGATGTAGCCGTTGCCGTCCTCGGCGTAGATGCCGTAGGAGCTGTTGCTGACAATGTTGTTGCTGACGTCAAACACCGCCCCATTGGCCGCGCCCTGATCGCCGATGCCGACCAGGATACCCATGTGGGCTTTGTCGATGGTGTTGTTGTAGACGTGCACGTGGTCGGCGGCGTGCCACATCTGGATGGCGATGGAGCCCTCGTTGTAGATCAGGTTGTTGTAGATTCTGGGATCGGGATCGCCAGCGTTGTTGCCGCAGATGGCGTAGAGGGAGTAGCCGTTGTAGAGGAAACTGCCACCGGGAGCGATGTTGCGAAAGAGGTTGTCGTGCACGCTGCAGGTGCGGCCGGTGTAATTGCCGTTGCCGTAGGGAGCCGGCGACAGGGCGGCGCCAAAGTTGTTGCTGGCGCTGCTGGTGCCGAAATCGTGGAAGGTGTTGTAGGCCACCTCGAAGTTGCCCTGGCTGCCCTCCAGCAACACGCCAAAGGAATTGAGACTGGAGTTGACCTGCACTCCGGTGAACTGGAAGCCGAAGATTTTGAGGTAGCCGCTGTTGCCGCTGTTGTGCCACATGTAGAGGCAGTGGCCGCCGCCGTTGATGGTGGCCGCGCCATGGGCGTCGGACTGCCAGGTGACGCCGCTGGTATTGGTGACGATGCAGGTGGAGGCGGTGAGGTTGTAGGTGCCGGGCAAGACGTGCACCACGTCGCCGGACGCGGACCGGCTATCCACGTAATTGAAGGTGCGGCAGGGACTGGCCAGGCTGGTGCAACTCCCGCTGTCGACTCCGTTGGCTCCCAAGTATCGATTTGTGCCCGTCATCCGGCTGACCGTGACCGCCGCCGTGGCCGATTTGGTTGGGTCGGCCAGACTCGTCGCCGTCACCGTGTAGGTGCCCGCCGCGGCGGGAGCGGTGAAGACGCCGAGGGAAGAAACCGCGCCGCCACTCACCGACCATAAGACCGCGGTGTCGGGCGTTCCCGAGACATTGGATTTGAACTGCAGCGTCCCGTCGGTCACTACCGAACCCGAACCGGGCGAGATGGATACTGAAACAGCAGCGTCAGCGACGCCGTTCAAGTGCAAACATGCTGAAAAAGACAAAGACAAAAAAAGCGACGAGAGCCTCAAGGGCAGGCTTTTCACAACTTTTCTCCTAGGGGGGACCCCGCTTGGGTCGGGCGGCAGGTGTCACTTTGGGGATTTACTTACTGGAAACACTGTAAGGCAGTTCCGGAGAAAGCTGTAGGTCTGACTAGTACATAACTGTAGTAATCAGTAGTTCATCCTAGAGGGCAGTCACCCTAGGAGGAGCCATTTGAATTGCACTTCTTGAAAGCAGAGTTTGCGTCAAGACAGCTGAGCGGACAAAGAGCCGGTGGCTCAATAACTGTGGAGTAGCTGCGCAACGACGCCGGCCGATCGCCTCGAAAGAGTCTCCCTCTCGGAATCAAGGCGAACTGCAGCCTGCGCTAAACCGCAAACCACCCCCGCAAAGCCGTGTTGACAAACGCGTAGCTGATCTCGGGATCGGCTACGCGTTTCTATTATGGAGACGTTGTGGCAGGCCGACAGAGTGGCCCTCTCTATCTGGGACCAAAGAAGGTCTTCGTTCGCCGCTCCCGCACCGATGGATCAGGGCTGAATCAGTCCCCTGCGAATGGCATATCGGACCAGGCTCGCCGTTTCATGGATGTCAAGTTTCTGCATGAGTCGAGAACGGTGGGACTCAGCGGTTTTCGCACTGATGCCCAGCAGGGTTGCCACGTCTGTCTTCGTTTGCGGCGACGACCTGCGTATTTCTCTTGCGGCCTCTACCCCATTCAGCAGCGGCATTCCGATGTCCACCACGGCCACCTCGGGATGCAGGCTGGCTGCCAGACCTACCAATTCCTGCCCATCTGAGGCCTCGCCAGCCACTTGAATCCCTTCCCGTTCCAGAAGCGACTTCAAGCTTTGCCGCACCAGGACATGATCATCGGCAAGTACGATTCGAATTGCCATTTGAATTCTCCTTCGGAACCACAATCAGCAACTCGGTTCCCCTGCCCGGTTCCGACGTAATTTGCAAAGTGCCGCCGATCGCGCTAAGCCGCTCCTGAATTCCAATCAGCCCCAAGCCTTTCTTCCCGGTTTCGGAGAAACCGGCTGCAGGCCGAAAGCCGATCCCATCGTCACGGATGGAGCACACAATTCTCCCGGGGTCCTCGTCTAATTGAATCCATACGCTTTTCGCTTGCGAGTGCCTGATAGCATTATTCAGAGCCTCCTGGATGATTCTGTACAGGGCGATTTCGACGACTGGGACTAGCCGTCCATCCAGATTGGCTTTCACCTGAACAGCAAGACTAGAGCGTCTTGAAACTCGATCTGCCAGAAAGCGGACGGCGGGAACAAGCCCCAAGTCGTCCAAGATCGTAGGTCGGAGTTCGTGCGAGAGTTCTCGTAAATGACCCTCAACTTGGTAGAGAAGGTCGGTGACGTCTTTGATTCTTGCCTGCATAGCGGGCGTCAGATCTTTGGCAATCTCTGCCAGCGCCAGATACACAACGACAAGGAGTTGGCCGGCTTCGTCGTGAACCGCATGAGCAATCCGCTGGACTTCCTTTTCCAGAGTCTCATTCAGAAGATGCAACGCTGCGACCGCATCGCGGTAACCGCGCTGGGACATCTCATATGGGGATAGGCATTCCGTAAAGAATTGCGAGGCGGCGCTGCAGCGCGCTCCTATTTCGTCCTGCCTGTGAGCGCCTGCTAAGATCCGAATCAGGGCGGAGTGGTGAAGCGCTGCCAAGTCAAGAAGTCCGACCTCGCTGGCCAAAGCTAAGCGCCCGACCTCATAGGCGCCGTGCAAGGCACCTTCCTCACCTCCGGCCAGATACTGCGCCAGCGCTTCACCGTAGAGAGACTCGAGGTCACTGGTTGTTTTCGCGATTCCCATCGGTCCGGCATCCCTGATAACGGGCCACAAGCACAAGCGCGTCGTCCGTTCCCTTGCTAAAGCCATCGAGAATCGCCTGCGCGGCTTTCTGCGGCGCCACGGCAGAGTTGACTACGCCAGCCAAGCTCATAACTACCCCGCGGGTGGAGCGAAGGTCGCCATGGCAACGCTCTGCCAGCGCAATCACGGGTTCGGCTGAGTGTGCCCTCAGAATCGCACACGCCTTCTCCGCCGCCATGGCCGCTTCGTCCCCGTGTCCGACCCCATCGATTGCCGCCAGGAGAACCCCACCGGAGAACGGCTCAACGATGTGCCGATCGCCGGATGTTGACTGCCCTGGTAGAGTCAGGCCGGCAACCCCCACCTCGATTACTGATTCGCTCAACCCTTCCATTTCCGAACCGTGACGGTCGTACCCTGTCCGACCTTGGACACAATCTCGAATTCGTCCACCAGGCGGCGCGCGCCCGGAAGGCCCAGACCGAGGCTCCCGGAGGTGGAATATCCGTCTCGCAAGGCCTGCTCAATGCTCGCGATACCGGGCCCGGTATCACGAGCGACGACCGTAACTCCAGGTCGGTCGGAGTTATGGCTGGCGCGCAGGACTATCTCACCCCGCCCCGCATACGAAACGATGTTGCGAGCCAGTTCGGAGATTGCTGTGGCAAGCAATGTCGAATCACTCGCGGAAAAACCCAGTTCCGTGGCCAGACCTCGACCTTTGTGGCGAGCCACTACGACATCTTGATCCGAGTTGATCGGAACGCTAATTTCGTTTTCCACTTCTGCGGCCAAGTTCTTTCCACAACAGCGTTAGAAGCTTAGGAAGTTTTCGTAAACTTCCGATGCAGGTACGCCAAACCCTCTTCTAGGTCGAGCGCCGTCGTGACCCCCCCCATGGATAACCCCAATTGCACCATCGCAAAAGCCACATCCGGCTGGATTCCAGCAATGACCGTTTCGGCGCCTCGCAGCCGGATCATTTGCGCCATTTCCCGCATCGTGCGCGACGCAAAAGAATCCATCACATCCATCGCCGTGAGATCTATGATGATTCCCCGCGCTCGCGCTTTGACGACCCTTTCCACCAGGGCGCGACGAAGCTGCAGCAGATCCGAGTCGGCGAGAGCCGCCTGGACAGTGGCGATCAATATGTCTCCCTGTTTGAGAATCGGGACTTCCACGCGGGTTCCCTTTGAAAAGGCTTAGTTCGCTTCGGCGAGCAGCATAACCTTGTAGCCCAGCAGTCGCTCGGCATGCTCAATGCCGCCCTGCAAGTCGCCAACGGTATTCATCTTGCCCAGATCCACGCCAATGTTGACCAGCGTTTGGGCAATTTCGGGAGAAAGGCCAGTCACGATGACGATAGCGCCCA
>QHYQ01000259.1 GCA_003224175.1 Acidobacteriota bacterium
TCTCATACTTATAGTTCCAGCCGCGTATGGGCAGACGCGCGTCCCGGAGCAACCCTCAAACCCTTCCGGGCCGCCCGCCGCAACGGCACGCGCAATCATTGATCAATATTGCGTACCCTGCCACAACCAGAGGCTGAAAACAGCGGGCTTGATGCTGGACAAACTGGATTCCACCGAGGTTCGCACTCGGACCATCCCTCGTTTGGCTGCCCGCGTTGGTGTTTCTTTTTGCAACCGGTCATTGGATGAAAGCGCTATTCCTGCTTGCCTGGGGGGCGATGGTCGTGGGAATAGCCGATAACATTGTTCGGCCGCTCATCATCATGGCTCGCGTACAACTTCATCCTTTGGTCCTGCTGTTTGCGCTTGTGGGTGGCGTTCAACAATTCGGATTCGCCGGCTTGTTTATTGGTCCGGTCGTGATGTCGCTGATCCTCGCTCTTTGGAGACGCTTCACGAGCAAACTAGAGAGGCCAAAAAGGAACCGGCTGCCCTCTGACTGGAAACTCCTGCTATCGGAATACATGCGAGGTTAAACAGCCGCGGCCCAAGCGCTGATCATTCAGTTGGGATAAGACAGCGCCCGACGTTTCCGATCATTCCAGCTCAGTCACCAAAAGTGCCCCAAAAAGTATCCAACTCAGCGCCGCCAGTACAGCGCCCGGGATCATAGGTATAAGACGTTCTCGCATTGTGAATCCCTCCGATTCGTAAGATACGTATGAATCTTCCTACCCCGACCGTAGCAAATTCATGAAACAGAATATGGTGATGAGGGGGCAGCGTCGATCCCGGTCAAGAGGTATTCCAGAGAACACAATTTGGGTAGCCTTCGGGGGACTGCTAATGATTCTTCCGCGCCGCTGCCCTTTATCCCTTCGGGCTCGCGTGACACCATGGAGGCGGCAAGGAGGGGTCAGCTATAAGCTCATTCTTGACCGCCGCGATTGGTTCGAATAATCTGCAGACAGTGTCTTAGGAGTCGAAATGCGTCATCCAGGTTTGCTCGCCTTGCTGGCATCTTTGATGTTATCCAGCGGTTCGCTGGCAGCCACTGGATCACCGAGCCTACTGGTGGCCATCCGGAGCGGGGATCACGCACAAGTTCAAAAACTCATTCGTGCGGGCGCTGACCCAAATACCGCGGACGACGGTGGCACCACAGCCTTGATGCACGCAGTCCTCGAGTCCGACCCGCAAATGATGAAGCTCCTGATCGACAATGGCGCCAATGTGAACGGAATGAATGCGGTTGGTTCGACCGCATTGATGTACGCCGCGACCAATCTGGCAAAGATGCGACTTTTGCTGGATGCCGGCGCGGAGGTGAACGCTAGGAGCAAACGCGGCGCCACGGCGATGGGTGTCGCCGTGACAACTTTCGGATCGACCCCGGCTTTGAAGCTTCTTGTGGCCAAAGGGGCCAAGCCAGACGCCCGCACGATGACGACCGCAGCGGCGACGGGTGATTTGGAAGCGATGCAGTACCTTCTCAGCGCCGGCCTGCCGTCAAACGGTTTGACCGGGGCAGCGATCGCCGCCGCGATCACTGCGCGGTGCGAAGCCTGCGCCAGATGGCTTGTAGAAAAAGGTGCGCCCGCCAGCGGTGTTCGCCCCAACGGGACTCAATCAACACCGGTCGGCTCCACGTTGGGAGGCGTATTGAATGACGCCGCCAAGAGATCGATGCCGGAGCTTTCTCAGTTCTTGCTCGATCATGGGGCTTCTCTCGATTCCAAGGATCGGGAGGGCTTTACTCTCCTGATGCAAGCTGTACTTTCGATGCAGCCTCCTCCCGCTCGCGATCAGATGATCGAATGGCTCCTGTCGAAAGGCGTCGATCCGAACGCGAAAAATGATCGCGGTGATACTGCGTATCAACTCGCGGCGCGCGTGGGAACGCAATCGATTCTGGCTCTTTTGGTAAACGCCGGCGCCAAGGAGGTCAAAGAAGAATGGCCCGTGCCAACCGGGACTTCTTCCGTAGACGCGGCGATAGAAAAGGCGATCCCAATCATTGAAATGAGCGGCGAACCCGGCTGGAAGAGCCGCCAGTGCGTATCCTGCCACAGCAATTCGCTTCCAGCGATGACAGTTTCGCTGGCGCGAAAAAAGGGATTCGCCGTCAATGAAGCACAGGCAAAAAAGGAACTGGGCTTCGCGATCGCGACCGACGAGCCTGTTCTTGAAGATAATCGCTTGGGCTCGTCGCCGATCGGGGGAGGGAGCGATACGCTCGGCTATACGCTTATGGGCATGGCGGCGGCGGGGGCTCCTGCGGATGCATTGACGGACGCGCACATTCATTTCATTTCGCTGAACCAATACCCGGACGGCGCGTTCAGAAACTTGAGTTACAGACCCCCGCTCGAATACAGCCCGTTTACGACCACAGCGCTAGCTCTGCGCGCAATCAAGCTTTATGGCATTCCCGGCCGTCGAGAGGAGTTCGAGCAGCGCGTGCAACGAACCAAGCGATGGCTGCTTGCGACAAAGGCGTATTCGCTCGAAGAGAAGTCAATGCAGCTCAACGCGCTCGCGGATGCTGACGCCTCCCGATCGGAACGCACACCGTTCGTGAATGCATTGAAGGCCGCGCAGAATGAAGACGGAAGCTGGAGCCAGCTCCCAGATGCTCGCGCGGACGCCTACGCGACAGGCGAGGCCCTCTACGCCTTGCGTGTCTCCGGGAACGTGTCCGCCGACGATCCTGTGTACCACAAGGGTGTGCAGTGGCTGCTCCGAAATCAACTGGCGGACGGCTCCTGGTTCGCGCCGACGCGGGCTGTTCCGGTTCAGCCGCACACCTTTGAGAGCTTTCCGAACGGCTGGCACCAATTCGTGTCCGATGCCGCCTCCTGCTGGGCGACGATGGCTCTGCTTCTGACACTGCCGGACAGGCCCGGTGTCCCGCAATTGCCGAGTCAAGCCGTTGTACCGAGAACGTCGTACGCCGGAGAAAACCAGATTCCGAAAGACAAAGACGCGGCCAACGAAGCCTTGTCAGCGTCATTCAAGGCCGGTGAAGAGAAGCAAATGGAAAACGCCGGAGATCCGATAAGGGGTAAGCAAGTTTTCGCCAGCAAGTGCGAAGTATGTCACAACGCCGAAAACAGAGACGCGAAGGTTGGACCTGGGTTAAAGGACCTGTTTCATTGGCCTCCGCACACACTGTCTGACGGAACAGAACATCAGGCACACGACGTTGAAATGATCCGCAAACAGATCGTTCAAGGAGGCGGCACCATGGACGCAGTCGGTGCGTCTTTTTCTGATCAGCAGATCGCAGATTTGATCGCTTACCTTCAAACCCTTTGAGCAGATTGAAGGTTGCTGCACGCCGTACAGACTTCTCACTACAGTGTCGCAGGAGAAGCTGACGTGCGGCTCCTAAGTCCTTGAGAAGGATGGCGCATATTCCGGCAGGCCAGTAGAAAAGTCCCACGATTCGAGTAGAATCTGGAGGAAAGGAATGAAAAATGGGCTAGGGTTGAGTTTCCTCTTGTTGGCGGTTTCCGTTCCGCTATTCGCGCATCACGGAAACGCGTCGTACGGTCATGCGAAGCAACTCACTTTGAAGGGAACCGTGACCGAGTGGACTTGGCTCAATCCCCATACCTTCCTGAAAGTAGATGTGGAGGATGAGAAGGGCAATGTAGTTAATTGGGTTATCGAGTGGAGTGCACCCTCGAACCTCATCAATCGTGGGGTAACCAGGAAGACATTCAAAGCGGGAGATGAGGTCACAGTGGTGATGATCACACCGGATAATGGCGCGCCAGTGGGGCGTCTCCAGCGGGTCATGCTTGCCAATGGCCAGTGGTTACAAGGTCAAGGCTGAACTGATCGAACGAAAAGGATGCCCCTTATGGCAAACCGCTTCGTAGCCGCAACAATGGTGCTTATTGTGTCGATGTTTTCGCTTCCTGCGCTCGCTCAAAATGCGCAAGGGCCGCCGCGGATCCCGTTTCCCGCGCCCGATCCGGGCGCTCCGCCGGTCGATCGCAGCAACGAAGGGCACCTGGACGGGTGGTATAAAGATTCGCCCATAATGCCGGCAGATCCAAAGGCTGCGCCTGCCCCTCGCCACGACCTATCGGGAATTTGGGAACCGGCCGCGGGGTGGCTGGCGGGAGTGCAATTTATGGGCGCACAAGAATACCCGTCCGACGGGAAGCATTTTTTGCCATTCACGCCTGCAGGGGAGGAAGCTTTCAAGAAGCACAAAGCGGGATTTGGAACCAACGAAGTTCCCATCGCTCTGAATAACGATCCGTTTGACATGTGCGATCCCATCGGTTTTCCACGGATCGAACTCTTTAACCTCAGGGCCATCCAGATCGTGCAGACTCCTAAGCAGGTGATGATCTTGTATCAAAACGACCGGACGTTTCGCAGCATATGGACGGATGCGCGAGGTTTCCCCGACCCGGATATTGCAGAGACTCGATGGTACGGCTACTCGATTGGCAGGTGGGAGGACAATAACACACTCGTGGTGGAGACGACGGGCATCGATGAAAGGACCTGGATCGATAACGCCGGCCGCCCACATAGCGGCGATTTGCGAGTCGAAGAGCGGTTCCATCGCGTGAACCGCGACCTCATGGAGCTCACGCTGACGATCATTGACCCGAAGATCTATGCGAAGCCGTGGAACGCGCTCGAGAAGTTCCCCATGCGGTTGCAATCAGACGCTTTCGACATCCGGGAAATGCTCTGCTCGCCTTCAGAGCAGGCGACATTCGATAAGGAGGTCAGCAGGCCCGCCATAGCTGACCCACAAAAGAAGTAGCTTGGCTGCTCCTTATCCCGATCCTCGTTAAGTAAGTTGTCCTTTTTCTATCGCTCCTTTTCCAGGGCACGGCTTCCCGAGCCTCTCGGGGCTCGGGCCCTCCTTTGCACCAAGAATTCCAAACTCGGATATGACCGGGTCGCGAGGCAGCGAACAGCGCTCACCAGCCGCGAGTCCGACTATTTTCCCAAATGCTTGTCAAAGAACGAAGCAATCTCCGTAAATACTTCCTTCGTCTCCGGGGCGTAGGGATCGAAAGTGTACTGCGCGTGCGACATGCCCTCGAAAACTTGCAAGGCAGCCTCCACGCCAGCCTGGCGCAGCTTGCGATGCGTGAGCACGGTGAGGCTGAGGAACAGGTCGCGCGTGCCGCTGGTCAGGATGGCGGGCGGGAAGCCGTGGAAGTCACCGTAGATGGGCGAAAGCTGCGGATCTTTCAGGTCATGCCCGTTGGCATAAAGCAGCGCTGCATGGCTCAGGTAGCCGCCGTAGCTGACAATAACGTTGTCCAGCCACTCGTTCGTTTTGTAAGTGTCTCCGGTCTCCGTCAAATCCGACCACGGCGAGCCGGGTGCGATGGCTGCGGGCAGAGGCAGGTGTTCCTGTCTGGCTCTTAGAACCATCGCTAGCGTCATGGCTCCGCCGGTAGATGTGCCGAAGATGGCCATGTTACTCGGCTTCTGCATTTTGACCGCTTCCTTCCAGACCGCCATCGCGTCGTCAATGGCCGCGGGGTAGGGATGATCGGGCGGCATGCGGTAGTCGAAGGAGATCACTTCGAAGCCGCCATACGCGGCCATGAGCGTGGCCTCGCCCGTCCCGGCCTCGCCTGGATTGTAAACGTAGCCGCCGCCGTGAACGTGCACGAGCAGACGGTTGCGGTTGGCAGGCGGAATTACCTTCGGCGTCAGAATGAAAGCCTTCACTCCGCCAATCACGGTCGGCTCCATCGTGACACCCAACCTCTCCCGGATGGGCAGCTGCGCGGCCGCGCCGCGAGCCGCTAGAGTGGCGACCAGCTCCTTCCACTCCGCGGCGCTTTTGGGGTTGGCATTCCAGTTCGGAACGCGGTACGGCGCCGCGATGTCGGCCCGCAACTCCGGGCTGACCGTGTTAGGCACTGGGACGCTGCGCTCCGGCACCGTTCGCGGACCTGGCTTTGCATTGGCGGCATTTTCTCGTGCCTCGAGCGCGGCGAAGTCCGAGTCATGATCGGCTGGGCGGCCGCCGGTTTGCGCCCGCGTCGGTGAGGCGAGAGCGGCGGTCAGGACAAGCGAGATAAAGGCGCGACGCGGTGAGATTCTCATTTTCATTTGCTTTTCTCCGTCATCAGGAATGATCGCTGAAGCTGCATTCTCTTGACTTTTGCCGGGATTGTACCGCAACGGCGTCCTGAAATTGAGACAAAGGGCGGCGCATACCGCGCCTTCGAGGGCTTCTTCTGAGTTTGCTAAATACGGGTTGTCCCTGATCCCGCTTTAGTTGTGCAGCCTTCGAACGAACCTAGTGAAAAACTCCTGGGATCTTCAGGCGAACAGCGTAGAAAGTTTTGAAAACTGTTCGGATCACCGAAATGATGGGCGAGGTCCGAACTCAGCTCGGCCCAGATCGCAGGCGTCGCCTCACTTGCGGCGCACATGGCAGGCAAGACCGGCCACCCGCAACTCGCCGGAAGTTATCAGTTCAACGCCTTGCCGCGCTTTGATAACGCACCGCTCGGGCGCCGAAAATGCTTGGTGTTCAGGTCGTGGCTCGCAGACGGAGATGAAGGGCGAGGTCTCCGTTAGGCCGTAAATATGGGTAAGGATCCATCCGAATTCGCTCTCGATGCGTTCGATCGTAGCCGCCGCCGGAGGAGCACCTGCCGTGAGCACGCGAACTCCAGCGCGAACACCTTTTCGCACCCTTTCCGGAGCATTGGCGAGAAAGATCAGAACGGTAGGAGCCGCACACATGACGGTGATCCGCTCGCTGTTAATCTTCTCAAACGCGGTTTTGGCTTCGACCTTGCCCAGGCAAACGTGAGTTCCACCCGCGGCGGTGACTGTCCACACGAACGTCCAGCCGTTTGCATGGAACATCGGGAGAGTCCAAAGGTAGCGGTCCGCAGGCGTCATGGGAAAGTGGATCAGCGTTCCCACTACGTTCATATAAGCATTGCGATGGGTAATCATTACGCCTTTGGGTCGGGATGTGGTTCCGCTTGTGTAATTGATTGTCGCGAGATCGGTCTCATGGATCACCGGATGCGCAAATTCAGGCGGGGACGATTTCAGCGTTGATTCGTAATCCAGCCATCCCTGCCGAATTTCACCCAACGACACTAGGTGTTCGACCTTTGGGAGTTGACTGCGAACACGGTCCACCGCATCCACATAGTCTGGATGTGCGCACACGATTCGGCTACCACTGTGCCGAATCAGATAGGCAAAATCATCTGCCGTAAGGCGGTAATTGAGTGGCACTAATACGGCGCCAATCTGCAAGACCGAATAAAAGGACTCCAGTTGTGCATGCACATTGGGAGCGATATAAGCGATTCGATCTCCGGCGCTCACACCCAGTTTCTGCAAGGCGGCTGACCACCGATCACAGCGTTCAAAAAACTGACCATAGGTCAATCGCAAATCGCGGTCGACCACGGCCTCTCGGTCCGCATAAAGCCGGCGTGCCCGGCGACCAAATTCGAGTGGTGTCAGAGCAGTTTCCATATTTGGGCGACATGCTGGCCGGTATGGGAGACCAACGGCGCCGCCATGACCGCTGACCTGGGCACTGGTGACAGCGCCTATTTCCGGCTCTTTATGAAGCCGGAGCTTATCGCTAAATCAGACAGGGTTCAAATTTCCCGCGCCAATTTGTATTGCCGTGGTTCTTTTTTTGACCTACGATGACCGAAACTCTTAGTAGCTAAATAATGATTAGCGAAGCTAACGTTGAAGCAGCAGTTGAGACCGCATCTACGCCGCGCCATATCGCGCTCGTTCGTATCACGCACTGGATTGTCGTGCTGAGCGTACTTGGCCTGCTTATCACCGGCACAGGCATTCTCGTATCTCACCCGCGCCTATACTGGGGCGAAACTGGCGGTGTCGGGACCCCGTCGCTCATTGATCTTCCTATACCCTTTATCATTGGCCCTTCGGTTTGGAACCGACCTTTTCATTTCCTTTTTGCATGGGTTCTGGTCTTGACAGGCCTGACTTATATGGTAGGCAGCTTCATCACGCAACACTTCCGCAAGGATCTGCTGCCGGCGAAAGCCGATCTCCGTTGGAACCGCATCATCGCCGTAGTGTCGGAGCATTTGCGGTGGAGGCGGCCGGAGGCCGATGCCGTCTCAACTTACAATGTGGTGCAACGGCTGACCTATCTGGCCGTCGTGTTCGGGCTTTTTCCTGCCATCCTCTGGACCGGCCTGGCGATGTCGTTCGGGGTTACGTCAGTGT
>QHYQ01000597.1 GCA_003224175.1 Acidobacteriota bacterium
CGCCGATTCGCTTTCCTTCAAAGTGCGGGCCAGCACCCTGCAAGGCCGCGCGCTGCTCACGTATAGTTCCTCGAACCATTTCCTTCTTCCCACTCTCACTCTTTTGCTCACGGGAACCTACGTCAAGGCGCGCGACGTCCAAACCTTTACGTCCACTCGGGAAGAGGGCTCGGCTCAGTTGACCGATCGCCGTTCGATCCTGACTACTTTGCTCTACCGTTTTGTTTACCGCCGCGTGCAGGCCGCCGATTTGCAGGTCGCGCCGCAAGAGATTCCTCTGTTCAATCAGCCTACCCAGGTCTCTTTCTTCAGCTTCACCTGGGTACGCGACCGCCGCGACAATGCCGCCGATCCCTCCCGGGGAAGTTTTAATACTTTCGACGTCGATCTCGCCAGCAAAGCGATCGGCTCCGGGGCGTCCTTTCTGCGCGCCACCTACCAAAATTCCACCTACACGCATCTGGGCTCGCGCCTGGTGTTTGCGCGTTCGACGCGTATTGGTACGGAGAAACCTTTCGCCGGCGCAACCGAATCGGATATTCCATTACCGGAACGTTTCTTCGCCGGAGGCGGCACCACGCTGCGCGGTTTTGGCCTTAATCAGGCCGGCCCGCGCGATCCTGTGACCGGTTTTCCAGTGGGCGGATTGGGTATGCTCATCTTCAACCAGCAACTGCAATTTCCAATGCGCCTTCCGCTGATCGGCAGCCGCGCCAGCGGCGGATTTTTTTATGACGCTGGGAATGTCTTCAGCAACTTCTCGCATATTAGCTTCCGGTCGGCTCCGCCCCGGCCCGCGTTGAATCCAGCCCAGCCCACGATCTGCCTGACGAACTGCACCAATGAGCTGAATTATTTCTCGCACACCGTGGGATTCGAGATTCGCTATCACACTCCCGTGGGGCCAGTGAGCATCGATTTGGCGTATCAGCTCAACCCGGCAAATTTTGTGATTCCGGTCACCACGGGGGCGACGACTGGGCCCGTGACCATTTCGCGGCTGCCTGCATTTCAATTCTTCGTGAATCTGGGATCTACTTTCTGATGCGCGCCGGGTGCATCCTCGGATTCTGCATGTCACTCGCCGCGTTCTCCGCGGCGGCGATCGCTGCGCCCCAACCCGCTCCGCAGGCTCAGATTGTCGATGGGATCGTGGCGCGCATCGAAGATGACATCATCACGCTGAGCGAGCTCCGCGAACTGGCTGCTTACCAACAGCTCCTGGATGGCCGTTCGCAAAGCAACGAAGAATTGCGATCGGAGCTGATCGAGCAGTGGGTCGTGAATAATGAAGCGACCACGGCGCGTTTCCCATTGCCGGCCGAAACGGAAGTGGATCGCGAACTCAGCCGAGTCGAGAATAGCTTTCCCAGCGCTGCTGCCTATCGGCAGCGCCTTGCCGCAGCCAGGCTTACGTCCGAAGCCGTACGCCGCGCGATCACGCGGCAGATCTATTTGGCGCGCTATCTCGATTACAAATTCCGCTCCTCGATTCAAGTGACCGACAGCGCAATCGAAAACTATTACCGGGACCACCTGGTGCCGGAACTCCAGGCCAAAGGCCAGCAAGCGCCTCCCTTGGCCGACGTAACCGGTCAAATACGCGAGTTGCTCATCGAACAGAGCGTCAACGACCGCACCGCGGCTTGGTTCGACGAAACTAAACCGCGCCTGAAGATCGAACTCGAGCCCATGGATGCGCCTTCCATCGGCGCACCGGGTAACGAGCCATGACCGAAGCTAGAACAAGACGGAAATGGAAGCGTTGGGTCTTGGGCGTTGCCGTGGTGCTTGTAGCTGTGCCTCTAACCCTGATGCTGATTCTCTCGAATGGCGCCACGGATAATTACCTTGGCCGCACCATTGTCGAACAGATTCAAAAATTGACCTCCGGCAAGGCCGAACTGGCTGCGTTTCATTTTAATCCTTGGCGGCTGCGGGTCACGCTCAGTGACTTCACCGTGCACGGCCGCGAACCCGACGGCACGCCGCCATTCTTCCATGCCGACCGGCTGGAGGTGGGCTTGCGGATCGATTCCGTGTGGGGACGCCGGGTTTCCCTGGGTGATGTAGAAGTCAGCCACCCGGTATTGCACGTTCGCGTGGGGCAAGATGGCTCGATCAATGTGCCAATAGCACCACGCTCCACGCAAGCAAGACCCCTGCGCGAGCGTATTTTCGAGGTCGTGGTGCGGCGGCCACACACCTCGATCGACGCGCAACTCTTGAATTCCGGTTTTGTGCACCCGAATTGGGCGTTTCGCTATCGCGGGCATCTGGATTTCGAAGATATTCGCTCCATCTTGCGCAAACCCAACAGCCCCTCCGGAAACGTCGATTTCTCGGGCAACGGACATTTTGCGGACGGGCGCTTGGCGGTGACCGGGAGTTATTCCGCGGCGGACATTACAATGCCCTATGACTGGTTCCACAGCTCCGGGATCAGTTCCCGCGGCAGTTACCGCGCAGACCGCGCCGCTCTTGAGGTTCCCGATTTTTCGGCTCAAGCATTAGGCGGGGCGATTGACGGCCAGGTTCATCTCGATTTTCGCACGCTTCGTTTTCGCGTGAACGCCCATGCGCACGACATGGATCTTGCCACGCTGCTCGCCGCTGTTAACAATGACAGTCTCCCTATCGTTCCGCTGCATTGGGGCGGTAATGCCGATGTGCAAGCCCTCACTACCTGGACTGCCGATTTCAAGGACCTGGATTCACGCGGCATTTCTGTTTGGGTTCCGAGGCGCCAATTGCCGGCGGGCCAGATTCCTGTCATGGCAAGCTTCGATTATCACTACAGCATGGCGGGACGCGACGTAGTGCTGAGTGCCAGCCATATTGACACGCCGTCGAGCAACGTGCAGTTCAGCGGAACTCTGGCGGCGCAGACTTCCAAGCTCGACGCGATCTTTGATTCCCAGGACCTGGTGCCTTGGGATGACTTCATCAATCGTTTGCGAGGCAAGGACGCCGAGCCCAAAGTGATTGCCGGGAGTTTTCATTGGCAGGGTCACGTAACTGGACCGCTGGCGCGGCCAAGCTTCAGCGGGCATGTGACGGGAACAAAAGCGCGCTACGACAAGCTCTCCTGGGACGAAATTGAAGGCGACATGTCCTACTCGCCCCAGGAGTTCAGTTTCACTCGGGCAAACGTGCGCCGCGACCGCGCCTCGGCTCAGCTCGAGCTATCGTTGATGCTGGATAACTGGAGTTTCCACCCGGAAAATTCCTGGCAGTTGGATGCCACCCTGGTGCGTACCGACGCGGATGGGCTGCAAGCGCTGCTCGGGTATTCCTATCCTGCGCACGGCTTGCTGAGCGGAACCTTTCATGGTCGCGGAACGCACGCCAATCCGGAGCTGACCGGCCTCTTCGATTTGGTCGATCCTCAGGCCTGGGGCTGGCGCTTCGATCGAGCGCGGGGTGAAATCACGCTCCATCACGGCGAAGTGCGCATCGCCAACGCCGAATTGCGCTTGGTGCCGCCGGCGGTAAGTGTGAATCCAACCGCCCCGGGTCTGCTGACCGGAAATTTCACTTACCACACCACCGATGGCCAGGCCGTTTTCGACCTGACGGGCGCGGGGTTGCCGCTCGAGGGTGTCACGGGCATCCAGACTCCGCGGCTGCCCGTCGGCGGCGGGCAGGTCACGGTTTTACAGATCGATCTCGATCCTCTCATCGTCAGTGCGCTGCATTTGAGCGGGCTCACAGGCCACAGCCAGATTGACGGCCGATTTGGCATTTCCGGCGCGCTCTTGCAGCCCGACATGATTTCGGTGGATGCCGATCTGACGCAAGTCTCGCTGGACTACGAATACATCAAGTTGCAGAACCAAGGGCCTGTACAGCTACGGTATGGAAATCATGAGGTGCAGGTGCGCCAGGCAAACTTGCGCGGCGTGGACACGGACTTCCGCGTCAGTGGCTTCGCGCGATTTGCCGCCGATCGAGCTTTGGATATGCGCGTCGCGGGAGCCGCCAACCTGCGGCTGTTTAGCGGATTCGTGCCCAGTCTGGATGTTCGCGGACCGGCGCAAATGGATGCCTCAATTGTCGGCACCCTCTCAAGCCCGCGGATCACCGGGCGCGTTCATGTCCAGGATGCGTCGGCGCGTTATGGAGATTTTCCCGCCGGCCTGAGCCAGCTTGCCGGCGATTTCATTTTTGACACCAGCCGCATTAGCTTTAGCGACGTCACCTCGGAAACCGGAGGCGGCCGCCTCCTGCTTTCCGGCTCGCTGACCTACGGCAATGGACCGCTGAGCTACGACCTCACCGCGCGCACCGAGCAGGTGCGCGTGCGCTATCCGGTCGGTATGAGTTGGCTGGCCGGCGGCGATCTGCGCTTACTGGGCACGGTGCAGGCTGCGACTCTTTCCGGCCACGTCACCGTCGATCGCCTCTTGATGTCGGAGGGCTTCGATATTACGTCTTTGATCGCCTCCTCCCCAGAGACCACCAGCGGACCCCGTCCAACCTCGCCTTTCTTGCGCAACCTACAGTTCGATGTGCAAGCCGATACCACTTCCGGCGCTGTGATCGAATGGTCCAGCGGGAGATTCCAGAGCGAAGCCAACGTGCGTGTGCGCGGCACTTGGGACCACCCCATTCTTTTGGGAAACGTCCACCTGCTGAGCGGGGAGATGAGCATGCGCGGCAATCAGTACCGCTTGACGCGCGGCGATCTGAACTTCGCCAATCCCTTTCGCGCCGATCCGGTGCTTAACGTCGAAGTCGGCACCACCATCCAGCAATACGAAGTCACCGTGGATTTCACCGGCCCCGCCAGCCATCTCACGATGTCTTACCGCTCCGATCCTCCCCTGCCCTCAAGCGACATCATCACGCTCCTGGCCCTCGGACAGACCGGTGGGGAGAGCATGCTTCGGGGCGGGGCCGCGGCGGTCCAGACTCCGCAACTCGGCGCCACCACGCTGCTTTCCGAAGCCATCTCCTCTCAGCTGGGCGGCCGCGTGCAAAGGCTATTTGGCGTGCGGCATTTCAGTGTCGATCCCGACTACATCGCAGCTACCAGCGCCACGCAGAATCCCGGGGCGCGCGTCACCATCGCGGAGCAGTTTTCGCGCAACCTGGTCATTACTTACAGCACCGATGTCACTTCCACGCAGGAGCAGGTGATTCAGATCGAATATACCGTGCGGCCCGATGTTTCCGTAGTGGCCCTGCGCGACGAGAACGGCACCTTTGGTATTGACGTCGTCCGCAGGCAGCGATTCAAGTAGCGCGCGGGAGGCTTCGTGTCTGATTCCTACGACGGTTCCGCGGGCGGCAATGGTTTTCACCCTGCGGCGGCCCCCCCTGCGCAAGCGGATCCGGCGCAGCGTCGCCGGGAGATGGTTGAGCGGCAGCTTCGCAAGCGAGGCATCCGGGATGAGCGAGTCCTTGCAGCCATGCTCAGCGTGCCACGCCATGAATTCATACCCGCGGGGTTCGCTAGTGAAGCCTATGGTGATCGGCCTCTTCCCATCGGCCATGGTCAAACGATATCGCAGCCCTTCATGGTTGCGGCGATGGCCCAAGCGCCAGGCCTCTCAGGCGGCGAACGCCTGCTAGAGATCGGAACGGGATGTGGTTATCAAGCCGCCGTGCTATCGCTG
>QHYQ01000260.1 GCA_003224175.1 Acidobacteriota bacterium
GACTTTCTTCGATCAAGGAACTACGCTTGGCGTGATCAATGTCCTCTCAGACGGAACTGCTACTCTGCGGGCAATCGGGCTATCCATTGGGACCCACGTGATCACTGCTTCCTACTCTGGCGATAGCAATAATCTGCCGTCTAGCACCAACGGGTCGCTAAACCAAGTGATCACAGGAACTGCGCCTCTGGTCATCTTCGGAACGACCGGCGGCCTAACCCACCAAACCTCCGCGCTGGTCACGGTTCAATAGCGCGCCCCGGAGAAGCGACAGGTTGTGGTGGCGATGTTCCGGCCTCTTCGCATCGCGGAGGAAGGCGAATGAGGCCGCCCACGAGAGAGTGTCTGGCCCTGAAACTTGGAAACAAATGTTCATCAAGACTCGAGGGATTCTGAAGGAGCTTTATTCGCTCCCGAAGTCGCCGGGGCGGTCGGCTGAAAGGGTGGACTTCGTCGAGCTGCAATACCTAGCCAGGATCTACAAGAAGCCACTGACCTATTTTCAAACTTCCTGACGCGACCCTAGACGCTCACGCCCTGTTTCCAGGCCGTGCAGCTACACCGACTCTAGAGAGGGTTATCCGCCCCGTGCAAGCATGTTCCGGTTTCAGAACAATCGCGTGATGCGCGCAACGTGGCGCGGTCTGCCTTGGACTCTAGAAGAGGAGCAATTACAGTCCCCCTTGCTTACAAGAGGCAGCAGATTCGAGGTTCCACATCGGTGCCAGAGCCCGGCCTCAAAGCGAAATTGACAAGCATAACCCTTCATGTTTTCTGCAGGTTCTGAGTTTGGGCTTGCGCTTTTTGCACTACGCCGTTGCCGCAGTCCGGACGCCGGGCCGTTGAACGCGCGGAGCCCAAGACTGCTTACTTTAGCAAGTTATTCACAGTTGGTAAAATTTATATTTGACTTTATTTCCTAATTCATATAAAAGGCTCCGAAAAATCCCGTCCGCGAGGAGGCCCAGCCCATGCGCCTTATGCGACCAGCCCTTTTGCTTTTACCAACCTTTTTGATTTCGATTGCCGTTGCCGCGCAGCAGCCACCCCGCCGCGATCCAGAAGCTGTGGCTATTCTGACGCAGTGCTTGAACGCGGCGGGCGGTGCACAGGCTCTCACAGCAGTAAGAGACTTTTCAGCACCAGGAACGATCATCTATTTCTGGGCAGGGAAGGAAGTACAGGGGCGGGCGATGATTCGCGGGCGCGGGACAAATGACTTCCGCGTGGACGCGAACCTTCCGGAGGGAACCCGGTCGTGGGTTGGGAGTTTTGGGCACGGCTCAACGAGGGACCCGGGGGGGCCGGTCAAGGCGATTCCAGCCCATAACACCCTCAACCTAGGAGCTCTCAGCTTCCCACAGTTGAAGGTGGCCGCCGTCGTAAACAACTCTAGCCTATCGATCCAATACGTAGGATTGGTCGACCTCAATGGTCGTCGCACGTATGTGATCCACGTGAAGCAAGCTCTTTCCCCGTCAGTCGATCCCGACGGCATCCTCAGTCACCTGACAGCGATGGACTTCCTCATCGACAGCACGACATACGAGATTCTTCTAGTCCGCGACACCGTTCATCCGGACGACAACGCCACCCAAGACCTAGTCCACGAAGTTGAATTCTCGGATTATCGCCTCACGAACAGCTGCGTGGTTCCGTTTTCGATCACAGAAAGGGTCAATGGCCAGCGCACTTGGACGATTCAACTCAGCGCAATTAGGTTCAACGCCGGACTAACGGACTCAGATTTTCAGTTGTGAGGCATTTCAAACCTGGCGAACCACGACTGTCTTCGAGTCGAGGGAGATTAGGACATGCGGCCGCAAGTTTATACGAAACTCAGATCGACAAGCTGTCGGGACGGAGAGCAGCGCCACGCGCGATTTCGAGGGCATTTATGTCGCGGACTCTTCCTCATGACAATCATTTGTATCATGTTCAAGACTGCGGAGGCGCAAAACTACCTAACGCAGACGGGTTCGCCCAGCTTCACGACTTCGCAACCCGTTGAACTAGGCTTTGTGAATGTGGCGAATGGGAATCTCCATCTGGAAATTCCGTTGGGCTACTTTCCACAGCGAGGAAGTCGCGGGTTCGCAGCGAAATTAATCTATGATAGCCGAATTTGGCAGGTCGTGACGACGACTTCGTCTACCTGGCAACCCAACAACGTCCTTACAGTAATTCATGGGGAGGCTGGCGACTGGTAACCTCTGCAGATGCCGGAACTGTCGGGTACTCGACCCGGACGAGTACATGCCTACAGGGAAGTGTCAGGGTGCCGGGCACCCTGTTTTATCAGACTTTCACCTGGACCTCCTCCGACGGCACCCAGCACATGTTCCCCATGATCACCAGAGAACAACTCAGTAGTTGCGGAGCGTCAAGCGTCTCAAGTGGCCACTCCTTCGCGACAGACTCAAGCGGATTTCATATGTGGGTGACGAATACCACGCAGGCCGTCGTCTACGCCCCGGACGGAACTCAGGTGTACCCAACCGCGAAGGATAGCAATGGAAATTATTTTTCGACAGACAGCAATAGCAACGTGATTGACACGCTGGGCCGCACGCCGGTAAAGGTCTCCACCACGAACTGTGCTTCGAATCAAGTCTGCTACGATATCTTGAATTCCCAGGGCGGCACATCCCGCGTTACGGTGACCACGGCCTCCGTCCCCGTTTCCACGGCGTTTGCTCAATCTGGCGTTACCGAGTACACGGGCAACATAACCGTAGTTCAAAGTATCCAGCTGCCGGACTCAAACTCCTACAGCTTCAGCTACGATACCGGCACCGCCGCCGGTAACTACGGCCTTCTTACTGGACTGACCCTTCCCACAGGTGGGCAGGTCACGTACGCGTTCACGACATATCTGGACGCTTCCAGCAACAACAACCGCTGGGTCTCCACCCGTATCTCTTCGGGCGGCACTTGGACATATTCAGCATCCGCAACAGGCACGTGTACTGGGTTCAGCGTGTGCCAGCAAGTTACCGTGGCAAAGCCCAATGGCAGCCAGATCGTGTATTCATTCGGCCTGAATAACGGGGCGTGGAAGGCCCAAGCACTATACAAGTCTGGGGGATCGCCCAACATCACCCTGAAGACGGTAACAAGCCAATGGAACACGTCGAATCCATGCACCATGGCGAACTGCACCGGCAATCAAAATATTCAAGAGCTCACCGAGACCGTCACCTTTCCGACCCCCACTGGAAGCGTCACTCGCGCTGTACAGTTCACATACGACAGTATCCAGGATTCAAACATCACGCAGATTTCGGAATGGAATTATTACGCGGGCACCCAACCGACTTCACCCGACCGCACGACGTCAATTACGTACCTCACAGGCTATCCCAATAACCTCATCAATCGCCCGACGACCTTCACGGTCAAGACAGGCGGAGGGACTGCGCTCGCGCAGACCAATATTGTCTACGATTCATACGGGACGGGTGGACTCACTTCCGTGACTGCCACACAGCACGACGACGCTAATTTCAGCACGAGCTACACGACGCGGGGCAATTCAACGCAAATTCAGCGCTGCACCGTGGTGTCGCCATCTTGCTCCAGCTATCTCACCACCACGCTGACTTATAACATCACGGGTCAGGTGACATCTTCCACGGATCCCGCAGGAAACCAGACGACTTTCGGCTATGGAGATACCCTTTACAACGATGTCGGAGACGGACCATCGAATCCCCCGCAAGTATACAACCCAGCCAGCTCCACAAATGCCTATCTCACGAAAATTTCGCCTCCCCTAATTCCAGCCTCAACATTCGGCTATTACTATGGAACGGGGCAAATTGCCCTCTCCACAGGCGCAAATAACGACACCAGCTACCTTCATTTCTATGACTCCATGAACCGACCCACCAGCGCTGTCCTGCCCAATGGAGGGTGGAGTTATTCTGCGTACGCTGCGTCTGAAACCCAGGTGGACCACATACGTGGGAATTACCAGCGCCTTCTCTGTGTCATGCTCCACGGGCTGTCGCCACGGTCGGACGATTCTCGACCCCTGGGGACGCCTATCCACTCAAACCCTTGTCAGTGACCCCGAAGGTGCCACCTCCGCCGACAACGTTTACGATACGTCAGGTCGAGTCCAAAGCATTAGTCACCCGCATCGGAGCACGACTGCTTCCACAGACGGGTTGGAGACGCCGGCCTATGATGGGTTGGACCGTGTCATCAAAATCACCCATCCCGACAATTTGTATTCGCAGACCTTTTACGGATCGCGTGTTAGCGGGGCAGGGCTTGGCGGGGTTACCTCTCAACTGTGTTCGACATCGTACGGCTTGGGCTTCCCTGTCTTGTTTATCGACGAGGCGGGTAAGAAACGTGAATCGTGGACGGATGGCTTCGGGAGAATCATCGAACTAGACGAGCCTGATTCGAGCGGCAACCTCACCCAGAACACCTGCTATGCTTACGACCTGCTGAATAATCTTACCCAGGTCGTGCACGGGACTCAGACTCGGACCTATGCGTACGATCCGCTATCTCGGGCAACGGCCTCAACAACCCCGGAATCTGGCACCACGAATTTCTATTACACAACCTCTGCGGGCGGGCTTTGCAGCGGAAATCCAAGCGCGGTGTGTCGCCGCACAGATGCGCGCAGCATCACGACGACGTCCGCTTACGATGCCCTGAACCGACCGATCTCAGTCGCCTATTCCGACGGTACACCTACGGCGCAGTACGGCTACGATGCCAATGCGCTGACCGGATGCGCAACTGCTCCTCCCACTCTCAGCATGACCAATCCCAAAGGCCGACGGACGGCCATGTGCGACGGGAGCGGAGCGGCCGCTTGGAGCTACGATGCCGCAGGACGCGTCTCGGCTGAGGCGCGGACCATCGCCGGGATCACCAAAACGATTTCGTACGCCCACAACCTCGATGGCTCCATTAGCACAGTTACCTACCCCAGCGGTCGGCAGGTTGCTTACACCGTGAGCGACGCGCAGCGGCTGACTTCGGCCAAGGACGTTGCCAGTGGCACGCAATATGCAATCCAAGCGAGTTATGCCCCACCGGGACCGTTGCGATCTTTAATATTTGGACAGGTCGGCGGTACTGGGGGCATCACCGAGTCCCGCTCCTACAATAACCGGCTCCAATACACGGCCACGCAGGCCACGTCCTCGGCCGGCACGGCGCTCAACCTCAGCCTTGGGTACAGTCTTCCGGGAGGCAACAACGGCACCATTGCCAGCATCACCAACAATGTGGACAACGGCCGGACCCTCAGTTTCCAGTACGACCCACTAAACCGCATCAGTTCCGCAGCCACGCAGGCGACTTCCGGCGTGGACTGTTGGGGGCAGAGCTTCACCCCCGACGCGCTGGCGAACTTGAACTCTATCGGTCTGACGCAGTGCTCCGGGTACCCCCTGAGCGTCACTGTGGACGGCAACAACCACATCAACAGCAGTACGGCGTACGCCTACGATGCCGCTGGCAACATGACCCTGGATGGAAGCGGATTGACGTACTCTTTCGACGCGGAAAATCGCATCTTGCAGGCGAGCGGCATGTCTGGCGGGCCGTATTGCTATGCGTACGATGGGAACGGCCTCCGCGTCGCCAAGAAGTCAAACGCAACGACTTGCGCTCAAGGCACCGTTGCCACCATCTACTGGAGGGGGATCAGCGGGGCCGCCATCGCCGAATCCGATTCTGCGGGGAACATCACGAACGAATACGTGTTCTTTGTCGGCCGCCGCATAGCCCGCTTGGACTCCGGTGGCAATGTCTTCTACCTCTTCGCCGACCACCTCGGCACGACGCGCGCGATCACACTGGGCAACGGACCAAATACGGGTGCTGTTTGCTACGATGCCGAATTCACTCCCTACGGCCAGGAGATGTCGCATACGGAGAGATTGCAAACCACTGCGTGCCCCCAAAATTACAAGTTCACCGGCTACGAGCGCGACCCAGAAACCGGCCTCGACTACGCCTTCGCCCGTTATTACAGCTACCGCCTTGGCCGCTTCCTCAGCGTCGACCCAGTCGGCGGCTCTACCTTCGATCCCCAATCTTTTAATCGTTACGCATACACGGTGAATAACCCGACGAATTCAATCGATCCACTCGGCCTAAAAAACGTTCCGGGCGGAGCAAGGTGGTACATAAACGGTGGAGGTGGCGGAGGATCATGTACCGCCGATGGGCTAGATATTCCTTGCTTTCTGGCCTACGCATGGCTTCAATCAAACCAAGCTGTTCAATGTCCGAATAACATTTGCCGAGGCGTAAATTGGGACAACCTACCTGTACAGTTTACAGCCACCACTGATGGCAGTTACTACTCGTGTTTGCTCTCTGGCGCATGGAGTAGCCGGGAGGCTGCTGGAATTGCTGCTGTCAATTGCGCAAACGGCCCCTCAATCGCCACGAATACAGAATACAGCGGGAATGTCTATCAAATCGACAGCAACGGAGAGTATTCCTTTACGCTCCCCGGCGCAGGTACCCCTGACAGCTCGACGTTCGACCCTACTGACATCCCGGATGCCACCGAGTATGCTGGCTCCTACCACACTCATGCTGCCTTTGATCTCAAATACGATAATGAACAGTTTTCGGAAGAGGGATGCAACGGGGGTCAGCCGTGTGACATCGGCTTGGCTTTGCATTTCAACCAGGGGCAACCGATGTTCTTAGGCACACCCGCAGGTCGCGTCGAGGTGTTTTATCCGGACCAGTTCAACATGTTTCCGTTTGGCTGCGTTCTAGTTGGTTCTGCAGTCCCCGCGGCACCAGGCACCGGAACGAGTTCCTTCCCAGTCCCGGTTTGCCATTAGTTGGGAGGAGGTCACAAAAGAAATGAAATATTTGGTTAGTTGTATTCTCGCATTCTCATTTTTGGGGGGGCCAACTGCAGTTGGTCGCGATCAGTTTATGCCTGTGAGCCTGATCCAGCTAATAGCGACGCCCGAGAAATTCGACAGCAAGCTGGTCCATGTACAGGGATTCCTAGGATTGGAGCGCGAACACTCTTTTTTGTATGTCCATGAGGAAGATGCTAAGCACTGGCTTGTTTCAAATGCGATTTGGGTGGAGCCAAGCGAGCAGATGCGACGGGACGCGGAAAAAATCAACATCATGTACGTAGAGATAGAGGGGTTGTTTCAAGCGGGCCACGAAAGACACGAGTATTTTCTTAGCGGGGGCATCACGCAAATTCGGAAGTGTGCTGCATGGTCCAACCCACAGCATCCAATCAGTCTCAGGAATCAAGATAGAAAAAATAAATGAACTAGTAACTCTATCCGAGAGATAACCATCTGATTATATCTACATCCGTACCGTATCCCACTTGCGCTTCGACGCCAAGTATCTGCCGTAGGAGCCGCATGTAGGAATCCTGCACGTGCGGATCGGTGCGGGGGCGTTGGGCAACCGGCGCCCCTACCGCGACAAGATAACTGCCGAATTAGGTCCATTTGCGTACGCTCAGGTGTGGCTAAGTACCGAGCGAACCAACAAGATATAGATCTGACGCTGGTCTCCGGAACCAGAGGTCGGAGGTTCAAATCCTCTCAGGCGCGCCACCTTTTCAATTACTTGCACGCCCGCTCCGGCCCTCTTGTGCCCTACTGTGGGGACTTTTGTGGGGACCCCAAGCCTGGCTCGAAGAGAGCAAACACCTGGTCTCGGTTGTACCGCTCTAACTTCCGCACCGCCTCCTGCTTGTGCTCTGGTGTCGGATGCACATAGCGCATCGTGGTTGAAATGTCGGCATGTCCCATCAGCTCCTTCAGAGTTGGAAGGTCCACTCCAGCCATCGCCGTCCGCGATCCGAATGTATGGCGGAAATCGTAAAGTCGGAACGGTGGGTAGATATTGGCTGTTCGCAAAGCTTTGTGGTGCGGTTTGCGAACGCTGAT
>QHYQ01000261.1 GCA_003224175.1 Acidobacteriota bacterium
TCGGAGGCGGAAAATCTTGCCCGACTCATCAATCGGTTGCTTTCCAAATCGGGTAGCAACGCGGTCCTGCTTCCGGCGATGTTCCTTGTGACCTTTGCCTTGGATACCCGCAATCTAGCGTCGTCAGCAGTCCGGGAGTAAACTACCCTAAATACTGGGACTGCGGGAGGGCTACGATGAGCGAATTGTTCGTTGTCCTTGGTCTGCTAATGTTCTCCTGGATGCCTCAATCAAAAACACAGGAGACGCCCCGCCGTCACAAACGCCAAACCGATCACCATCACAGGCACGAGCTTTGATGAAAAGCTCTTCGTCAACGACGAGGACATGAAGATTTGGAGCGTAACAAATCCCAAGGCCCTCAAGGGTCGCGCCGGTCATCACATCAGGATCACGGCCCAAGTTGACACGACAAAGAATGCGATCGTGGTGAAGTCGATTAGACTGTTGCCGACGACACGCGAGATGCCCTCCAACAACGACTACAGGCTTAATATACTTCCCCAACCTTTTCCGGATTACCTGCGACGAGGTGACATTCCAATTAAATAAAGGCTTTTCGACCCGTCTCTGGCAGTGAAAAAGAACAGAGGGAAGCGCTACCGGCGGATATGGAAATCGATCACTGATCTTTATCCAGATATTCCTGAGGCACATCGTCTTCCGGCACTTCGTGAGTCTCCACTTCGCCCTGGTCGGCATCCAGAGCATTTTCTACGCCCTGTATCGCCTCAGCTTCCAAGGCATTCGTTCGCGGCAGTAGCCTTGATCATTTCGTCCCAGATTTGGACCTGTGGCACGTTTTCGGCTACCGAGACGATGCTACAGTGGGAATAATCGCTAGCTGCGTAGTCCGAAAGCGCGAAGGATTCACTGTCAGGATTCCACAACACCTCGATATGACGTTCGTAGTTGAAGAGCTTGGGGCGCGTTTTTAGCCGTATGTCTTCCAAGAAAACGGTGTGATTTGGCTCCGTATCAGCATCCACACCAATAAGCACGTAGCGTTCATTGGGCGATACGGCTCGCGAATTTTCCGGGAAAGCTACCGGCTTGGTGTGCGGTTGCTGGGCCCGTGTGAATGGCACGCAAACGCTCAGTGCGGCAAGAACTAGAGGCGTAACTAATCTGCGGCTTCTAATAGGCATCTTGAACAACCATGAGCACGTAACTAGAAATTGTAATCTTCTGCTGTTGTGGCAGAAGACGAATCGCTCAGGCTGTTGCGGGCCGGGTAGAGAAACGGTCTTTCCGGAATGTGGCTTTTCGAGGCGGGCCAGTTTCCGGAAACGCGACTTGGCAATCTCATGGTTGTTGCCTCTTATGCAGACGGATGGCCTATGGGCTGTGGCACCAGCCCCTCAATCCGTATGACACTGGTTAGGGGGATTTTCAAATCCCTCCCGGTGAGGGGCAGGCCAGCTTCGTTGCTCGGCATGACGGCGAAGCTGCCGCCGATCCTTCCCGTCGCCCGAAGAGCATTCCACGAAGGCCAATGAACGAACCTGTTGGTCCCGTTGATCCGTGGGACGAGTACCGAAGGCGTCGAAAGCTGAATCTATTTGCATTTATTGGCTATTTGCCAGCCGTCCTTGGGACTGCGGTAGTAGCGGAACCGCTCATTCACTTTCCCGGGGCCCCTCTCGTCGTGATGGTCGGTTGGATGATTTTCATAGCCGTGGCAGACGTAAGGCACGCGAAGTTCAGGTGTCCGAGATGTGGCGGACTGTTCTTCCTAAGATATGGCAGGTATACGCGTTATTACGATGAACCGCGATGCGTCCACTGCGGGCTTCCGAAATATGCGCCACCGGTGCCAGATGAAATGCTCCCGAGTTATGGTTTCCCGATAGGTCCTGAGAAACGTTAGTGCTCTATCGGAGGCGCGTAATCACGAAAGCGTGAAGTTGGGCGCGGTGCTCTGCGCGCGTTCGATAGAGCCGTTTGAAGGTGGCCGCTGGCGGTTGCGGTGGATGCGGGCTAATGGCTGGACCCGATCTAACGGCTATGGGAATTGAATCTTTTTTCGTCTGCAGCCTATTGATTTTGCATGACTTAAGAAAATCAGAGAAAAGCGGAAATCGCAGTTAAACGCGTTACCTTGGGGCATGACGTCAGGAGCATAGCACGCGAAGCGTCCGCCGCGCCAGCGGCTACGTTCAAACGGGGTTATGGGAAATTTGGGCGGATTGGTAATGAGAAGTCTGCTTGTAGGAAGTCATCTCCGCGCTTCGCAATGATTCTGGACGGATTACGGCTATCCGGAAGTTATCCGTATGATTTCACCGAGGAGTTTCATCACAGTTGCGCAATAGGCTCGTCATGAAAGCCTGACGACTGTTGGGTGCCATACCCAATGCTCGTGTCCTCAACTATTTGAAAATTCGGAACATCAGACCGCTGGTCAAGACATAAAACGCGCGGGCCGCGCGCTTGAAAACTCCCCATAAATATCAGAGAATCAGCGTGTTCCCCGGTAGCTCAATGGTAGAGCGTTCGGCTGTTAACAGAGAACTTCAAATCCAATAACTCGTTTCTCTGGCGTCAGTTAACAGCTTCGGGGTCATCCCCAAACACCCTTTTCATGTCCCCATCATGTCCCCAGAGGCTAGCTTTTTCTCCTGGCTGACAACCTTCACTTGTTTAAGCAACGTGTCGCCTTATCTTACTTGCTGAAGGGCGTATTTCTGCAGCTCCGTTTGTTCGAGTTGGCGCTCCCTCTATGACTGAGCTCTAAAGAGACTCGCCGTTATCGGTTCTTCCGCAACTTTGTCGGCAGAAATGCATCGATTTCATTGTCACTGAAGGTGAATTCCCCGCTTTTCATGCTTCCTCGACGATATGAGGGAGCGTCGTCGTGGACGCGACTAAAGCTCAAGGTCTTGCTGTATAATTCGCTGCGTTGCCGGGTGCCGTCGCAGCACCTGGCCGCAGCGGAAGTATTAGCCGCAGAATGCGCTGCACTTCTAATTCGTACTCGGCGAATCAGGAAAACGTAAATCTCCTGGCCAATTCTTAATGCCGCTGCAGTCTCAGTCGGCGTAGCAGTTCCGCGTTCACAGCCACAATTATCGTGGAGAGGTTCATTGCGGCCGCACCGATACTCATGGGCAGGTTGATGCCCCAGTGTACGAAAAGACCTCCGGCGGCCGGAATTGCGACTATGTTGTATGCGGTCGCCCAAACGAGATTCTGGACCATTTTTCTGTAGGTTGCGCGTGAAAGCTCGATTGAACTGACAACATCGCGAGGGTCATTACGCACAAGCACAATTCCTGCCGATTCAATCGCTACATCGGTTCCCGCACCAATTGCGATTCCTACATCTGCGGTCGCCAGTGCTGGTGCGTCGTTCACGCCATCACCTACCATTGAGACCTTCTTGCCGCCAGCCTGAAACCGTTTCACCGCCGCAGCCTTGTCGGCGGGGAGGACCTCGGCGGCGACCTCATCGATTCCGAGACGCCGAGCGACCGAATCCGCAACCGCCTTCGAGTCTCCGGTTATCATCGCGACCCGGATACCCAACCGATGAAGTTCGGCAACGGCTTCACTAGATTCGGGCCGAATCTCGTCTTCGACGGCGAAGGCTCCAAGCAGTCGGCCTTGAGCGACCGCGAAGAGAACCGTCTTGCCTTCTGATGCCCATGCGGCCGTCAGCCTCTCAAGTTGAGGAGGCACTGTTACCTTCGTCTCGATCAACAGGCGCGGTCCTCCGATTTCGATACTCATGCCATCCACGAGCGCCTTCGCGCCTCGGCCCGGCAACGCCTCGAAATTCGTGGCTGACAATTGGGTCACGTGACGGCGCTTGGCTTCGGCGACGATTGCCTTAGCGAGCTGGTGTTCAGAGTTGGATTCGACCGCAGCAGCACGAGCAATCAAATCGTCTTCGGCAGTGCCAGGTGCAGCCGCGATTTCCGAAACCGCAGGAGAACCGCGTGTCAGTGTCCCGGTCTTATCGAAAATGACTACCTCCAAATTGCGGGCACGTTCCAGTGCGAGTCTGTCTTTAACAAGTAGTCCATTTTGAGCCCCAAGGGATGTAGAGATTGCGATTACGAGCGGAATCGCCAGCCCTAGAGCATGTGGGCAAGCAATGATGAGAACCGTTGCGGTTCTAATTAGAGCGTGTGCTTTATCGCCTGAAAACCACCAGTAGGCGAAAGTAATGGCACCTGCCGCGACCGCGACGTAAAAGAGAATCGCCGCTGCGCGGTCGGCCAGAGCTTGCGCCCTCGAACCGGAAGCTTGCGCCGCCGCGACCAGCCGCATGATTCCGGAGAGGGCTGTCTGGTCGCCAACTGCAGTAACGCGAACTCGAAGGCTTCCACCACTGGCAACGGTTCCGGCAATTACTTTGGCACCTAGCCTCTTCGATACCGGTTTGGACTCGCCTGTGACCATGGACTCGTCAACATCGGCAGCGCCTTCAACGACAACGCCATCTGCTGGAACGCGGGCTCCAGGCCGGACTAGAACAGTGTCGCCAACGCACAACTCGGAGAGTGGAACAGATTCTATGGTTGAGCCCTTGACGCGTTCGGCCGTATCCGGGAGCAGGGCCGCGAGTGCATCGAGCGCACCACGAGCCTGGGAAATAGCTCGCATTTCCATCCAATGGCCCAGGAGCATGATCGTGATCAATGACGCAAGTTCCCACCAGACTTCGATCTCAAAGATGCCAAACGTCGCCGCGAGCGAAGTACCAAAAGCGACTACAATCGCTAAGCTGATAAGGGTCATCATGCCGGGCTTGTGATCGGCAAGTTCGCCCCATACCCCTCTGATGAAAACCACGCCGCCATAAACGAAGACGACCGTTCCGAGGATTGGGGGGATAAACTTCGAGCCGGGGAAGGAAGGCGCGGTGTAACCAAGCCAGTGTTGAACGTCGGTTGACCAAAATACGACGGGAATTGTGAGGGCGAAACTTAGCCAGAATTTGTCGCGAAACATGGCAACGGAGTGCCCCGCGTGACGGTCGTGGCTCCCGTGCATGTCTGGCATTTTGTGACGGGTGTGTCGGTCAGGCTGTCCGTGCTCGTGTGTCGAGCGGTTCATTTTCAACTCAGTCCTGTAAGACTGAGATGCTTCCATTTGTGCCCACGGGTGCGGATTAATCACCGCCGATTGAATCTCGGGTCCGGGCCGAGCCACAGGTTCCGGCCCATTGGTTTTTAAGATAGAATCGCCGCCCCGCCCTAACGGAGGCAATCAATGACAAGGCGCACAGGGTTCTTACAGCTTGAGGAAATACCGTTGAGTAGAGTAGGCGTATCCATACGGGCATACGGCAAGAAAAAGAATTATGTAGGCCGGGTCGAAATCAATCACGCCGGGTTAGCCGCCTTTACCGGACCGAAGGGTAAAAAGTGCGTTGCTAATCTAAGTTGGGAAAAGCTATTCGCCCAGTTGAGTACGCGAAAGCCACGCAACGGTCGCTAGAGTTCCCACTCGCCAAAGGAGCTACCTTGAAGAAACTGTATGTGGGCAATTTACCATTTCAGGCTACGGAAGAAGACATAAGCAACTGGGTCAAACAGGCGGGCGCAACCGTCGCGAACCTGAGCCTCGTGACTGACAAGTTCACGGGTCAGCCGCGTGGGTTCGCTTTCGTTGAAATCAACAACGACGAAGAAGCGGCCCGCGTTATCCAGGCCCTCAACGGCCAGGATTTCATGGGCCGCAATGTGGTAGTCAATGAAGCCCGCCCGCGTGAAGGCGGCGGTGGTCGTGGCGGTTACGGCGGTGGAGGGCGCGGACGTGAGGGCGGAGGGCGAGGCGGTGACCGGGGTGGAGGTGGAGGTGGTGGCCGAGGACGCTACTAAAAAAGTGCATTGCTAACCTAAGTTTGGAAAAGCTATTCGCCACATTGTCGAATCATGTGAGGAAAGCGCCGGGCCACGGTGAAGCCGTAAATGAGAAAGATGATTACGACGGCTAGGTAAGCGGCGGTCAGGCTGTCTTTTCCGAAGCTCGGTACAGATGAAGGCAAATCTCATGCGCCGAAAATGTCACATCCGGGAAAGGTCAAAGCAAAACCATACCAGCGCGTAAAAACCTGCTGTGGACGCTCAGCTTTGGCACGCTTCCCTCCTGAATCGAGTAGTACACCATCCCGGACGACTGCGCCGTCGTCGAGATGAATCTCGTTGTCCTGTATTTTGGCCGACGACGCGCTGATGAACAGCGCAGCAGGAGTGTTGGTCTCGGGATCGATATAGATCAGGACTTTCCGTCCATCCAATTGATCTACGAATGCTCGACCACGCTCGCGAATATGCTCCATCGGATAGTATCTCTGGGTGGTGGTAGTCCACACACCCAGCCCAAGCTCCATCCGTGGACGCCGCTGGTCTTCTTTGTCCAGCGTTCGGACGAAGTTCGGACTCATTTCCGCTTTTGGATCAGGCTGATTCCCGTTGCGGTCGCGACGACCAGTTCCCGATCCGGCTGACCCAAACTGGTGTCCGCCCGCAAAATAGAGGCGGTCGGAGATCGCAATCTGCATCTTCGAATCCATCGCCAAGGCTTGCTTGACGTTCATTTGCAGCAGGTTTCCAATTGGTCCGAGATTGTGGCCCACCAACGGGCCATACATTGCCTCGCCCGTGATGTGATTCCACAGTGTTTTGGTCTCCGCGTCCTGCATTACAAAGAGTCCGTTATAGAGGCCTACGTTCGTGAAGTGGTGCAACTGACCGTCAATGTCGGGGACCAAACTGGTCCCTGTGTTACACGCCGGTCAAAAGGCCGCCATCCAGTCCTTACCGCCTGCGCGGCCTTGAGCGAGGTGATGAAATACCATTTGTTCGGTGAGCAATGCGAGGTTGCCACCTGCCGTCCCCGTCACGAGGACCGGCGTGTCTTCTGCAACTTTTCCTTCCTGCAGCGCCTTCTGTAGGGACTCCGTCTGCTCGACATTAAAGGTCTTGAACATGCCACCGTTGGATGCGAATCGGTTGATGTCGAATCCAGGCTTCGCCGGACCATTCGGAAGCTGCGCAGGCGCATTGCCCTGCGAGAACGCTGAGTACACGGCTCCAGTGACGACTATTATGAGTGTGAAGATAAGGGAGTTCGCAAATGTCTTAAAGCCATACCTTTCCCACATGCTCTCCTCCTGCCTCATTCTGATATTCGTATATAGGAATCTCCTCCGTACAGCAAGCCAGTTTTTGCGCTGTCTTTGAATCCTTTTCTTGTCAGCACCTATCCCATGTTTGTAAATGACGGAAGCTTCTCAAGAGAAGCTCGACGCCGCCGAAGAGGATTTGCGGCTGATTGACCGCGTCCTCGGCGGTGACCGCCAGGCTTTTGAGGCTCTGGTACGGAGTCACGAGAGACGTGTGTTTCGAGTCACCCTGGCAGTGCTGGGTCAAGTGGAAGACGCAGAGGATGCGATGCAGGAAACCTTCATTAAAGCCTATCGTCATCTCAAGCAATTCCGTCGCGAGTCGCGTTTTACGACTTGGCTGACGCGTATCGCCGTAAACGAAGCACTTCAACGACGCCAGGCACGCAAAGAGCACGTTTCCCTGGACGAATCCTCCCCGGCACAGCAGCAAGATTTCCCGCGCCGATTTGAGCCCTGGGCCGCTGATCCCGAGAGCTTGTACACAAAGCAAGAACTCCGCGATCTCGTCGAGAAAGCGATCCGCTCCTTATCCGTGATCTATCGAGAGGCTCTAATCCTCTGTGACATCGAGGGCATGAGCGCAAAAGAGGCCGCAGAGGTCCTGGGTGTCAACGTTGCGGCCCTGAAGTCCCGACTTTTACGGGCAAGGTTGATGATGAGAGAGGCGTTGACCACCTCCTTCGAGCAACCGCGCCCCCTTGTTAGGCGGGTCGCTGATACCGCCGCAGAAGTCAAGAACATGATGGGCATGATGGTCATGCGAGTTGCCCGAAGATAAGGCTGAATCATGAGAATGCTGAGTTGTGAAGAGGTGCTGGCGAATCTTTCCAATTATTTCGACGGAGAGTGCTCAGGTGAGTTGCGGGCACAGCTTGAGGATCATATTGGCAGGTGCAGGCGTTGCCGAG
>QHYQ01000262.1 GCA_003224175.1 Acidobacteriota bacterium
AGGCAGGGCTTCTCCAACGAAAAGTTCTTCTGACCCTGCGACACCGGAGGACTATCGGGATCGATACGAGAGACTCACGGGCCGCTCTCTGCGGGAATGCCCCGTTTGCCATCGCGGCCAGATGATCCCCATTATCATGCTGGCTGAGGTTCGCCCTTCGCCGGCCATCCCTGACACTTCATGATCCATCTCCTGCGACGGCAAATCGATCTCTCCAAAAACTCGAACCTATCGAGTCGAGGGAACCGTGTCGTCTTACGGTGTCCAAAAGTCCTTGCGGTTAGCCAAGAACCTCACATTCAACTAGTTTCACAACTCCTGATACACGGGATTTTCGGTAACTGCGATTTGGGCTGGCGTACTTTCCGAAATGACGACTTTTCAGGCAGTATCCCGCGAAACAGTCTGCCTGTTGCGCCGTTTATCACCTCAATATCGCCGCACGTGTTTTATCTCGCAGGCCCTCCAGATTTGTTCATACTAGGTTAGCGCTTACTGACCATCGAAGTTCCCTACGGTAATAAGGTAATGGTTCAACTGAAACAAACGATCCGCGTCCTCATGGCCGATGACCATGTGATCTTCCGCGACGGCTTGCGGAAACTTCTCGAGAGCGAAGACGACATCAAAATTGTGGGCGAGGCATCGAATGGAAACGAGTGTGTCCACATGCTCACCAAGCTCAAACCGGACATCCTCCTTCTCGATTTGCGTATGCCTGGCAAAGATGGGTTGGCTGTCCTCGAGGAAACCAATCATGATTCCCTCACCACTCGCATCATCGTGCTAACAGCGGCGGAAGACGAGCGCGACGCCGTGCGGGCGATGCGTCTAGGCGCCCGCGGCATCGTTCTGAAGCAATCCGCGAGCGATTTGCTGGTCCAAAGCATCCACCGGGTCCACGGCGGCGAAATTTGCATGGACAGTCGCATCATGGCGGAGGTGATGAAAGCTTTCGCCGAGACTTCCGATAACGGGCGGCGGCGGGATAAACCGCTGCTCAGCGATCGCGAAAAGGAGATCGTGCAACTGGTGGCGCAGGGTTATCGGAACAAAGAGATCGCGGAAAAACTCATCATTAGCGAACAAACGGTCAAAAATCATCTGCACAATATCTTCGACAAGCTGGGAGTCTCCGACCGGTTGGAACTTGCTCTTTATGCCATTCACCACCGCCTGATCGAACACGAGTTACCCACCTCCAGATAAAACGGGATTTTCGCTTAAGAGCTCAGCGGTGTTTTTCGACGAAGGCCGACGATTCCTAGCGTCCCCACAATTCCCGTTCCCAGTAGAACCAGGGTAAACCACGGAAGATACGCGCGGCGCCTAGCTCCCGAAGTAGAAACATTCCTACATGTTGTCTACGTCGTTGTAGATGAGGAGTTGCGGGGTTACGTAGAGTTTCGCCAGCAGAAATATAGCTAAAAGCAGGAGTCGGTTTCAAGAGCGCCTAGCCTCCGGGCCGGGTCCCAAACCGTTTCAGCCACGGAGCCCGGCGCATGGGAATCATGTTTTCGATAGCACAGACTCCGCGCGCTGAGGGACCATCCAGTCGGAAAAATTCACGCTGCGGGGAGACTCTTACGCGATGAGGGAAGGTGCTTCCTTCTTACTCGGGATTCTCGTGTGGTTTGCACCATCCGCGATCGCGAGTTCCACGGTTACGTCAGCGCCCCTGGTGAGGACGAATATTCGTCCTGCGGCGGTTCGTCTCCCTGCAAGACCATCACGCACGCCTTTGCGCTCGAATAACGCTTTATCTAGGTAGACGACGGTCTGGTTCTATTCCGTAAGTACCGTCCTGGTGGCAAGCGACCTCTGTAAAGTCAGAAAAAAAAAGGAGCAGAAAACTATATGAGTTCAAAAAAGGCTGTTGCAAGATTAGCCTGGTTGGTTCTTGTCCTCGGCCTGTGTGTTTACTTGAATTCAAACGTTTGGGCACAGGACGAAGAGACAGGGACACTCCGTAGAACCATTGTCGTGCATCCCATGTCGGCGGGCCCGAGAGACTCTGGGACGGAGCTGTTAGAGGCTATGGCCGCCATCACGACGGCGAGCGCCACCAATCCATGGCTGATCAAGCTAGATGCGGGCGTGTTCGATTTGGGCACATCGTCGCTCGTAATGAAGCCCTATGTGGACATCGAGGGTTCGGGCGAAGATGTGACCAAGATCACCGGAACCAATTGCTCTGGTGGTGGCACCGTAAACGCGTCGAACAACGCCGAGGTACGCTTCCTGACTGTCAACAGTTCGGCCTGTTCGGCCGTTTTTGTGCCAGGCGGAACTTCTCCTAAGTTCACGCACGTCACCTTAACTTCCGGGGGCGGCTCGTATTCGTCGTTTTCGGCCGGACTGAATAGTAGCGGGCAACCGATTCTTACTGACGTGACCGTCAACCTGCCTTTGGGAGGCTTCGGGATTATCCTGTCGGGTGGGGAACTCTTGAGGCGTGTTAGCGTGACACTCGGTCCCGCTCCGGGGCTGATAAGTATAGGGATATCGATAGCGCAAAATTATCTCAACGTAATCCCTATCACAATCGTCGACTCAACCATAGTCGCGGACCAGGCTATTTATTTTGCGGCAGGAATTCCAGATTTTACGATAGACCGCTCAACGCTCACGGGTAGATCGGTATCGCTTCAGCTTCCTGGTAATGGCGCCGTTCGCATCGGAACCAGCAAACTGATCGGCACCAACATCACCTCCCGCTTTGGACTTACTTGTTTTGGAGACTACGACGGGAACTATGCACCCCTGAA
Source organism: Acidobacteriota bacterium (assembly GCA_003224175.1). GTDB lineage: Bacteria > Acidobacteriota > Terriglobia > Acidiferrales > UBA7541 > Palsa-189. The sequence goes on from QHYQ01000262.1 coordinate 2,769, forward strand.
TTCGAGCTGCCAATAACCGCGGAAACGCCGCGAAACGTTCGCTGGACATAACCTTCGCCGGGGAGGAAGTCAACTGTATAGACACCACGACGTGTTATTGGTTCCATTTCTGGGGACGCGCTTAGGAACCAACTCCGGAAAAACGGCGTCATCGGAGGCCTTGGCCCGCGACCCATCGGAAAGGGGAACGAGCCTCGGGCCTTTTTTGGGGTCAGCAATTGGGCTGGCAGTGTTTCCCCTTACCCCGGGTTTTGCGCGTCGCCTGCGCCGTCCTCTTGGCGGGGTACCCGATCGCGTGAATAACCATTCCCAGCATTTCTAGCACCTGGGCGTCATCCTTTTCCCACGCCTTCGTCAGGAAAAGGAACTCCTCGGGGTCAATTTCGAGCGCCTCGCGGAAGCGCCTGGCCGGGACGTCCCAGATCGAATTATCCGATGCTCGAAAGCGAACGAAACCGCGACGAAGTTTTGGCAAATTTCGATTCCATTCGGCTTGAGGGCGGCCTCGATTCTCGAGGTAAACGCCCAACCCAAACGGGTACCGTCCGCCAGGAGAAAGGGCCTGGGTTTAGGGTACCGGGCGAGGATGTCGGACGTCATGGGGTTGATGGCTCCTTCGTACCGCTCATTCCTGAACTTTTTTCCAGGTGCAGATCACCTAAAAGTTGGAGCACCCTGGCTGTAGGCGACGGGGACGAACAACAGTGCCAGCACGAGGACGAAAGCGCCGATGACTTTTGGTGTTTCTCCCAAAATTGTTTCCAGATGGCGTTCAAGGCGCCCTCGGCGAGAGTTTGCGGGCCGCGTCGGCAGAGCTACTCACCAAGTTTTGGACGGCCCGGGACAACTTCTCATCGAAAGGCTCAAAGGCCTTCTCGCCCGCGACCGCGTACATGATGCCTCCCTCAACTTCCAGGAGCGACTCATATACCTCGAAGGCCTCGATCAAAGGATTGTCGTGGCTCATTTGGTCCTCCGCAAAATCCACAGGAGCGCCAGGGCGAGGGCCAGGAGTACGGCGTCCCGCGCCTCGTGCCGCGTGGCGTAATAAAGCAGCAGCTCCAAACGAAGGCGGAAGATGTGCCGGTGAATCCTCCCGGATAGGTTTCGCTCGCTCACCGCCCCGTCCGTTGACGGATTCGCACACCCTCGGCGAGGCACAGCAGGGCGGGATTCTCCTGGCCAAAGTGCGTGAGCATCCGCAGGAAGCGCTCCGTTTCGTTCTTGGGAAAAGCCATGCCCTTGAGAAGCTCAAAAATCTCGAAGGAAATTTGAACGACGTTCCGTCCGAGCAGTTGTTGGGTGAACTCCCGCCGGTCGCGCTCCAGCCGTGCGGCGCTCTCGCGAAGCAGATCCTCCATGGGATTACCGTAGGTCAGCATGGAAGAGACCAGCCGATTTTTCAGACGGTGTATGCGATACGAGTGCGCTTCCACCACGTTGCGAAAAGGTCTCCCGGCCTCCTTTTCGAGGTAATGAAACTCATTTTCGTCCATCCACAACTCTTGCTTCGCGGTCTGGGTCGCGGTATTGGTCATGGCTTCACCTCATGGCCGGGGCATGAGCCGTTCGGATTAGGGGAGGGACAATCTGCTGTAGAGCCGTGGTGTGTAATTACCGGGGCGTAGACCTTGTTGAGACCGTCGGCGATGCGCTTGGCATTTTCACGCGTTCGGGTAGCGCACAAATACTCGTTGTCCTCGACGACGATCCACACCCGTTCAATCTTGTCGTACTCATACGTGCAGCGCTTTACACGGGTCGTCATTTTTTCTCCTTTTTGGTTTGTTCCGGTACGACGGTGATTCCCTTCAAGGTCAGCAGGATGCGAACGCTCCACCGCCGGTGCGGGCTTCCCTTGGTAACGGCGGCTAGCGGAACGCCCTCCTTCTTGCGGGCGATCAGCAGGTAAAGTGACCTGACGCGATCCGGTAACTTGGCCGACTCGACGTTTTTCGCGACCAGCGTGGGATTTCCCGGTGGCAGCTTCACGCCCAATGACTTTCTGAACCTTTCGGGCAGTTTTACACGGGGCAATTTTTCCTTGGTCATTGTTCCTCCTTGTTTTTTGAAAGCTCACCGTCCGCACCATGACAGACCCGCGATGAAACCGATGACGAAGGCGAGAAGCGTGATGACGAGGTTTTCGATGAAATCGGAGCGAAACTTCATTGACAGGCTAGATTAGAAACGGTTGTTGCGAACGCGTAAAGGACTTTGTGAAGTAAAGGGTTACGGCGGTCCCGTGGATGGCGGGTCGATGGGCCGTCTTAGGCCCGTGGGGATCTTTTTGCGGCCCTGGTAGGCCTAGAATCCGTCGGTTCTCTTAAAACGTCACGGAGATGAGGTGGGTTGGGGGAAAACCCTGGAAGGGTGGGGCGAGGCCGTCGGCGACCGGCAAAACCGGGGTCGATCAGGGCCCAGGCAGCGGCCTGGTCCTTTTTATATAGCGGTCCGGCGGCGTGTCCGGCACTGGCGGGGCCTGTCTCGCGGCTCGAGTGATAGTGAGGCTCCCTACCGTCTCGCCAATTTGAATGTGCAACGTCGCTCTGTTGGCATGAAACCGTGCTGCGGCATTTCTTGCACTGAAGCTCTGCCTGGCGATTCACTATCCAGTGGAGTAGAAGTGGAGCATTCACACGCTCTACCTCGTAAGTGTCCTGGACGTTGAAATGGCCGTTAGGACAGAACAGTCCAACGTATCGAGTCGGCATGACGGCGCGGATTATATGCGGCAGACTGGAGGAAAAGGCGTGGGAAAGGAGGACACTCAGTTCCATGAACTCGCAGCAAAGTCTTGATCTTTATGGGACGATACTCTAGAGAAAGCCCCGGACGTCGCAGAATAGTCCCATCAGATGGACGAAGCGAAGAGGCCAAGGTTTCATCTGCTATTCAGCAAAAAACCTCGTACGTGCATGGCCAGGTATTGCCCCAACGAGGCTGACTACTGGGCAGTGTGGGCGCGCAACGTTAGAAAACTTGTTTGCCGCAGCCATCGGCATGCTCTCGAGAATAAGACTTGGAAGGAAGTGCAGGAGATATTTCCGAGTGGTTGAAGGGACCGGCTCTCGCTACTCCGATGACCCACCAGTTCATACCTCAAATTGTAAATTCAAAAATCAACTGTTTCTCCAACAGTGACCCTAGCTCCGAGCGAGGCCGGATAATCAGTCACTTGCAGCGGCGAGCTCGCGAACGCGCGCGGCAATGGCGCAAGAGGCAAGTCTGGCCACGCATGCGCCGGCAAGTCCGATATTGGATCCCCCGCGGCGGATCCCCGCAGTTCCCAAACCATCATCGCCGGGTAAGGCATGGTGCGCCCGCACGCCGCTAGCCATGCGCCGCATACATGCGGAAAATGGGATTGGAGGGGACGATGGCAACATACAAATATTCAGCGGGAACCGTAAAAGACGTATTCGCATGGCTGAATGGCCTCGGCAGCAACAATGAACACGTGGCCCGCCTAAAGGCGAAGTATAAGAATGCTGGAGTGAAGAAATTGCAGGGTACCGTGTACGTTGTGATCGACGACAGCGACAGGACCCTTGCGGGTATAGAAGTGACACCGGTCGATTGGCAGCAAGAGAAGGTGAAGAAACCGGTGGCCCCGGGTGCGCTGGCGGCTAACTTGGGCGGCCGATGCCGCGGTCCCGGGCCGATAACAAATTCCCCGCCAACCCTCGAACCCTCCTGTTTGCTCTTGGGCAAGGAACCCTTCTTGCGCTTTCCATACCATCCTCGTCAAACGCCTGCGGGTTAACGTAGGCGTTCAGATCCCTGGTAACCTCCCCATTGGCCAATGCGAATTGGCATAGACTAAGAGAGATCTTCCACTCTCTGGGGGGTGGCAGTGATGGAACGTCGCGCAACCCGACGATTCCGACTGAAGCTGCCGATGAGGGTTCGCTGGACGAACCAATCGGGAAGCGGGGAAGCTCAGACGGAGTCCGAGGACATCACGTCTCGAGGCGTTTACTTCAACTGTCGACAGAAATTGAGAACGGTTCGTGGGTCGAGTTGGTCCTTGTTCTGCCACACGAAATAACCTTAGCCGAGCCTGTTCGAGCCCGCTGTTAGGCACGCGTGCGGCGGACGGAAATCAAGGAGATACCGGGTAGGAGTGGCGGCCGAGATTGAACGTTACCAGTTTTTGCGTGAAGACGAGAACACTGGCTCCAACGCTTCAAATACCAGGCGAAGAGGGAGAAAAAAAGCGATCTAGCGCTGAGAAAATAAGTGTGAAACGCACATCGAAATGGGGAAGCCTCGGTCGCCGTGTCGCCAAGCTCAAAGACGGCGAGAGCATCGTCCTTGAGTGTGATGGCGACGCGGGCAAAGAGGCGAAGGAAGATCGTCATTACTCGCTTGGGAACCTGGCGGCCGCTGGACCCTGATACGCTTCCCCGATGACCCGCGAGGACCTTCAGATCGTGTACCTCAGCTCGTGGTTCTTTTCTCTTTTAATTTGGGAACAATACCCGCCCAAACGCCGTGCTAAACCGTCCGGTCATCCTGCGGAGCCGCGCCCGCAATTCGTCTAGGTCAACGGTGGAAGCGGTACACCGCTTGAATTTTACAACCCGAAGGTTCCTTTCCCTTGCCTCTTGTTGCCCGATAGGGTAATGGCGCGAGCAATTCGTTCTGGATAAGCTGAATCAACCTACGGGGCTATCGGCATGCGCTCGGAAGCGAGGGCGGCACTCGGGGGAAAGAGCAGGAGAAGACTTGCTCGTCAGCGACGTCAGTGACAGGAAGCATTAAAGAATTCATGCGAACCGAAGCCCCAAAGAAAGTTGTCGAGATTTTCTTTGCTGGTCGAAGTTTTCAGAAGCATAGGTTGTCGCGGGGACGTCGGAATTTGCGTCGTATTGGGCTAAACAGCGAGCTAGACCCATCCACGGAACGTCGCACAGCGCAACGCTTTCGAGTAAAGCTGCCGATGACGGTCCGCTGGCCGAGTGGGTCGCTCATCGCGGAAGCTCAGACGGAGTGCCAAGACATCAGCACGGGAGGTGTTTACTTCTTTCTGTCGAAACAACCCCAAGACGGTTCCCTAATCGAGATTGTGGTGACTCTGCCGCATCACTTGACGCAGGCGGGGCGAATCGACGTGCGCTGCCAAGCGCTAGTTCAACGCACGGAGATCAAAAAGCGGAATCTGATAGGGGTAGCGGCCAAGATTGAACGTTACGAGTTGCTGCACAGAAACACGAGGCCGGAAGACGCACGAGACGGCAGCGCACGGTGACAAGGAAGAGGCTTTTTTCGTCGATTCCCGTGCGCCCACCCGAGCTTCCGCCTTCACACGAGGATGTCAGCGAACTCGCCCAACCTTGACCCGACTGCCCTGTGTTCAACGTTGCACAGAATTGGCCGGTATCGTCGGACTATATTCCATCTGAGCGAGCGCCCCTTGGCAGAAGAAAGAATCGAGCGTCATCGCGCAACGCGTCAGCCGTTCGTAGCGACAATCGTAGTGATTGATGTGGAATCCGAAAAGCGGATTACTGGCCATACCAGCGAGCTGAGTCTCTTCGGCTGTTATGTCGAGACGGCAACGCCTTTCGCCCATGGAGCTAGAGGGCGCTTAATCATCGCTCATAAGGCCCAGAAGTTCACGACCTTCGGCAAGGTGGCTTATACCGTCGCGAACGAAGGCATGGGAATTGTCTTTACGTTGATGGAATCTCATGACCAGGCAATTCTGGAAGAATGGATGGACCAGTTGAGGACCAGGTGAGCAGCGAAGGACCTCTCATCTCATGCCGGTTGACCATTAGAGCCCGGCCCGGATTCTCCGGCGGCTTAATTCCCCGGCACCCCTATTATAAACACGGAAACCGGCCATCCTCAAACAGCCCATCGCAATTCGGGCAGCGGAGCGCGAAATGCGTGTCCATTTTGGACAGGCCGTGCCCCACGGCCACGGCTTATCCTGCGCTTAGCCCGAAAACTCTGAACGGATGCTGAATCGACAAGAGCGCCCCGCGCATGCGGAACACCGGTGCGATGTTCACGCGAGGCGCCCTCACCGGGGTTGAATCCGGCCGTGGCAACATAACATGAGATGAACGCAGGAACCCAGATTTTGAGACGCTCATCCGCCGATTCTCTGTCTCAGCTTATTCCTAAGGGCTACTTCGTGAGGTTTTCCGCCTCGCGCTTTTCTCGCAGCGGCTGGTCGGCTCGGTCGCGCGCGTGGTTTCGATCTGGAACCGGTGCTAACCTCGGGCTCCCAACCCAGAAGGGCCCGCGCCGAGAAAATGGCAGTTAAGCGCAAATCGAAATGGGAGAGCCTCGGCGAGCGCGTCGCGCAGCTCAAGGACGGCGAAAGCGTCGTTCTCGAGCGCGAAGGCAACCTCGCCGAAGAGGCCCGCAAGATACGCAACGGCCTGTACGGCATCAAGGCTTGCATCCTAGTCCGGCGCATGGTCAAGGTTGTCGGCGGGAAGATCGCGATTACGCGGGTGGGAACCTGGCAGACGCTGGGCGCGTTTTGAAAAGCCTCGTTGGTGACTTGGCCGTTGTCGTGGTGCTGTTCGACAAGCGTCGCTGTACCCGAGAGTACGGTGGTCGAACTGACGCACTCGTTGATGACTTTTCCACCCAGTGTGTACGGGTGGTTAATCTTGAAA
>QHYQ01000242.1 GCA_003224175.1 Acidobacteriota bacterium
CGAAATCAAAGTCTGCAGATACATAAATCCACGGTCGCTCGTTTGAAATTGCTAAGTCCCCACCAATGAGGCTCTCATTCGCGATTTCTTTGCTCCCTTGCTCGCCAGGCCTTCGATGGTGGGTATCATGGCCAGCACGGGCAACCTGAGAGCGAATTCGACGTTGCGGCTGGATCGCAGCGACGTATCTAGTAGTTCAATCATAAGGACGAGACCGACTCCTAAGCCCAAGCCGGCACCGGATCCGCCCAGCGCGAAGAGCTGCTTATTGGGAAACGACGGTTTGTCCGGAAGATTAGCAGGATCCAGAACCTGGAACTGCTCTCCCTGTTGATGACGCTCAAGATCGTTAGCCATGGCAGACTGGTCTCGCTTGCTAAGCAGATCGTTGTAAAACGCCAGGGCTGTTTGGTAGTCTCGGGTCAGTTCTTTATATTCTTGCTCGATCGTCGGACTAGATTCTACTCGCGCGCGATACAATTTGATCTGCCGCTGAATCTCTTCCTGTTGCGCTGTTCTTTCTTTTATAGCCTCACTTAGTTGAAAAATCTGTGTCCGCAGATTCTGAATCTGTGGCGGTTCTGCCGCCGTCTTAACAGACTTGTCAGATTTTGGAGCGTTGCCCTTGGCTTCATTCTCGGCAATTTTCTTCTTCAGAGTTTCGACATCATTCTTCGCCTTAATGACGTCCGGATGGTCATCTGTGTACTTGGACTGCAAGTCTGAAAGCTGCAATTCCCGCGCGGTGAGCTGTTGTCCAAGCGTCTCCGGGTTTTGTCCAACCTGAGAGGATTGCCAGGTTTCGATCTGCTGTGCCAGCAGGGACTCGGCATAGGTCTTATCTTGCTGGGCGCGGCCAAGTGCCTGGGTTACGGCATCGAGCTGTGTGGTGAGCCCGGTGAGAATGTTGAGATTCGTATTACTCTCGTCAGGAAGAGAGCCGATATGCAGGCGCTTAAAAGCCGCCAACTTGGAATCTTGCTCGTCGAGTCTTGCTTTAGCATCTTCGAGCTGCTTGCTTAGGAATTGCGTCGTTTGTTCAGAGAGTTGCTGCCGCAGCTTCAGATTTTCTTCCATAAACATTGAGGTGATCGTGGAGCAAATCTGCTGGGCCAGGCGAGCGTCATCGTAGACCACACTAATATTAAACCCCGGAAGCTGTCGGCCTTCCGTTCCACTCATGGCACGGATGGGTGTAACACTGATTGCTTCGCGCAGACGTTGTACTAAGTCCTCCATAGAGAGTTGCTTGATGTCCTCGGGAAATAAGCCAAACTGCTGAATGACAGGTTCTAAACGCGTGCGGCTCAAGATCTGTTGCTGCATCGTTGCCAAGCGTTGGTTCACGTCCTGAGTAATTACAGGTTTCACATAATCCCCAGGGACGGTCGGTTGTTCCACAAGTACCAGAGTCTGGGATGTGTAGCGCTTCGGCAGGAAATGGGCTAACCCGTAGCCTGCTCCGGTACCTATCAAGGCGAGAACAGTCACCAACCACCATCGCCGCCTAAAAATCTCGAGATAGTCGTCGAAATCTAGTTGTCTCATTCCACTCATCTTGGTTGGACCTCTTGCTTATACTTTTTCCTGCTCTTCGGTGTCGGTACGGATCTGCTTGAGCTTGTAGAGCAGTGACTTGTAACTGATTTGCAGCTCCTGAGCCGCGCGCTTTCGATTCCAACGGGTTCTGGCCAAAGTCTCTAGAATCAACTGTCGTTCAGTTCGATGAGAAGCCGCCCGTGCGGCCGTTTTCAAGGGAGAGGCCTTGCCGAAAGTCACGGTAGAGGGAGACTCGTTCATCTGTACGGCGAGTTGCGAAAGAACAGCTTTGGAGTCATTTAGAACCACAATCTGCCTCAGCATATTTTCGAGTTCCCGAATATTTCCCGGCCAGGGGAAGCCCTGCAAAAAGGCGAAATCTTGCGCGTCAAGGTGCGGACGTGGGCGGCCCAAAAGAGTCGAGTACTTCACCAGGAATAACTCGGCAAACGCCGGAATGTCCTCTTTTCGCTGGCGCAAAGAAGGAATAGGCAGGCTCACGGCACTAATTTGGTAATAAAGGTCAGCGCGGAATCGACCGGCCCTCACTTCTTCTTCCAAGTTTCGGGTGGTCGAGGAAATCAATCTCTGTCCGTTAAAGCCTTCGGTAATACTCATGTCCGACGAGGGTAGCGAGTGCAGAAGGTTTCGCTGGCTTGAATGGTCGAGTTCGCTAATCTCTTTGAGGAATAAGGTGCCCGCCTGTCCATCGCCGTTGCTGCGCTCGTTAAAGTGAGCGGATAAGGATTCAGCGGATAGAAAAGCGCAAATCACCTTAACAAGCGGCTGCCTTCCCTTCAAAGATAGTTGATGAATTTGTTGTGCGAGGATCTCCTTTCCCGTGCCGCTCTCCCCAGTTAGCAGCAGAGGAATGTTCGTCGGGGCGAGCTTGGCGACCATCCGCTCCAGTGCCTGCATCGCCGGGCTGTTGGTCTGCCCCAGTAAGAAGCGACTATCGTCCGATCGGGGCGTAACTCTGGTTAAGGATGCCATTTGCATGCAAAGTGAGATTCTGCGTTCCTTCAAAGGCGATAAGTTCATGTGGGAAAGAGCAATGCGGATGCCACCCGGGACATTGACGCGTGTTCACGAGGCTAATCCCTTTGAGTTGTTGGTGTTATCTAGGGATCAAGTACGACAAGTCTTCTTATTGATTGAGAGATGAGTCCCTGCCGGGCATAAAAGTGGCAAAAAACTTCCTCTTTGTTCTACTCCCTGGCTCCTGGCTATTTTGAGACCACGGTCCATCATATCGAAGCAGGCCAGTTCCTGCCGCACAGCAGCATTCGCTTTCCCCAGAATGGCTGTATCAGTTGTCCTCAGCTGGGACTGTGTCTGGGGGACCCGCAGCTCATTGAATCAAAGCTCATTCGCCCTGGAGCCAGCGACTTTGATTGGTTTAACGACCCTTGTTATCTGTCCTAAGACTGTCCTAAAAATGGCGGTAGACTGTCCTAAAAATGGCGGTCTGGCCAGTGGTCTCCCTTCCTTTCAGCCACATTCCCTGAAGCCAATGAGTTACAATTCAAGCGTCGTTGTCTTGTATCGTGTCTCAAAGTGCTCTGCCTGTTCTCTATAGGGTTTTTGCACCTCAGTTTGATTTCGTGCGCTGGCGTTGCCACTCGTACAGCGACAACCGTGGATCCCCTGCCGCTCTCAATAGCCACGAGTTCACTGGCCAATGCTTCCAGCGGAATGGCTTATACTGCGACGCTTGTCGTGAAGGGAGGTACCTCGCCCATAACTTGGCAGCTCATCAGCGGGCAATTGCCGGGTGGTGTGAGCCTCAGTCCGAACGGCAACGTTGGCGGCATTCCGGCCGCAGCCGGTCAATACAGATTTAGGGTACAGGCCACTGACTCGGCATCTCCGCCGAGTTCAGTTACAACCAGCTTGAGCTTGACCGTCGATCCTTCTCTTTTAGCCTTGTCCGCGCCCCTAATTCCACCTGCTTTGCAAGGAGTCGGTTATAACTCGCAAAACGGAACGGCCAACGGAGTGGGGGTCCTTAATATTTCCGGCGGCTCCGCACCATACAGGTGTTCAGTAATATCTGGCTCCTTCCCCTCGGGAATGTCGATTTCAGAGGTTACGCCAAATCATACGCCAGCGGGGTTATGCATTGTCTCCGGCACGCCTGCGGTCGCGGGAGATTTTGCGTTTACGATTCGAGTCGCAGATGGTGCCTCCTATATCGCCGCCCAGGGCGTGACTTTGGTCGTAAAGAGTTCCAGTCGGCCAAGAATCTCCAGTGTCACCGCCACATCAGTTTCTTCCACATCGGAAACAATTACCTGGACTACCAACGTCGCGGCTACAAGCAGAGTTTGCTATAGCAATAACACTTATGCGGTTGACACTTGCACGACAGAGCAAGACCTTACCGGAGTGACTTCGCATTCGGTGACCATTACGAGTCTGCAACCCGCATCGAATTTCCAGTATTTTGTGATTTCGCGAGGGATCAGCGCTGGAGTTCCTCGAGATTATCTGATCGCCACGGACGCAGATACTAAAGGCTGCTGCGCCGATACGTTTTCGTCCGCAGCTCCTCCCCTTGGAACACTCGACTTCTTTATTCAGCCTTCCGGGCCCCACAACGTAGTACAGGGCTATGGGGCCATTGTCGGGGTTTACTACGGACCCACGATAGGAGCGAGTTCGACGCCAAGTGTAAGTTTTGTGGTAAGCGGCATTCCGCCTAACTCCAGAGTCCACTGGCCCGATCAGCAAGACAATGGGAGCCTCACTGGTCACGTCAGTACAACAACGACACCAGATGACACGCTAACGATGTCTGGTATGGGGGGCAACGGTGCAGTTGAATTCGAAATCCTAACCAACGTAGGCGGCACTACACCGGTTGGAAATTATACGCTCGCCGTAACAGCTACGACGAGCACGAGCACTACGCATAACGCCACTTGGCGAATGAGCGTCAAGGTGCCATCGTTCCCATCGGGCAGCCCGTCGAGCGAGGCCGCAATTCCGAATCTTGCCCTTTGGCAGAGTCACATGACGACCTATGGAGACGGAAACTACCGCAATGGTCTGCAACGAAACGGGGGTCCGTGCTCTTATGCGTATTCTGAGTGCATTCATTTCTATGATGGTCAGTCAGTCTATTATCAGATAGGGATGTATACAAACAACCGGCCTTATTGGAACGTCGGTGCCAATCGTTCTAATTCACTTTATCATCAGTATATTGCCGCAACGAATGGCAACGTGCCCGGCTATTGGGTATTTCCTCACGGGCTCTATTTCGACTGCGTAAGCAATGGAAATAGCACATCCTGCTCAGACCTGCACACAGTTTCAAATGCAAAAACTGCATTATTGGCTGGGATTAATGGCTTCTTTGAAGTGGTTAACAGTAGGGAAGCCTGCTATGCGCTCGGGGCGAAGCGTCTCGATTATGATGCGGGCGGAGGGACTTCTACGCTAGCGCAGGTCCAACAATTAGCGACGCATTGTTTAGGCGATGCTGACCGAGCTGCGAATGGCGTGGCCACAGTTGGAAACCTGACAACAGGTTTTGAGCAGGCGTTCATGGACGGCCTTATAGCCCAGGCATTGATCGAGTACTATATGGATCCAAAGACCGGAAACCAAAGCGACTCGCGTGTTCCCGATGCAGTAAAAGCGCTGGCTGATCATCTCTGGACGAACGAGTGGCTCCCGTGGGCTGGTACCAACGGGTATTTCCCCTATAACTTGCTCCAGTACGACGCTGGTATACCGGTAGTTACTGGCGGTGCCGACCTCCAGGCTTTGAATTTGCTTATTGCTCCGATGTATGCCTGGCTTTACCGGTTCACAGGACTACAACAATATCAGCTCGAGGGTGACGCGATTTGGGCCTCTGGCGTGAATGACCCCACGAGCGAGGGCATCAGCTGGAGCGGCAAGAACTTTAGCCAGCAGTACCGCTGGAGCTTTGACTATGTTAAATGGCGTAATGGCCAATAGAATGTCGCCCTAAGGAAGTTCACGGTTTGGAGGTCGCAACCGATCTGGTTCTTTCTGTGCTCCTTCGGGCCAAAATGGGGCGACAACTCTCCTTCGACCAGCGACTGATTACGAAGCACCGCCAATCCAAAACTCTCTTAGGTACGTAAGTCGCAGCTAGCCCGCTTAAGCGTTTCGCCGTAAATCGTCGGCCTAAACCTTCCCACAAGAACTTTCGCGCATTCTGCATATCCCGCACAGACAAGCAGCTAAACCCAAATTCGTCGCAGAGCAATAATTCCTTTTCCCAGAGCTGTTCATGACTCAATTGCAGCTGCGCGGCCAACTTTCTTACATTGGCGAAACTGGCAGATGCAAAACGCAAGGTCTGACGGGAGAGGCTATTGGAATCGGGGCTGTAGAAACAAAGTTCTTCAGGGAAACCGCGGATCCTCCAACCGGCGGCCACAATTCGCAGCCAAAGATTGTAGTCTTCGACTCCAATCAGGCTTGGATCAGGGTCAAAACCGCCGGTTTGAAAGAACGCTGCGCGCCGAACCAGAGCTGTGGAATTTACAATTACATTTCGACTCCAAAGCTGGTCGAACGTGAGTTCATCTGGTACGGAAAGGGGGCCTCCACGCGCTTTGCTGTGCACCAGTCCAACACCGGAGTCAATCAGTCCTGCCTGTCTCTCAAGTTTATGTGGCAGCCACGCATCGTCGGCGTCGAGGAACCCAATCCATTCACCGCGTGACACATGTACACCATAGTTTCGAGCTGAGGCGGGTCCTCCGTTCCGCTTTGTCAGGGCTATTACAGGCGGGCCATATGACGATGCAAGCTTAAAACTGCCATCTTTTGAGCCGTCATCCACGACCAGAACTTCCGCGGGCCGGAGCGTCTGGGTCAGAGCGCTTTCAATGGCAGTTCTGAGGAAAGCCTCGCTGTTGTAAGCGGGAATGACTACACTAACTGAAATATGATCCATCTTGAGTCACGGGTAAAGGCAAGAGATGTATTTCACGCATTCCGGTTCCTGTAATGATATTAGGCTCGTGTGCTGCCTTCCTCGACGCATGGACCGGGCCACACTGATTACGCGAGTCATTCGTCGCCGAAAGAGAACGAAAAGTGCGCCCACATACGAAAGGATTCCGGCGATCACCAACACGGAAACATGCGCGACCGAATGCGAATCTACGGGGGCAATCGCGCGAATCACGAGAACTACTGCGGCCATAATGAGGGACGCGCTGAGCGCCGGCATTATCGTGGAGACATATTCTTTCACTCGAGTTTCAGTTTTCCGGAATGCCCTGTAGTAGGTCGGAACCATCGCCGGCGGATAAGCGATAACCCATCCGGCTGCGATTCCAATTGCTCCCCAGCGGCTGCCGATCAGAAACGAAAAGGGCATGACGATGGCCGAAGCAATTGTGGCCCACATTGTGAAGCGGGTGTCGCCAATTGCATTTAAGAGCTTCGGAGGAACTTCGGCAAGACATCGAACTGCAATAAAAATTCCGAGCAACCGAAGTGGACCAACAGCGCCCTGCCATTTCGCGCCCAGCACAAGCGGAACGAGATAATCGGCGGTGAGAGCGATGCCGACACTCGTAGGGAGTGTTGCCAACGATAGAGCTTCGCTGATACGAAGGAAATAACGGCGCAGTTCAGCCTTATTGTTCTGTACGGCAGAAAAAAATGCCGGCATTACGCCTGTGAGCAGATTGGCAATTTGCCCAACTGGGGTAGACGCGATCTGCCAGGCAACCGTGTAGTTGCCTAACGGCACCCCCCCGAGCACGCGGCCCGCAACGCCGAAATCCGCGTTGTCGTAAACATACCAGGCAAGCGCGCCGGCCATGGCATGACGGCCGAGCGTCAGTTCCCGCCGCAATCGTGTAAACCGCGGAATCGCAAATTCGTGGCGTCTGAAATATAGCGTCAAAACCGTTACGGTGAGGCCACCGGACAGCGTGCCGAATATCAAACTCCAGTAGCGGAAATTGAGCCAAGCGAGGACGACCGAAACAATGATTTGGCAGGCAACCCGTGCCGTTTCGATGGAAGCAAGCAGCTTAAAGCGCAATTCTTTCTGCAGCAAGGCCTGGGGAACCACTTGAAACCCATTCAGGATGTAAGAGACACTCGCGACGATGATGACGCCGCGAATCGGTGGAGTAGAAAAGAAGCGCGCAATTGGAAGCGCCAATAAACAGGAAACCCCGACAAGGCCCGAGCCGATAAGCAACGCAACCGTGTTCAGCTCAGCTATTTGTTGCCGTCCCAAGTCTCGGAACGTAATGACAGCCTGACCTATTCCGGTCTGGCTTATCAATGTGGCTAAGCAGAGGTACAAGCCGGCCATTCCGACCAGTCCGTAGTCATACGGCGTCAGAATCCGGGCGACGACAATGGTCGAGGTCCAGCTTAAAATCTGCGATGACCATCTGGCGGCGGCATTCCAGGCCACGGCCTGGGCCATAGATCGGTCCAGAGTGTCGCCTGAAGGCAACGCAGTCATGCGACCACCCTACCGCGAGCCGCTTGTTTCGCAACATCCGACCGGAGCCGATCGACTACGTGGGCAATCAAATTGTCGAAGCGATCTTGATTTAGCATCTCTGCAGCAAAAGCGCGCGCGGACGCCGACATTCGAGCAAGTTCGCCATGGTCCGCAATTAGGCGCTGTATGCGATCTGCCCATGCTTCTACTGGAGAGTTTCGTGGAAAGACAAATCCCGTTTCACCGTCTTTCACGAGATCTCGGATACCCCTGAGATCGTTTACTAAACATGGCAGGCCCGTCGCCAGAGCCTCTGCCACGGCTTCAGGTACGAAGTCCTGCTGAGTGGGGAAAACGAAAAGGTCGCTCTGGCGGTAGATTTCTAGTAGTTGCTCTCGGCTTTTGCCGCGAAGCCACGTTACGCCAGGCGGTAAGAATCTCGCCGCAACCGCTGGGTCATTTGAGGCGATCGTCAAAGTGCATTTATTGGCTAGGTGATTCCCATAGAGACGAAGCAAAAAGTCGCCGCCTTTTAAGGCAAAGTTATTTGCGACAAATAGCAGTCGGGCGGGAGATGTATAGGTCCTCGCGGTGGGAGTCCAGGAGTCGATTGATTGGGGAGCAAGGGTAAGAAAACAACGCTCTCTGGGAATTTTATAATCATATTCGAGCGAATCAGCGCAATCTGATCCCTTCGGGAGGAAGAAATCAAACTGGCGCGCCGCCTTTGCAAACGCGCGATGATAGACTGAATATGCGAGGGCTCGTTGCCATATTTTGAAAGGTCTGTTACGGAACTCTGCCTCGAGTGTGGCCGGGGTTGCGTCGAACAGAGCGGCAGCTGGGACGCACTTAGCGATATCAGAGAAGGCGACAACCAATTCCCAAGTCCTGACGAATAAGAGATCAAATTTTTGGCCCAATAACTTGCTCGCCTTTTTTCTCGCCATGTATCGTACGCGGCCGAAATTCGTGGGCGGGGTCCACCAAGGTGCGGGCAATCTCTGATAATCTTCCGTGTCGACCAGAACGTAGGTAGCTTCAAGATCCCGCACTCTATTAAGAGCTTTGATAATCGTAGCGGTCGCGGTTTTGCCCCCGAGTAGCGTCGGGAAAATACAAAGTGCCCTGGTTCTTTCCATAGTGATCTGGATGCTCGAGCCGTTCGATGGCTTTAGAGCAGCATCATTCGAGTGAGTCCTCCGGAACCGAGCAATAACCTTGGAAGTCTATGGTTTTGGCGGCTTCTCCAGCCCAGCAAAGGCGATCGATTCGCCCCCGGGGCGGAGCCAGAGAGAAAAGCCATCAGTCGCTTATTTTCGTAAGCGATGCCACCACCTTACAAGCAAATCAGCACCCAATGGACGCCTGCGGGTACTCAGCTAAGCTATTGAAAGCGCAGGTCTTGAGCCTAGCTCGAGCAGTACCATTTCACCTAAATGGCAAATGCTTACCACTAATTAGAATGGGAGTATCCTTTTCTGCTGCCGCCGACGAGACGGCTACCGCAGCGATCAAGGGTACAACCAGAATTTGGAGGGAGGCGTTCTGAGTTGTCAGCGGACCCACCAGAGATAGCCTCATTTGAGGCGCTGACACTTATTTCAAGATATCTGTCACGCAATCAGCAATCGTCCCACCGGTAGTGCTTCCACACGAGTCGTCCTTGAGCGCGTGCAGCATTCTCCGGAAGGATCGGACGTAAGCTCGTTCATCGAATTCAGCGGTCACCCTTTCGTATCCCTTCTGCGAGAGCCGATTGCGTAAGGACTGACTACTCAGCAGAGTTACAAGGTTGCGGGCGAGTTCTCCGATGTTTTCGGAGTGAAACAACAATCCGTTGATATTGTTCGCGATGTAGTACGGAACGCCGCCCACGGCAGAGGCAATAATAGGCTTTCGGGCAGCCATGGCCTCCAGCAGAACACGTCCCATGGACTCCGTTCGTGATGCCAAGACATAGATGGAGCAGGCGCCGATCGCTTCGTAAGCCGGACCCGCCGGCACAAATTCAATCTGCGGACAACTAGCGGCGAGAGTGTTCAAATCTGCGCGATCTGGGTAATAACCGAGGAGTTTAAGCTTATAGTTTGGAAACTGATCCGCGATCGACTTGAACGCTCGGATCAACACATCTACGCCCTTGGTGTACCAGGGATAGCCGACCAAGAGAATGAATGGTTCGTCAGCGTCTAGAGTGTCGATCGTGCGTACCGGCACGAAGTCATGGAAGACGGCGGCCTTTATTGCTTGTAAACGCGGATATTTACGCAACTGCGAGGGATACAAGAGCTTAACGGAATCAGCCATTCGCCCCACAATGAGAAGCAACTGGTCCGCAAAGAAGTGTCTGACGCCAGCGCGAAATCTCGCATTAGGTGCATCGTATCGAAACGCATCTTCAGGTACTCCGGGTACTTCGACAATCAGTTTTGCACCGGTGATCCACTTCAGAAGGGCTCCAGCGATTCCGGGCCTATTTGTGCCGTACGCCACGATAACGTCAAACTTTCTTTCGCGATGGAGCTGCAGGCCGCGACGAATATAGAAGAGGAATGCCGCAAGTCGGCGGAACCCAATTGGGAATCGATGGAAGAGAAACAAGTGATACCGAAATTTGCCGACACGATAAATGGGAAACGTCTCCTGCAGAAACGGAGAGGCTTTCTTGGGTGAATTCCACCAGACCGGCAACAAGATTTCTCCCTCGGCGATTTTGGACAAGTATGTAAACTTGTCGCGCTCCACATTCGGGTCGGGAGGAACGAGCCCAGGCAAGATATAGAGTAGACGTGTCATAGTGTCGTGCTCGTCGTGTACATCCGGTGCGAACTTGACCCTTGTGGGCTCTTTAATGACTTCTGGTTATGTTCAGGTCCACCTGTGGCTCGGCATGCCAATTCCTCGATTTCGGAGCCGCTGCCAATGCGTTCAATCACCTCCCATCCCTTTTCATGCCGCTTCAAAAAGCTCACGTGATTGCTAAGATCACTTTCAAGAGTTCGACCAACGATCCAAATGCCTCCTGGTTTAACGCTCTGAAAGGCAGCCTGGGCAGCCTGAATTAACTGCTCTGCGGAAAAATAATCTCTATTCAGAATGTTCATTGTTCTGAAGACATCGACACTGGTTGTCGCGTCAAAGGCGGACCGCAAACAGATTTGAAAACGAGGATCTCTCTTGCTTAACGACCGCGCCTCAGGATGTATGCAGCAGAGCTTGTCCACTCGATACCCTTCACCTCCGTACGATTGCATCCAGTTTTGAGGTACTGCCAATCGCCGAAAGCGCCATCTGGCACGTGCGGCGACGAGATGATTCACGGGATACCTAAATGCTTCACGATGGGAGAGAGTAACTACGAATGGGGGCTTGATATATTGCAGTGGTTGTCCGTCAGGTTCCACAATATATGTTTCGCCGCTCGCAAGCGAAAGCCTTAACAGGTACAGCAGCGCGTCAGAAGCTTCAAATTCGGTGTGCGGAAAATCATGGAACAATCGCCCAGCCCACTGACTGGATGTCAAACAGTCCGACGCTGCTCGGTCCTGAACGCGAAGTTCGGAGTCGGCTCGATATAGCGCTTTGAGAATTCTTGTTGTTGCTACGTCTACATTGTCGAACCTCTGCCGAAAAGTCTTGCGAAAAGTTCCGTTCGACCGTTGTATCGTGGCGTTAACTTCTTCGAAGGCCCGGACCTCTTCATCTGTTGGGTTGTCGCCAATCTCCAGGAGACCGTAAGAGATTCCGGAGCGCAACTGAGGATTGTGCGCCCTGGCCCGATTGTATTGATCCCTCGTATAGATTCCGAATCTGAACATTTTGGAGCTTTGCCTTAGGAACGATTCCCGACGCCAATCACGTTAAGCCGCCGCGTCAAATGCCACACTGACTCCCGAAACTCTTAGCGTTGCCGTCTTTTGAAATTCTCAGAAGTGCCGAGGCGTATGTAACCAATAAGTAAGGAACGAGCCAGTAAGCGGTACTTAGAAAGAACGCGCCGACTAGGTAGGTGATCATCGCACAATCAAGAGCTCGAGCCAGATACCATGTTTGCGAGCCCTTGTGTTCGTTGCGGAGCATCCGCAAATTTCTGAAAGTGCGCCGGATCAAGAGAAAGAATATGAGTAAAGCCGGAACGCCCGCTTCCGAGCTGAGCTGGGTGTACGAGTTATGAGTCACGCGCCATGAGCCAGATATTTGCGCGAACTGGCCTGGACCAACTCCAAAGAACGGGTGCTGCAATGTCACGTCCAGACTTCTGATGAGTAACTGTTGATGAATCGAGGCAGAACCGCTGCTGTCCGCCTGGGGATCAGCGATCGTACTCATACGGTCGAAGTATGAAGACTTGCCCACGACGAGCACTGCCGCGGTCGCCAGAGAGCCAATTAGAACCAGCAGAACGAGCGCGGTCCGGAAGTTGCCCCCGAATCGACGCCAAATAACCAAGAGAACCGCCGCAAGCGCTAGAAATCCACCGCGCGAGTAAGTTGACACAATCGCAAACAACGTGACTCCCATGGCGGAGGTCCAGAATAACTTCAAAGGCCAAGCCCGGCTGGACAACAGCAGCGCGACGCAGAACGGCAGGATAATGCATAGATTTAAGGTGAAGTCGTTCGGATCGCGGAACATATTTCCGACCCCGAACATTCGCTCAGCTTCCGGTCGTCGGCTAAGCGCGAGCAACGCCATAATGAGCATCGCGCATGTTTGCAATATGATTAGGGTTCGCAAACGTCCGAGAGTGCTCAGTACCCAAAACGTGACGATCACGGCCAGAACGGTCTTCGAAAAACCGACGATCACTAGACGGAAACTGCCACCAGGCCATAATGAACTGGGAATGCAAAGGCAGAGGTCCATAAATAGGGCGAGGAGTAACTTGATCTCTGTATTCAAACGAACTCGCCCGGATAGGATTGTCCCCAGCAGGGCAAAAGCGGTTAAACCACCGGCAATTTTTGCGAGCGGCAGCACTGCTAATCCTGGGATGAATTCCTCAGGTCGGAAAAAGTAAATAAAATAGAAAAGCAAAAGACCCACATACGCCCCCGTCATCAGAGGCTGACGAGCATCCTCCTCGACGAAGGTGTGGGCGATTGGCCCTTGGCGACGGGTAGTAGGCGCAGGGTACGCCAGACCGAAGCCGAGTTCCTTTTCTGAGAGCGTTCTCTGGGACATCACTGAATGGATTCGACCAATGAATTCTGTTTCTCAAAATTGGAAACAACTTCTTCCAGATTATTCCTCACAACTGCATGGCTATAGCGTTGAACAATTGAGGAACGTGCTGATCTGCCGATCGCCTCACGCCTTTCAGGATCTCGCAGCAAAGCGACAACGGCGTGAGCGAACTCTTCTGGACTATCCGCGACACTGATGTCTTTTCCGTTTTCAAGCTCGAGACCTTCTGCGCCAATGCTCGTCGACACGACCGGTTTGCCCGCAGCACATGCTTCTAGGATTTTGATCCGGGTGCCGCTGCCAAATCGCAGTGGCACAACAACAACCGCCGCCGCTGAAAGATATGGGCGCATGTCAGGAACCGTGCCGGTGAATTCGACGCCGTTACTCGCGCTCAATTTATCGACAAGGTAAGCTGGCGGGTTTCGGCCCGCCACAACGAACTTAACCTCCGGACATTCCGCACGTACCAAGGGCAAGATAGCGTGGGCAAAAAACTCGACAGCGTCCTGGTTAGGATACCAATCCATGCCTCCCTGAAAGAGAAGCGTCAGAACCTTAGTGCCTCGAGCGATGTCTGGTTGCGGACAGAACAAATCAGTGTCCACTGAGTTGGGGATGACAAATATGGGAAGATCTGCGTTCAGCCGGCGCAAGAGGTCACGATCATAACTTGAACAAACCATCGCAAGTGTTGCACGGCGGCAACCGTGCTGCTCAGCGTCTTGCAATAAGTGAGCCTCGACTGCGGCGTAACACTTCCTGATGAGATTCGTCTCCATGCTGGAGTATCGCTTGAATATGACGTGTTCAACGTTATGGCAGTTGAGTGCGATAGGGATTTCTGTTTGGGGAACGTTCAAAAGCGAATATAACGAGTCGCACACGAGGAGATCGAATGGAGTCGCTCTCAGATGTTGTTCAATACGCAACCGCATTGGTTCACAACGAAAGCGCTCGAGTGAATATGCCTTGCGCCTCACCAAAGAACCTATCCGGCCCAAATAGTCTGAGTCCTGTGAAAAGCTTGTCAGTTCCCACTCCAATAGATCGATTTCACGGCAGTAGGAAGAAAGCGGATAGAGCATTTCTGGACGACTCTTGCCTGCAAACGATAGAAATGTGACTTCATGGCCGCATGACACGAGTCCCCCAATAATCGAGAGGCTGCGAATGGCCCGACCATTGTTCGTCGGAATGGGCAAGTTAGTGGACACGAATAGTATTCGCATCTGGTTATTCTGCGACCGCGCCGTTCCTCTCTGTGGAGGCTGTGGAGGCTTGGTATCGATCAAGGGCCAAGCTCAATGCGTGTGGAGGGACTTCAGCCAAACAATCGCTATACAGGGACAACATGGCGGCGCAATAGGACTCTGGTGAATACGCCGACGCCGTGCTTCGAGCAGCAGTGGAGATTTGGGATCGCAGACTCTCATCATCAAGCAGGCGGGCGATCGCTCCAGCCAATGCAGCGGGATTCCCACTCTCAACCAGGACTGCTGCGTTTTTGGCACTGACGATTTCAGGTACTCCTCCGACTGCTGTGGCGACGATCGGGAGCCCTGCGGCCATTGCTTCCAATAGGCAGTTCGGTGATCCCTCTGTGTGCGATGGCAGCACCATGAGATCGGCCAAAGTATAGTAGGGCGTGACGTCTTTCTGATGGCCGGCAAACGTGATGGAATCTGCTAGAGTCAAGGTTCGTGCTGCATCCTTGAGTTTTTGCCTATCCGGGCCGTCGCCAACAATAATCAGGCGCAATTTGCGGTTGCGGAGCAGTTGCATTGCTTGCATGAGATCGCATTGGCCTTTTTCGCTCGACAATCGCCCGACCGTCAGCAACACGGTTGTTCCAGTCGAAATTCCAAGCGTGCGACGCAATTGAGCAACTCGATCATCAGTCGAGGGCGAGAATGCCCTAACCGAATTGTGTCGAATGACAATGCGTTCTGGGCTTACGCCAATTCCTTCCAGCGCCGAGGCGAATGGATGACAGACCGTCACCACCCTTGTTGCCAGCGGGAGCGACATTCGATCGAGTCGGTTGTAAAGGCGGTTCTTCAGACTCGTCCTCGTGTATCCGTGGTGAAAGGCTATCCAACGACGATACAGGTGCATTCCACTCAATCGCATCAGAAAGTGTGACTTTACGCTGTGGGTCTGCACGATGTCGGGATCGTAAGCTGCTATGAGCCTGAGAATCGCCGGGATTACGGCGGCGTCAAAGAGAAATCGCTCCCGAATCAAATGGACATCAAGCCCAGCTTGTTGGCATGCGGCTGTAAACTCGTTCGACGCAGGTGAATTGCTGCGGTGAAATGTAGCTATCGCAATATTCACTCGCAGTGGTGAGTTCGTCTGACCAACACGTTGTGCAAACGCAATGACGTTCTTCGCGGGACCGCTAACCGAGGCGGTCTCCATGAAATCCAATATGCGTACCCTCTTCGGGGCGGAAGAGGGTTTCCCGGGTCGAACGGCGGACCATTCGGCTCGCGACGGTAGGGCGAGTTCACCATCAATTGTCACTCTGGGCCATCCCATTCGGTAGCTTTTCAACCGTTACTCACGACCGGTTCGGTGTTCTGTCCTGCGGGCTTCTCTCTTCGCTTACATTTGCGCGCCAATATGGATTCATAAAGCAATTGCGTCCGCTCAACCGTCTTTTCGATCGGAAACTGCTCGGCGGCCGTCTTAACGGCCTGGGCGGCAAGGGAACGGCGCAGACCATCGTCTTTAACGACCGAAGTCAGCTTTTGAATCAAGTCGTCTAGATTACCGGATGCGAAAAGAAGGCCATCATGCTGGTCCGTAACCAACTCGGGGATACCGCCGACCCGCGATGCAACGACACAGCAACCGCACGCCATCGCCTCAAGAAGGGCATTAGGAAAACTCTCCGAGTCAGAAGCCTGGACAAATATATGAATGCTTCGCATGCATGAGGCGACGTCCTCTCGCGTCGGCTCCATTTGGCAAACGGCGGCCAACCCCAATTCTGTTCTCAGCCTTTCGATTTCTGACTGAATAGGTCCACTCCCCACCAAGAGCAATTTCATTCCTGGGCGAAGCCTTTGAACACGCGCAAACGCTTTCATGAGGAGGTCCAAACGCTTTTCCTGGCGAACTGCACAAACGCAGCCAATCACCAGGGAGACATCCTGCACGACCTCCATAGGTGTTTCGTTCTGGCTCGGTCGAAACACAGTGGTATCGACACCGTTTTGGCATAGAAAGGTCTTAGCTACGGGTACGCCGTAGTTCGCAAGATCCGTCTGAGCTGCTTCGGAATTTACTACGATTGCGTCAACCATTCTGTCCGTTATCGCAAAAAGCAGTCGGTAGCGCCGCTGCGTCATGTCGCGATACCAAAGGTGGCTCTTGATAACGGCCGGTACGCGATAGACTCGACACACTGGCAAACCAATGAATTCCATCGGGGCGTCAAAGGCATGGGCGATCTGGATTCGATGTTTTCTGATGTACCGTCCTAAGATTCTGGCCCCCTCAAGAGCTGATCGGGAAATCAGAGAACGAGTCGGTAAGGCGATAATCGGTACTCGCGCGGCGCGGAGCTCGCTAGACCTAGGTCCGTCAGGTGATAGACATGCGATATGGGGCTCAAATCGGTTACGGTCCAATCCTATTGCTATTTTTGTGAGGTCACGCTCGCAACCGCCGATACCCAGCTCGCGAACCATGAGGAGGACCGGGATAGGGTTGCTAGGTGTACGCGAATAACGGGCAAGCATTGGTGCCGATTCGCGAGCCGTTGGCTTGACTAGCGCTCCTGCACTCACCGTATCACCCGCTCGAGCGTGCGTGCCGGGTTACCAACCGCGACAACCCTTGTAGGTATTGGACGAGTGACTACAGCTCCTGCGCCAATGGTCGTCCCTGAACCAATGTCTGCCATGAGAATTGCCGAGGCACCAATCCAGCAGTCAGCGCCTATAACAATGTGCTCAAATTCGTCCTCGTTGGCTCCCATAATGCGCCCATCGGTTCCACGCGCATGCTGGTGTCGGCCGCCCAAGATCTGAACGTGGGTTGCGATCTGAGTCCTGTCACCAATGTCGCAGCCAGCCAACACGCAGTAGCCGCCAATGTAAACACCGTTGCCTACCGTGGCAGAACTCTGAGCGAAGAAACTTCCGAAGGATATTCGGCTGTAGAGTGAGCATCTGCGCAACGTCAACACGTAATATGCGACTCGAAGGTAGTCTCCCGGCAAACCAGGTAGGAGCGCGAAAAAATGGGCGAACATCGTAAACATGAGAGAAAAGTTGCCGAATCCCGCCAAGACCGCAAACGGCAGCGTGATGACGAGTGAAAGCCCCTGTACAACCGTCTTGAACACTAGTTTCACCGAAAGGCTCAGTTCACTCGTTGCCACGTGACCTCCTGTCGCCCGGCGAGATTACGGAAGAACCCAACGAGAAATGCGAGGTTCATGGCCAACAGAAAGTAACCAACTAGTGCAAACCGCACACCCTGCATTCGCTTCCGAAATAGGTATCCCAATGAGGCCCACAGATAAAAGGACACCTGACCAACCAACAGGACGCCATAGTACGAGCGATTTATCAAAAGGGCGTTGCTGACGAGTATCGTGATAAGAAAAAAAGGCACCAACCAGCGCAACAACTTATGCGAAACGAAGGCGAACATCGTAAATCCGCGCAAGGGAACATGCAGGAAGTCTCTCAGGGCGTGAAAGCTGCCTACTGCGAGGCGCACTCTGCGCGTGAATTCTTCGGCCACAGTAGCAGCAGCGAATTCCGAGCCGACTGCCTCGGGATCGTAGATCACGCGGAAGCCCTGCACGCGGGCGTTCATGGGGACCAGGAAGTCCTCGATGATGGAATCCGGTGGGAGCGGCTGATAACAGGTTCGACGCAATGCGTAGATTGCACCGCTAGCCGTCAGCGTCGCTCCCAATCGAGCTTCCATCAAGCGCAGCATGCTTTCGTATTTCCAGTAGACGCCATCGGTTTGCTTCGATTCCTCAGTTCCCTCGAACTGTAGCGATCCGCAGACCACGCCAACTTCTGGATCGGCGAAGTGTCGCACCAGATGTCGAACAGCATCGGGAGCAAAGAGGGTCGATGCGTCCGAGAAAATCAGAACCTCATGGTGCGCCTTTGCGCAGCCATGGTTGAGCGCATTGGCTTTTCCTCGGCGCTGCTCTAGAACGAACACTCTGAAACGATAAGTTTCCGCTGAACGAAGAATCTCATTGGTCCCGTCGGTTGATCCGTCGGAGACAATGATGACTTCCAGTTTTTCCTGCGGATAATCGAGCGCTTGAAGGTTGGCTATTTTATTTCGTAGAACGGATTCCTCGTTGTATGCGGCAATCACAAAGCTGACTGCAGGCAGTTGCTGGTTATCGGCACGTGCTACTCGTCGGTTTCTTCGGCCATGCAGATAACACCAGTCACGGCGAATCTGCGCGACGGCATAAGAAACGAAAAGGACGACAGGATATAACAGATACACGTACGTGATCAGCGCGAGGCAGATCCAGAACGTGTATTCTAAAAAGATCATTGGCTCGTCCTAGCGTGCTCCTCGACGCCAGAGTAGGATCTTTACCGTCTGAAATAGAATCAGCAGATCAAGACCAACTGACATGTGCTTGATATAGAAAAGGTCGTAGGACAGCTTGTCCTGGTTATCTTCCAAAGTTGCACAGTACGGTCGATGGATTTGTGCCCATCCAGTAGCCCCGGGTTTTGTTATCCAACGGTACTTATAGAAGGGTATCTGCCGCGACAACTGTTCCTCTTCCTCCACCATAAACGGTCGGGGTCCGACGAAATGCATATCGCCACGAAGAACGTTATAGAGTTGCGGGAGCTCGTCTATCCGCAGACGCCGGATCCAGCGACCTACGCGAGTGCAGCGTTCATCCCCATCTTGGGCGGGTTGTATCTTTCCGTTTCCATTGGCATTGCCGTTGCCCTGAATCCTCATGGAACGGAATTTGTAAAGCGTGAAGACCTCTCCGCCCTTGCCAACTCGCTTCTGCCGGAACAGGACAGGGGCACCAGAATCGAACCAGATCGCCAGAGCGGTCAGACCCATTAAAGGTAGAGCTGGAATTAGGCAAATTAGGGAGAGCAGGATCGAGGAGACGCGTTTGTAAAACAGCAAAGCACCGGTAACAAAGAAACCCGGTCCGAACACAAGCTGGCTCGGCCTCAGTGACTCGAGCGGAATTTTGCCGATCAGGCGTTCATAGAACTCGGATCCATCCTCCACCAATAGTCCCCGCGCTTTAAGTTCGAGTAATTGCTCGACGGGGAGCTTTCCGCGACGATTGCCCATTGCAACAATGAGTCGATCAATCCGCTCGCCGGCAACGATATCGCCGATTTCTTCTGGGTCTCCTAGGTGAGAGAACCCGTTCAAGCCAGGTAAGGATTCGTCATCATTGGCCACAAAACCGATAAATCGAAATCCGAGTTCGGGACGATTGTTGATTTCCTTCGCTAAGGACAAGGCCAGCGGTCCGGCACCTAAAAGCGCGGTCCTGTCTGCAAGTGCCGGGGAGGAGTTGACCAATGAGAAGAGTTTTCGCCAGCCTACCAGGCAAGCGCCCATGAATAGAACCGCAGGGACGAATAGGCCGGTGCGGATCTGGATCGATGGGTAGAGATAATAGACTACGGCCAGGATGATGCAGGTCGTTCCTACAACTTGAACCTGCCGTATGAAGACTGCGCGGCCGCTGGCAAGGATGACGGAATCGTACAGGTCGTAATAGTGCAGACAGAGTAGGCAAACCACGCACACGATCGCGATGCGCACCCAACCGTTCTCGTAGAAGAGCAGGAGCGTACTTTCTTGCCTGAACCGCACATACGTGGCGGCAATCAATGCCGCGAACATTATTAGGAGTTCCGATAGTGCCAGCAGCACCGTCCGCGCCGGAAAGTAACCGTGGAGTATGCGAATAATAGGTTGCGGCCTCATGATGAGAGGCCGATCAAACATTCTGGAAGTCTGGCTCACGGCAGCGATCTTTCCGTTGGCCGGTGCTGCGGTACTCGCCATTGCGACACCCGTCGGGATGAAGGTCTAAGGCCGATTCGGCCAAAGAAAGAAGGTGCAAGAGGGATGCCATGGAATTTGGAGGTTATTGCAAGATAAACGCTGAGCAAGCCATCGTACTTTCATATAGTTAGAGGCCCAGGCGAGATCGAGTACCTAGCTCTCAAGGAGGCTCTAGTCCGGCTCTATTCCATTTTGTGGCAAAACTCTTCGCTATTCTGCCCAACCCCATCCTCTCTTGTATGTGCACAGGAAGGCAGCGGGAGGCAAACCTCCACATCGCGTCATACCTAGGTTGTAGTTCACTAAATGTTTGCAAAGAAACTAGTTATCTGTTCATTCGGCCGTGATCAAGCGGATAGAAGAGGGCCCTATCGATTTAAACTCACAGTGGAAAGAGGATTGCACCCCTTCTGAGAGCACGATTCTGGACTACGCCTGTGCCCGAACCTACAACCTACCTTCAAGATATTGCGCTCGATAGCAGTGGGGGAGATACGTCAGCGCGTCACACGTGGCTATTGCAAGGCTTTTTTCTTTTGGTGCTTATAGGATTTCTCTACCACAGTATTTTGACTAAATTGGTGCTCAATTGGTTGAACAATCCTGACTTCTCCCACGGTTTCATCATACCGATCTTTTCGTTTTTTGTTGTTTGGCAGAAAAGGAAAAAGCTCGCGAAGCTGCCTCTAGCGCCAAACTGGCTAGGCTTATTCGTGATCATGGGAGCACTGATGGTCTTAATTGTCGGGGTCCTTGGGGCAGAGCTCTTTCTATCGCGTTCCTCGTTGGTGCTTCTTCTGGCGGGAATAATAATTTATTTCGCCGGCTGGCGATACTTTCGAGCTCTTCTGTTTCCCTGGGCAGTTCTTTTCTTGATGATTCCTGTTCCCGTAATCGTCTTCAACGAAATTGCTTTTCCCTTACAATTTCTCGCTTCACGTTTGGCCACCTCGTTCCTGGGCATCTTGGGAGTGCCGGTCCTCCGCGAAGGCAATGTCATCCAGTTGCCTGTGATGAGTCTTGAGGTCGTCGAGGCATGCAGTGGAATTCGCTCACTTGTATCACTAACCGCTCTGGCGGTCATTTATGGGTACTTCGCAGAGACCCGAAATCTTTGGAAAGCCGCTTTGGTTATCGCCGCGATTCCCATAGCAGTTATAGCTAATGGCCTGCGGATCATGGGAACTGGGCTTGTGGTGCAGTATTGGGATCCCCAAAAAGGGGAGGGCTTCTTTCACACTTTTTCCGGCTGGATCATCTTCGTTCTTTCGTTGGCTATGCTCTTCGTTTTGCATTGGACATTTAAAATCCTGCGAACGTCGTCAGTAAGAGTGAAAGAGGCGAACTGATGGGTTCTTGGTTGCGATTCCTCCCGGTGCTGGGTGTCTTGGTGTGCGCGGCAGTTTTTCTCCGCGCGCAAAATCGCCCCGAACCGTTGCCATCGCATGCTCCGCTGTCCTCTTTTCCTCTAAATCTAGGACAGTGGCAAGGACGGAACGAGGCGATCACGCCCGCCGTTTTGGCGGTACTTGGTCCCGGCGAGTTCCTATCACGGATCTATGAGTCGCCTAAAGAGCCGTACATCGATTATTTGCTGGCCTACTTTCCTAGCCAGAGGACTGGCGACACAATCCACTCGCCGAAGAATTGTCTTCCGGGATCCGGCTGGGTCCCGATCGAATCGGGACGAATGCGGATAGAAAGGCCCGGTGGGCCTCCCGTCGATGCGAACCGGTACGTGCTCGAAAAAGGCGACAGCCATATGTTCGTGCTCTATTGGTATCAGTCACACGGTCGTGCGGAAGCGAGTGAATATTGGGCCAAGTACTACTTGGTTGCTGATGCGATCCGTCTGAATCGTACCGACGGAGCGCTCGTTCGCGTTGTCACCCCGGTAAGTCGCGAGGAAACCATGGCCACCGCCGAAGCGAGAGCGGTTAGCTTTAGCCAAAAATTTCTGCCTATCTTAGATCGGTATGTGCCGAATTGAGCTCTAGGGCACGTTGCTGGCTGCATTGAGAATTCGATTGCGCGAGAGCAATGACGGGCTGGCCGGACGTTCGGATTTGCGGATGAGCAAGTCGCGAGTACCAAAATCATTTAGGAAGGTCGCCATGAAAAAAAATGCCTATTCAAGGTTTTTGGTAGCCACCATAGCCGTGGTGGCTTTGGCCGGCTGCTCCCGCGATCCGAATGTTCGCAAGCAGAAATATCTCGAGAGCGGAACCCGGTACTTCCAGAAGCAGGACTATCGCGCGGCCGCAATTCAGTTCCAAAATGCAATTCAGATCGACCCCAAGTATGCTGAAGCCCACTATCAACTGGCTCGGACCTCCTTACAGTTGCGCGATTGGAGGGCTGCGTATCGTGAATTGACCCGAACGATTGAGCTCGATCCTGAGAACCTCAAGGCCCAGGTTGATTTGGGCGATCTATTCCTGGCCGCTCGCCACTTCGATCAAGCTCAGCAACACGCCGACTTGGTGCTTCAAAAGGACCCCAAGAATGTGGATGCACACATCCTCCGGTCCAATGCCTTGGCGCAGCTCCAGCAGACCGATGCGTCTCTAAACGAAATGCAGACGGCGATAGATCTCAATCCGGAGCGAGCGCCTTCCTATGTCAACATGGCCGCCCTTCAAATGTCGGTTAAGGACGCGGCTGCTGCTGAGGAGAGTTTCAAGAAAGCGGTTTCGCTTGACCCCAAATCGATTCCTACACGTCTATTACTGGGAACCTTTTACGCTCGACAACAGCGCTGGTCAGATGCTGAAGCACAATTTCGGCAGGCTATTGAACTAGAGCCTAAAAACGTCGGCCCGCGGATTGTCCTTTGTAGGTTGTTTTTGGCCTCACACCAGATCTCCCAGGCAGAGCAGGCCGCAAAAGAAGCGAAGGACCAGCTGAAAGATTCGCCTGAAGCGTACCGCTTGTTGGGCGACGTCTACTTCCAGATCGGCGACCTGCCCAAGGCGCTGGATGAATATGCGTCCCTATATAAGGCGCATCCAAAGGATATTCAGGTCAAGAAAAATTATGTACAGCTGCTTGTCCTCCAAGGACGCCTCGGCGATGCCGACAAGGTGAACGCGGAGATTCTGAAAACGAACCCCTTGGATCAGCAAAGTTTGCTCGCCCACGACCAGATTCTGGTGCAGCAAGGTCACGCCGCACAGGCCCTTGACCAATTGCAGGCAGCGATCAAGAACGACCCGAGCAATGTCATGGCCCATTATTACCTTGGGTTAGCCTTCAATGCGACGGGCGATTCCGGGCAGGCAGAGGCGCAATGGCGGGAAACTGTGCGGCTCAACCCCGGTTTTCTTCAAGCGCAGATGGCGCTTGCTTCGGTTGCCTTGAAAAAAGGGGACCCGGTAGACGTGGCCAATGCAGCCGAAGCGATTATTTCTGCACGACCTACTGCCCCGGATGGTTATGTCCTGCGTGCGTCTGCGAAAGCATTTAAACATGACCAAACCGGCGCGGAGGTCGACTTGAATACGGCAATGGAAATCGCGCCGCATAATCCAGCTGGGTTCACTGGAATGGCCCAACTCCGAGCGTCACAAAAGAGACACGCTGATTCTGAAAAGCTCTACGAGCAAGCGCTAACAATCGAGCCCAATGCGCCCCAGGCACTTCAAGGTTTAGTTGCTGTCCTTATGGCGGAGAAGCAGCTTGATAAAGCTCTGGCCAAAGTTACCGAAATGATCTCCAAAGCTCCAGAGAACGGTGGCTACTACATCCTTGAATCCAGCTTACTTCTGAGCAAGAAACCCCCGGAATTTGATAGAGCTGAAGCTGCTCTTCAAAAAGCTTCTGAACTGAACAAGTCAGACGCGGCCCCACTGCTCCTTCTTTCAGAGGTTTACGCATCGCGAGGAGCCGCCGATAAAGCTGTGGCCAGCGCACAGGAAGCCATCCAGCGTAACCCCAAAGACGCCAGGGCCTATTTTCTGTCTGGCGCCGTAGAGGAGCGGCGCGGCAATTGGCAAAAGGCACAAGAGCTTTATCAGAAGACGCTTCAGGTGCATCCGGATTTCCCGCAAGCCTCCAACAATTTGGCTTACTTGATGCTGGAGCACGGCGGGAATTCAGACGTGGCTCTCTCCTTGGCGCAGACAGCTCGCCAGAAGCTCCCGGATAATCCTAGCGTCGCCGATACTCTGGCTTGGGCATACTACAAGAAGGGAATCTATAGTCTGGCGATCGATCTTCTGGAGGAAGCAATCAAGAACGCTCCAGCGGATCCGTCGTTCCATTACCACTTGGGTTTGGCCTACGAGAAGATCGACGAAAAGGCCAAGGCTAGGGCTCACCTGGAGCGTACCTTACAATTGAACCCGGCATTCGACCATGCGGCTGATGTAAGGACCGCGCTCGCCGCGCTGCAGCCGGCTTAAACCCACACATATAGCCTCGTGCCGTGCGGTGACATTCTTTTATGCCAATCAGAACTGAGTGACGTGATGAAGCGAGCGACCCCCAGGCCTCCCGTGGCGCTACTAGTTCCCCCCGGAGGGAGTTCCTGCCGGAGCGGGAGCCTGCAATTGAGACTTCCGAGTGCGGAATTCTATGATTCCCGTCTTTTCCGCACAATGAAATTCGGTTCGCGCCCTGTACACTAAGCTTCGAAATAAGTTCTAAGAGTCCTAACCCATTCCGACCAGC
The DNA here is from genome assembly GCA_003224175.1 of Acidobacteriota bacterium. GTDB lineage: Bacteria > Acidobacteriota > Terriglobia > Acidiferrales > UBA7541 > Palsa-189. The sequence continues at coordinate 24,926 of QHYQ01000242.1, forward strand.
ATTCCCCTTTGACTTGACCCAGACCGTGTTGATAGCCCAGACCGTGTTGATAGTTTGAGGCGACAACATGCGACAACTCCGACCTGTCATCTGGGCCAAGGGGCATTTCTGACCCCACAACACTTGCAGACACAAGATCGCTTTATCGAGGGTACGTTCCAGTTCCGACTACAGGCGCTTAACTTTCGTCCTTGGGGTTTCGCGGATCTTCGGATTCGCCATGAGGCACTGTCGGAAGAGAATTTCGCGATATCCCAGGCCCAGGGCATTTTTCCGGATGGGCTGGTTTTTGATATCCCAGGCTCCGACGCTGCATCCGAGCCGAAGCCGTTGGCGACGTTTTTTGAGCCCGAACAGCAAAGCTCAGACGTGTATCTGGCAATCCCATCGGAACGCGAAAAGGGATTAAACGTTTCCGTCTCAAAAACAAAATTCGGATACGCGTTACATCGCCGAAGTCGTTGAGGTTAGGGACGAAAACACGGGTACGAATGCAAAACCGATTCAGATTGCGAAAAGGAATTTCCGCTTTCTCATGGAGGGCGGATCTCGCGAGGGCTGTGTGACATTGAGAATCGCGCGAGTACGGCGAACTCCCGCCGGCACGTTTGAAATAGACCGTTCCTTTATTCCGCCACTACTGAATCTCGCAGCGAGCGATTATTTGCTCTCTCTCCTTCGTCGGCTCGTTGAAATCCTCGCCTCTAAAAGTAATACTTCGTTACAGAAGGATGGGCCAACTTTAGGGGGTTGCGCCCATATACTCCCGTCAAGTCATATTTCCGGCCCATCAGCCGCTCCGACACTCGCATGTACTGGCAATATGACCATGATATAATGACCATAGTTAGTTGAGGAGTGGCAGAATGAAGAAGATGGCAGCGGGTTCCTTCAAAGCAAATTGTCTTGCGGTCATGGATGAGGTTCAGGCCAAGCACGAAACCGTAGTGATTACTAAACATGGGAAGCCGGTAGCGAAGCTCGTCCCCATCAATACGGACAAAGACGAAATCTATAATTTCCTCGCTGGCAAGGGGGCGATTACAGGCGACGTCGTTTCGCCCGCGATTTCCGCGGAGGAGTGGGGCGAGCTCAAGTGATTCTCGTCGATACGCACGTTGTCGTCTGGTTGGCGTTTGACCAAGATCAGATCTCCAGGAAGGCAAGGACCGCAATCGACGATGCCCGCAGGAATGCGGACGGCTTGGCAATCTCCGATATCACTCTCATGGAGCTGGCGACTCTCGCTAGTAAGGGCCGCGTCCGCCTCGATATCAGTCTAGAGTCTTTCCTGCAGGAAGTGGAGACCCGGTTCGTTGTCCTGCCGATTACCGGCCGCGCGTGTGCGCGCGCCATTGGACTTCCGGCATCTTATCCCAGAGATCCAGCGGACCGCATAATCGGAGCTACGGCTCTGGTCGAGGGGCTCTCTCTCCTTACTGCTGACCGTGACATCCGTCGGTCCAGAGCACTTCGCACGATCTGGTGAATAGGAACGGAAGGGCACGACCTAAGCTTTCATCTTTGCTTCACGACAAGCCGCCGATTCCGCCTTCAGACTGGCCTTCCAACAGATACTCCGATACTCGCGCTCGATGATCATCTCTACTGAGGCATTTCATGCGAATCCGGTTATCTCGAGTGCGCAAGAGAATCGGTCTGATACACGAGCCACGTATACGGGTCGACTCCCAGGCTGAGCCCAGTTTTGCTGACTAGTCACTAAAGGATCACAAGTAACAAGGTAGCGAGTGGAGAGCTCAGCTGCTTTGGGGGCAGCGATCAAGAGGTAGGCAGCGCTTTACAACTCATCGGTTTTTCGACTGAACTTCGGTGACGTTCGCTTGGAGCCGGCAAAGCCTAATGAGACGCTTGAGCGATCAGTTGAGCGACCTTTGAGTTTGGACCCACGGGCTCGACGAAAAGAATCTGGTTGGGATTCAGGTACATGCGATCTGGCTCGTCCAGTTCCTTGCCTCTTTTGACGAGCACGTTGTTAACTTGCTTGGCTTCTCCGGGCTTGGTTTCTGGAATTGTCTGACTCACGACGTAATACACATCGGTCAGAACGGGAAACTGTCCGCCGTAGCCGCTGAGATGGCCGAAATACGCAGCGCCGTTGGTGAGCAGGACAGCTTGGTAGGGGTGTTGAACCGTACGGACGAGTTGCGCATGTTTCCTATCATGTGCCACGCGGCAGTCACAATTGCCAGGACCCCGGCCACAATCCAGATTACTTGAACCAAACCCATGCCTCGCTGATTATTCGTCATGAGAACCCCTCCCCCAGGACGGGCGAGCCATTAGTCCTAACAGGCCGACCTCCCTTGTCCCAACACAAGTGAACGACA